>JBKJNA010000196.1:0-3247 GCA_046596195.1 Acidimicrobiales bacterium | reverse complement strand
CCAGCCGGCCGCGACGACGGCGACCACCGTCCGCCGGCCGTCGACGACAGCGCCGGCCGGTGCCGGGATCACCGTCGGCAGCGGGCCCTCCGCCATGACCTTCCCGGAGAAGCCGGGCCTCATCGTGTCGGAGTCGAGCCTCACGGCCTACAGCGGTCCACGCCGGTTCGACTCGGGAACCCACAGCTTCTCGAACTGCCTGGTCACCGGTTCGCGGATCTACCTGCCCGAGGGGTCGACGGCCCACGTCACCTTCAGGAACTGCAAGTTCCGGGTCTCCGACACCCAGATGATCCTGGGCCAGGGCGGCCGGCTCACCATCGAGCACGCCCTATTCGACGGCGCGCTCACCGGCAACGAGCCCGCCCTGGTGATGGAGGGCGGTGGCGTGGTGCGCTTCTCGGAGTTCATCAACGACACCGACCACATCCGCCTCGCCTCCAACGGGACGGCGGAATGGAATTACATCCACCAGCCCATGACCAGGTCCTACGAGGGCAACGCTCACGCCGACGGGATCGAGGTGTACTACGCCGCCCGCGAGAACGGGTCGCCCGCCAGCGGTCCCCACGTGTTCGTGCGGAACAACTACATCGCCATTGACGGCGCCGAGGGGGCGAACAGCGCAGTGAATATCACCAATGACTTCGGCACCGTCGACGGTGTGCGTGTCGAGGGCAACACCTTCATGAACGGGGGTGGCTACTCGCTGTTCATCCGGGGCGACGGCAGCTGCGGGTGCGGTGGGAGCAACCGCAACATCGAGATCCTGAACAACCGCTGGTTCTCCGGGGGCGAGGACAAGTGGGGTGGTTACTACGGGACGCACTCGTGGAAGCCGAATGTCGGCCTCACCGCGTGGAGCGGGAACCTGCTCTTCCGAGTTGACGGCTCCAGCGTCGCCGTCGAAAAGGACGAATCACAGCCCTGATGCCCGAAGTTGGGGGGATCTGGGACGGGTGCGGCTTCTCGCCCGCCGCGTACGCGCGGGAAAGCCAGCGTCGTTAGCGGCCTCTGTGGCCGTTCTCAAGGTATGCGCCATGAAGGCCGAAAGGGTTCGGGGCGGGGAAGTCCTCTCCGCAGCACGGTTCCCCTCGGAAGGGCGTGTCCACATGAGTCATCACGGTTCGCACCAGCTCAGGCACAGCGGTGGATCGGCAATCCGCTGGGCAGCCATGGGCATCGTCGTCGTGTTCATCAGTCTGTCGTTCGTCGGCGCGTCGAATGCCGCCCTTCCCCCGGCCGGCGCCGCGCCCGTCAACCTCTTCGGTTCAGCCATCCCGGCCAACCCCGTACAGAACGACGGCAAATCCGTCGAACTCGGCCTGAAGATCCGGCCCTCGATCGATGGCTGGATCACGGGTGTGCGGTACTACGCCGGACAGCCGACAGCGGGCACAAAAGTCGCCACGCTCTGGAGCAGCAGCGGCACGAAGCTGGCCCGGGCGAGCTTCTCGAACCCCCTCGGCACCGGATGGCAGGAGGTCACCTTCTCCAGCCCGGTGGCCGTGAAGGCGGCGACGGTCTACGTCGTCTCCTACTTCACGCCGAACGGCTACTACCCGTCGGACAACGGATTCTTCAACTCGCCGCTCGTCAACGGTCCCCTGACGGCCGTGAACAGCGTGTATCGCTATGCCACGGTCAGCCGGTTCCCTTCCACGAACTACAACAACACGAACTACTTCGTCGACACCCTGTTCGTGGCCCCGGCGGTCGCTCCGGTGACGACGACCACGATCGCCCCTGCGACGACAACCACTCTCCCGGCCGGCACGACGACCACCACCACGATCCCGGCGGCCACCACCACGACGACCACCCCACCGGCCACCACCACCACCACCATCCCGCCAGCCACCTCCACGACGACGGCCCCGCCGCCGCCCCCGGGTGACGGGTTCACCGTCGGCAGCGGCATGAACGCCATGGTGTTCCCGGAGAAGCCTGGCCTCACCGTGGCGGAGTCGAGCCTCACGCCCTACACGGGTCCCCGCCAATTCAACTCAGGCACCTACAGCTTCTCCAACTGCCTCATCACCGGTTCCCGGCTGTACCTGCCCGAGGGGTCGACGGCCAACGTCAGCTTCAGGAACTGCAAGTTCCGCATCTCCGACACCCAGATGGTCCTGGGCCAGGGTGGCAGGCTCAACATCGAGCACTCCCTGTTCGACGGTGCCTTGACGGGTGACGAGCCCGCCCTGGTGATGGAGGGCGGCGGAGTGGTGCGTTTCTCGGAGTTCATCAACGACACCGACCACATCCGCCTCGGCTCCAACGGTACGGCCGAGTGGAACTGGATCCACCAGCCCATGACCAGGACCAGCTCAGGCGCCGCCCACGCCGACGGCATCGAGGTGTACTACGGGGCCCGTGAGAACGGGGCGCCGGTAACCGGTCCCCACGTCTTCGTGCGGAACAACTACATCGCCATCGCAGGTGCCGAGGGCGCCAACAGCTCGGTGAACATCACCAACGACTTCGGCACCGTGGACGGTGTGCGGGTCGAGGGCAACACCTTCATGAACGGCGGCGGCTACGCCCTGTACATCCGGGGCGACGGCTACTGCGGGTGCGGCGGGAGCAACCGCAACATCGAGGTCATGAACAATCGCTGGTTCGGCGTCGACCCCAACACCGTCCCCGACGGCGGGGGGGGCTGGTGGGGCGGCTACTACGGCACCCACTCGTACCAGCCGAGCGTCGGCATCACCCAGTGGTCCGGCAACGTCCTCTATCGCAACGGTGTGCCGACGACTATTTCCGCCGGAAACGCCCAGCCCTGAGCACCTGAGATGCAAAGTAGCTGTGGCCCGCCGCCGGGACCTGAGGGATCAGGCCCCGGCGTCGAGCTCGCGCCGGAGCATGGCCTCGAGGGCCCGTCCGGCGTCGTCCCACAAACGCCCACGGACGCTGCCGGCGGCGGCGGCAGACCGGCCCCCGAACCCGGGGTCCACCACGATGTCGTGGAGGGCGTCGGCCAAGGCATGCGGCGTCGGCGCCGCATAGTCTATGTACGGGTTGTCCAAAACGACGCGATTGTGATCGGCCTCGTTCACCACCGGGATACAGCCCGCCGCCAGCATCTCGTGCGGCACCAGCGAGACGTTGGTCATCGACAGACTCAGCCCGGCGAAGCACCTGTTGTAGACGGTATTCAGCTCGGAGGGGGCGAGCAGGCCGTGATCCTTGAAGCGCGGCCCGAAGTCTCCGACCTTGTCGCCGTACAGGTGGATGTCGAGCTCGG
>JBKJNA010000172.1:0-23142 GCA_046596195.1 Acidimicrobiales bacterium | reverse complement strand
GCCCGTCCAGCGGCCCGTGGGCACAGCCGACGCCCGATCGGGCGTCCTCACACATTCGCTGTCATGTTCGGCCCGCCACGGCGGCCGGCCGAACCTGATCGGTGGATTCGGGCTTAGGGGCGGCGCCTGCCGACGTGATGGAGGAAACGCCCGGACCGCCGCCGCCGCCCGCCTCCGGGGGGTCGCTGTCACCGCCGCAAGCGGCGGCGAGGAGGGCGATGGTGGCCACGAGGACGCCGAGTCGTGTCATGAGTGGCTCCTCGACCGCTGACGCAGGCCGGAACGGGCCATGCCGGGGGAACCCGCCCCGGTTCCGCGCCCTTCCCGTGGAATGTCGGCAGATGTGAAGGCGGCCGAGGGCTCACCGTCCCGGGCCACCCTGGAGTCGTGGGGAATGAGGCATTGCCGACGTCGTGTTGTCTCTCGTGTGAGCGGCGGCCCCCAGCGCGACCAGATGACGGCTCGTCTCGGGTGGGCCGCCCTCGGGTGCGCCACGCTGGTGGTGTCGGCCATCGTGTTGGAGGTGGTCGGCGGCACGGCCGCCAACTCACCGGCGCCGGGCTGGGCCCGCTACGTCGTTCCCCTCGCCTGGCCTGCGGCCTGGCGCGTCGTGTGGTGGCTGGTGGTGGCCGCGGCCGCCCTGGGTTTCCGCGTGGCCCTGCACCGGCTGGGCTTCCGACAGCGGCGGTTGATCGTGACGGCCAGCGTGGCGCCCTTCGTCGTGTTTGCCGCCGGCATCGCCGCCGGCGCCGACTGGGCCACGTGGCACTGACCGCCCACGTCGCTCCGCCGGCGCGTGTTCACCCCGCGGTGACACGGGGCGGCGGGTCGAGGCCGACTCCGTGCTCAGCTTCGGGCGAGATCAGCGGCGAAGCGACGGAGGCGGGCCGACGCCAGCGACGGCCACGTCGACGACCTGACCGCCCGGCGCGTCCGGCGCGTCCGGCGCCACCTCGAGCACTCCCGGCGGTGCGGGCTCGAGGCCGAGACCTACCGGGCGATCAAGGACACCCTGGCCCGGCGGGGTCGCCACGTCGACAGCCAAAGCCTGGAGCGCCTCCGGGCGTTCGGGGAGCGGCTGGCCGACGAGGGGGAGGCGGGCGAGGCCGGGGCGCCGGCGTGAGAGCAGCCGTGGGCGTCTTTCGGTGAGGGAGCTGCTCCTTCCCGGCACCGACGCCGGCGTGCTGGTCCAGGGAGTGGTGGCCTTCATCCTGCTCGCCCTCGCCCTCGTGGTGGTCCGCCGGGACCGGGAACTACGGCTCCTGGTGATCGGGGCCGCGACCCTCACCGCCGCGTGGTTCGCGCTGCGATCCGTCCACTGAGATCAGGGCGCGTTCACGTTCCGGCTCACACGGCCGCAGCTCGGTAGGCGCCCTCTCCACTACAGCGCCGCCAGGCGGGGCACGAACGCTTCGAATGCGGCCCGGGACGGAATGCCCACCAGGCGGTCGACCTCGCTGCCATCGCCCCGAAGGCAACGACGGTGGGGATCGAGCGCACCCGCATCGGCGCCCCCGGAGGGTCAGGGCCGGTGATGCCGAGGTCGGGCGGACCTCATCGAGGAGGTGGGAGATGACATCGGCACGCCACCGCAGGACAGTCAGTAGCCGAGCTCGAGGTCGCGGGTGGGCCGGGTGCCCCGCTGGGTCTGCGGACACTTGGTTGCTAGTCCGGGTCTTGGCCGGTGGAGCGGGCGGCGGTGCTGTTCTTGGGGGGACAGCAGGCGGCGTGGTGGGAGCGGCGGCGTACCACGATGAGGACAGCGGCGGCGGTGAGGAGCAGCCCGGCAGCAATGACGAGAGGGTTGCCCAGGAACGCGCCCACCGAGCCGAGCACGCCGGCCGCTACGAGGGCCGGGCCGGCGCAGCACAGCACCCATGAACGCGACCGCCCCGGCTCCCACCGCAGCCTTGGGGAGAGCTGGCTGACGTTCCTCGACGCCACGGTCCTGGTTTGGTCGGCGTTCTGTCTTGTTGGTCACGGGTCGACTCGCTTCTGGAGGGGTGGGGGGGGCGGAGCTTGAGCGGGTCAGGGGAGCTGCCGGGGGCGGTTGTTCGTCGGCGATTCGGGTGAGGAGGGGGAGGAGCCACTGGACGGCGGCGAAGCTCACGATCGCCCAGCCGGCGAGGGAGGCGAGAGTGCGGCGGGTGCTGGTCGGCGGCCGACGGGGCAGGCTCCGCGTACTTCGACGGTGCGCACGGCGGCCACGGTCACCAGAGCGACCTGCCGAGCGCTATCCCGCCGATGCTGAGACCGGCCGCGCAGCGACGCCAGCGGCGGCGGCCGTGCCGACCCCGAGGTATGAGAGGCACGCTCCGACGGTCGGTGAGAGTGCCGGGGCGGCTCCTGCGACGCCGCCGCTGTCCGCCGCCAGCCATCAATCCACGGTGGGGCCGTTGCCCGTGTCGTCGGCCGGCTCGGCGACAGGCTGCTCCGGGGTGGTCGGGGTGGTCATGTGGCGCAGCACGACAGCTTCTTGATGTCGCCCTTGAACGACTGGGCGACCAGCTTCAAGCCTTCGCTCATGGTCAGGTACGGCGCCCAGGTGGTGGCCACATCATCGACGGTGAGACCGAACTTGATGGCGTAGACACCGGCCAGGACCAGATCGCCGGCCCCTTCGGCGACGGCGTGCACCCCGAGGACCTTGCCGGTGGCGGCGTCGGCCACCAGCTTGATCGCCCCCCGGGTTTCCCGGTTGGCCAGGGCCCGGGGGATGTTCTCCAGCTCCAACACCCGGGCGGTCACGTCGTGGCCGGCGTCTCGTGCTTCGGCTTCGGTCATCCCGGCGCTGGCCAGGGCTGGGTCGGTGAAGATCACCGACGGCAAGCCGGTGTAGTCGATGTGGCGGTGGCCGCCGGTGAGGGCGTTCTCGGCGGCCAGGTCGCCTTGGGCGGCGGCCACGTACACGTACTGCGGTCCGCCGGTCACGTCGCCGGCGGCGAAGACCCGGGGGTTGGACGTGCGTAGCTGCTCGTCCACGGCCACGAACCCGGCGTCGTCGAGCTTCACCCCGGCTGCCCCCAGGTTCAACGCCTCCACCCGGGGGCGGCGGCCCACCGCGACCAGGACCTCGTCGGCGACGAGGCGGGTGCCGTCGGCGCACACCACGACCCGCTGGGCGCCGTCGCGCTCCACCGCCACCGCCCGCCCGGCCACCACCTCGATGCCCTCGTCGGCGAAGATCCGGCCCATCCAGGCGGCCAGCTCCGGCTCGGCCCGGGCCGCCAGTCTGCCGACCACGCTGACGTGGGCGCCGAGGCGGGACAGCAGCTGGCTCTGCTCCATCCCCACGAAACCGCCGCCGATCGTCACCACCCGACCGGGCACCTGAGACAGCTCCATGGCCGTGGTCGAGGTGAGGTAGCCGGCCTCGGCCAGGCCCGGCAGGTCAGGCACCTTGGGCTCGGCGCCGGTGGCGATCAGATACCAGGCGGCCCGCACGGTCTGGCCGTCGACGTCGAGGGTGCCCGGGTCGGCGAAGGAAGCCTCACCGGACATGATCTCGAAGCCGTAGGCCTCGGCCACCTCCACGTACTTGGCCTCGCGAAGCCGGCACCACGAGTTCGTCCTTCTGGGCCACCAGCGCGGCCAGGTCGACCCGGCCGGTCTCGGTGGGCAGGCCGCAGAAAGGGTGGGCGGCGGCGGTGTGGAAGGCATCGGCGCCGGCCAGCAACATCTTGGACGGCACGCAGCCCACGTTCACGCACGTTCCGCCCACCGTGGCCCGTTCGATGAGCACGACCCGAGCGCCCAGGGCGGTGGCCCGGATGGCGGCGGCGAACGCGGCGCCCCCGGAACCGACGACGGCCACATCAACATCGACATCCCCAGCCGACGCCCGGGCCTCTGCCTGGGACGCCGGGGTCTCCAACCTGGACATCAGCTCTCCCCGGGAGCGGCGTCGATGCGCCGACAGCAGGCGATCTGGGCCTGGTTCGCCTCCAAGAACCGGTTGGCCTGGGCCACCGATCAACCTCATCCCGCCGTCCAGTCCGAGTCGACCGGCCGGTGGCGGCCTTTGCTGTGGTTGCTGGCTGCCGCCACGTTCCTGATCTTCTTCCAGGCATTCATGATCGCGCCGCTGATCCCGCGCCTGTCCGTGCTGTTCGGATCGACCCCGTCGAGCGTTGGGTGGGCGGTGCCGGCCTATCTCATCCCGTACGGGGTGATGACGTTGGTGTGGGGTCCGTTGTCGGACCGTGTCGGCCGGGGCCCGGTCATCCTCGCCTCGCTGGGGGCGTTCGTGGTGCTAACCGCGGCCACCGCATCCGTCGACGGCACCGGTGTGTTCATTCGGCCCGTGTGGTCACCGCGGTCGGGGCCGGCGGTGTGGTCCCGATTGCTTTGGCGCTGATCGGTGATGTGGTCCCGTTTCAGGAGCGGGGTCGGGCGCTGGGGCTGTTCTTCGGGGCCATGGCCGGCGGCATCGCCTTCGGGTCCAGCGCCGGGGCCCTCGCAGAGCCGGTCATCGGCTGGCGGGGCCTGTTCCTGAGCGTCGCCGCGGCCGGCGCCGCCGTCGGTTTCGGCCTGTTGCGACTGCGGCGGCTGTTTCTGCGGCCCGAACCGGGGGCGCCGCCGGTTCGGATGGTGGCCAGGGGCTATGGGGACCTGGTGGCCGATCGTCGCGGGCGGCGGACCTACGCCTACGTGCTCGTCAACGCCATGTTGCACTCGGGCGTCTACACCTGGCTTGGGCTGTACTTCGAGCGGCGGTTCGATCTCGGGCAGGTGGGGATCGGGTTGGCGTTGGTCGGCTACGGCGTACCGGGCCTGGTGATCGGCCCGTTCATCGGCCGGCGGGCCGACCGGTCCGGCCGCGCCCGGCTCATCCCCTTGGGTGTGGCCGTCGCCGCGAGCTGCGGCCTGGTCCTCGCCGCCGACATCCCGCTGGCGGTGGCCGTACTGGCCGTGGCCGTCCTGTCGTTGGGTTACGACCTCACCCAACCGCTCCTGGCCGGCATCGTCACCCAGCTGTCCACCCGTCGCGGCCAGGCCATGGGCCTCAACGTGTTCACGCTGTTCGTCGGTTTTGGCCTTGGCAGCCTTGCGTTCCAGTCCCTGCTGAGCGCCGGGTTCTCTACCGCCCTGGTGGCCTTCGGGGCCATCGGCCTGCTTGCTGCCGGATTGGCCGTCCCGTAGTTCGCCTCCGAGACGCCGCAGGCGCCGTGAACGCGCCCGCAGGGCCTTCGCCGTTGCGGCGGGCGCTGGCCCGGCCCGGATTCCGCCGGTTGTTCGCAGCCCAGACCGTGTCTCGCTGGGGTGACACGTTCAACTCCGGCGCCCTGGTCATCCTCCTCTACCGGCTGACGGGGTCGGGTGTGAAGGTGGCTGCCACCGTCGCCTACGAGATCTTCCCGGTCCTGCTCCTCGGTTTCGTCGCCGGCGCCATCGTGGACCGCCACTCCCGTCGACGGGTCATGATTTCCGCCGACCTCGGACGGGCCGTGGTCGCCGCCGCCCTGGTGTTGTTCCACGGCGGGCTGGCCCTCGTCTACCTCGCCGCCTTCCTCCTGTCGGGTTTCAGCGTGTTCTTCAACCCGGCGGCGGCCAGCATGCTCCCGACCCTGGCGCCCGAAGACGAGGTTGTCGGCGCCAACTCGGCGGTCTGGTCGGCGGCGGTGATCTCCCAGATCGCCTTGGCGCCACTAGCCGGGGCCCTCGTCGCCTTCGCCGGCCCCGGGCCCGCCTTCGCCATCAACGCCGCGACCTTCCTCGTCTCCGCCGCTTTCCTCCGGGGCCTGCCCGCCTCGGGCCGGGTCCCGGCTCCCACCAAGAGGCTGGGTGACATCGCCGAGGGGCTCCGCACCATCCGGTCCAGCCGCTTCCTCGGCACCCTGGCCGGTGTTCAGGGTCTCGCCGCCCTCTCAGCCGGCGCCACCTCCGCCCTCCTCGTCGTCCTGGCCGAGGAGCACCTCGACGTGGGGCCCAGCCAGTTCGCGTTCCTCATCGCCGCCATCGGCGTGGGCGCCGGGTTCGGGCCGCTCGTCATGCAACGGGTCGTCGACGATGTACGCCGCCCCACGTTCCTCTACGGCCCCTACCTCCTGCGCGGACTCGTCGACATCGTCCTGGCCGCCACCCGCAGCTTCGGCATCGCCGTGGGTGCCCTCGCCGTCTACGGCGTGGGCACCAGCACCGGGAACGTCACCTACAACTCGGTCCTCCAAACGGCTGTGCCCGACCGCCTCCGGGGCCGGGTCTTCGCCTTCTACGACGTCGTCTGGCAGGCCGCCCGCCTGGCCAGCATCGGCGTCGGCGGCGTCCTGGCCGACACCTTCGGGGTGGTGGCCGTCTACTGGGCCGGCGGCCTGCTGCTCCTCGCCGCCGGCGCCCTCGGCCTCAGCAGGGGCCGCACGGTCGACATCGACACTACCGTCACCGCCGGCTGACACCGGCTGGCTGGGTTTCCGGGCCGTCCGGCTTGACCCGGACCAAGACGTCTTCGAGGAGCTCTTCGGTGACGAGCGAGATCTTGTTCGCATACTGCGGGATCGAAGTGCTGGTCCAGCAGACACACGGCGCCGTGCGCAGATGACCGGGGATCTGATGCGCGCAGCCCGACCTGCCGGTTCAGGATCTCTGTGCCGTCGATGCCCGATGATGCGGCTCCCTTCTGCAACCTGGTGTTCAAGTTCGCCAGCCTCGCGGCAGTCGTCGCCAGAGATATGGCCTTGAACGACACAGCGAGTTCCGGGCGATCGCGACGGCGCGAGACGACCTCGCTCACGGCGGAGCGGATGATCCTGACGATCTGCCCGCGAGCGATGCGATCGACTCCTCCGTCGGTACGTCGTCGAGACCTCGAGGGCTCCCGCGACCGGTCGGCTTCAGTGATGGCCGCACGCCGACCCCGATCGACGACGACCGGGCGCGTGCCGATGTCCTGCGACCACACGCACTGCTCTCCGGGATGCTCCGATCCGAGGGGTTCGTCTAGCAGCACATTCTGTGCGCGCTCTGTCGCAAGCTCCTGCAAGCGGACCCCACCTATATATTGCCGACTACAGGGCGGGTCCGCCGTCCTTCGGAGCCTCCTTGCCTCGCCCGGCCACCGGCCAGCAACCGTCCGGCGCCGAACGGTGCCACGCCGACGACCGTGACCATCACAGCCGCGTACGGCGGGGCGGGCCGGGTCACCGTCGGCAGCGGCCAGCACGCCCCCACCACGCCGAGGGCGACGAACAGCACGACGAGGACGGCGGTGGGGTCCGAGGCCAGCTTGCCCGCCCACGGCCGGGCCAGCAGGGCCGCTACGCCGACTAAGACGAGCGCCAGCGCCGGCGCGTCGCCCGGCCGCCGGGCACTGGCGGGGACCCCCGTCACGCCTCCACCTCGGGGTCTTGGGCCTCGTCGCGCTTGGCCCGACGGGACGACACCACCGCCATCACCGTGAACACGAGGATGGGCACGGCGAGGAAGCCGACCTCGAAGATGAGGCCCGCCGTCCCCCCGTGGGCCAGCGTCAGTGTGGTCACGTCAACCTCCAAGGAGCAGGTAGAGGCCGCCGACGGTGAACAGCACCATGGCAGCAAGGAGCGGGTACTGCGAGCGGGTCGCCATCCGCTTGTCGAACAGGACCAGGGACCGGTCGTGGGCGATGACCACGCCGGCCACGTGCCCGTCGACGATGGCCGCGCACTGGACGTAGTGCACCGATCGCAGGGTCGATCGAGTCGTCACTCCGCGACGGCGTGACCGGACCACCGCGCCCACGGCTGCGCCGGCGGCCGATCACCCCGAGGCCGAGGAGTCCCGAGAAAAACGCCAACGAGAATAACGGGGCGAAGGCCGAGGTGCCAGCGGTACAACGGCCACCTTCGCACGGCAGCCGCTGCAGCGGCCCTGTGTCCGAGCCCGCCGGTCGCACGCGGAACAGCCCCCACAGAGCGGCCTCGCGGTACGGCTCGCGATGGTCGCCGTAGACGTAGTCGCCCGGAAGTCGGTTGGCCCCGCCGGCGCCGCTGTCGATCTCCAGCGTCAGCGCTTCGAGACCGCCCAGCTTCACCGAGCTCACCATTGGCGCGCCCTCCCGTCCCGCTTCCACCGGCCAGCGGTGGCCCTCCACGGCGAGCACGCGGGACTGCTCCACGGCGCGAGGACGTGGAGCCGCACCGGGTCGCCGGCAAAGGCATCCATGACGGGCGTGGGTGGGTCGCCTTGGAGGGTGCTGTTGTAGACGTTCGCGCGACGGCGGCAACAGCGCCGACCGCGCGGCCGAGGCGCCGGCCAGGCCGGCTCCGGCGCGTCCCGTTCGCCTGTTCCCGTGCAGCCGTGCCAACGGCGCGGTGGCGCGGCAGCCTGCCCAGATTGGTCAGCCCGTCGCGCACGTAGAGCCTCCCTCGGTTTTCCCTGTACGCCCGCACCCCGACCCGACGGGAGCACCGAACAGCCGCTCGATCTCGTCCTCCAGGTCCGACTCACTCATCTCGCCGGTGCGCTTGCCGACAACTCGACCGTCGGCCGAGATGAAAACCGTGGACGGCAAGCCGAACAGCGCGAACAAGCGGGCGACCGAACCGTCAGGGTCGTACCCGGAGGCGTAGGTCACGCCGGTCTCGTCCAGCAGGTCGCGAGCGCCGCTCTTGCCGTCTTGGTGGTTGACACCGACGAAGGCCACCGTGCCCTCGAGGCGCTCCGAAACGGCTTGGAAAGCGGGCATCTCCTTGCGGCAGTGCACGCACCACGAGGCCCAGAAGTTGACGACCACGGGTGACCCGGCGAATTGCGCCAATGACACGGTTCGCCCCGGGTCCATCAGGTCGGGCAACTCGAAGGCGGGGGCCAACCGCCCACCGCCGGTTGTGGCATCGCCGGAGCCCTTCGGGCTCGCGAGGACGACGGCGACCGCCGCCGCCCCGGCGACGACGATCAGCGGCCACCAGCGCAGGCGGCGGCCTGGCACAGGGTCGACCGCCGACGGTTCCTGGTCGCTCAACGGCGAGCCAATCTCTCCGTCGGCTCGCCGGCGGGATCCTCACGGGCAGCGTCGGAAGCGCGGACCACTCCCGGAACCGGGCGGGTGATCATCCGCCCGGCGCGGATACCGTTGGCGATCACGACCACCTCGGCGAGTTCGTGCGTCGCCACCACTGCGGCCAGGCCGAGGGCGCCCGAGGCGGCCAGCGGAACGAGCACGACGAGGATCAGCCCCGACATGGCGAGGTTTTGGCGCATGATGCGACCGGCGCGGCGGGAGTGGGCGAACAACGCCGGCAACTGGGTGAGCTCCTCGCCCATCAGGGCGACATCGGCCGCCTCGATGGCCACGTCGCTGCCCATGGCGCCCATGGCGATGCCCACGTCGGCCGTGGCCAGCGCCGGCGCGTCGTTGATCCCGTCGCCCACCATGGCCACCGAGCCTCGCGCCTGGAGCAGGCGGATCGCCTCAACCTTGCCCTCGGGAAGCAGCTCGGCCGAAACGTCGTCGACGCCCGCCGCGGCGCCAAGAGCCTCGGCCGTGCGGACGTTGTCGCCGGTGAGCATGACCACTCGGTGCATGTCCGCAGCACGCAGCTCGCTGATCACTGCCGCCGCTTCGACACGCAGCTCGTCGCGAACCGCCACCGCCCCGATGGTGACTCCGTCCCGCTGCACGAGTACCACCGTTGCTCCGTCGTATTGCAGCCGACTGACGTCCTTGGACAGCCCGCCCTCCGGGACGTAGCCCGGTTTGCCCAGCCGAACCGGAACGCCTTCCATCAGACCGCACAGTCCCTGGCCTGTGGCGACCTGCACCTCGCTCGCCGCTGCCGGTGTCGGGGCCGCAGCAAGGATGGCGGCTGCGAGCGGGTGCTCACTGCGCGCCTCCAACGCAGCGGCGACGGCCAGTACGGCTGATGGGCTCCACCCCGGAGAGGTCACGACCTCGACGACGGTGGCGCGGTTGCGGGTGAGCGTGCCCGTCTTGTCCATTGCCACCTGGCGTACGCCCGACAACGCTTCCAGCGCTTGGCCGCCCTTGATGAGGACCCCATGGCGGGTGGCCGCACCGATGGCGGCCACGACGGTGACGGGCACGGAGATGGCAAAGGCGCAGGGGGCGGCGGCTACGAGCACCACGAGCGAGCGCTCCAGCCAGACGCCCGGGTCGCCTGCGATGCTGCCGATGAGAGCGACAGCGCCTGCGACGACGATGATTCCCGGCACCAGCGGACGCGCCAGACGCTCGGCCAGTCGCTGCGCACTCCCCTTGCGCTCCTGGGCCTGTTCCACCACCCGGACGATGCGAGCCAGGGAGCTGTCCGCCACCGGCGCCGTCACGGCCACGTCGAGCACGCCGCCGCCGTTGATGGCGCCCGCGTAGACCGCCTGTCCCGGCCCACACTCGACGGGGACGGACTCACCGGTGATGGCTGACAGGTCCAACGTCGTGCGGCCGGCGAGAACGGTCCCGTCGGTGGCGAGGCGGTCGCCGGCCCGCACGACCATCACGTCGCCGACGGCGAGATCGGCGGGCGCCACCTCCGTTTCCCCATCGGGACGGCGCACGACGACGCGCTCGGGCACGAGGTCGAGCAGGGCCCGCAGGCCCCGGCGGGTACGGGACAGGGCATAGTCCTCGAGCGCCTCGGAGATGGAGAACAAAAAGGCGAGCGACGCCGCCTCACCGAACTCGCCGAGCAGCACCGCGCCGACGGCGGCGACCGTCATCAGTGTGCCGACGCCGAGCCGCCGCCGGAGGAGTCCCCGCAGGGCGTGGGGGACAAAGGTCGATCCGCCGACCGCCGTAGCGGCCAAGAAGGCGACGATGGCGATGTTGTCCGCGTCGAGCGCTCCGGCGAGCATCCCGGCGACGAGGAGGAGTCCGGCGCCGGCGGCGGCCCGGACCTCACGCATGGACCACAGGCGGTGATCCTCGTCTGCCTCCACGTCCACGGAGCTGGTGGTGGGGCGACGGGCCGGACCGCCGCAGCATTCCTCGCTCATTGCTCGCCTTTCCGGTCCATCAGGGGATTGCGGCACAGCTCGATGTGGGTCCCCGCCGCCCCGAGGAGGCGCTCGGCGGCGCCGAGCAGCTCGTAGATCTCGGGCTGGGCGATCCGGTAGAACACCTGCCGGCGCTCCTCTGGGCGGTCGGCCACGAGCCCGCAGCCCTTGAGGCACGCCAGGTGTCCCGAGACGCTCGACTGCGACATGGCTACCTCGTCAACCAGGTCGGCCACCCGGCGCTCGCCCTCGGCCAGGGCGAGCAGGATCGCCAACCGGGTCGGGTCCCCGAGGCTGCGGAACAACTTGGCCGCAACGGACACATCGCTGGATGTCCTGGAAGACTTCGCCACGGAGGTCGATGTTATCGTCCTGAACCGATGAAGGAGAGCGGCGCCCGTTCGCAGCGTCGGCGAGGCGCCCTGGTGATCCTGGCGCTCGCCGTCGTCGTCGTCGTCGGCGGCGCCGTGTACGCGCTGGTTCGGGCCCGTTCCGACGATCCTGCCGCCGCAGCGCCGGACCTGTACGTCTCGCTGTGCTCTGCGGTTGCCGGCCTGGAAGCCGGAAACGTCGACGCCGCCGAGCGGCTCTTCACCGACCGTGTGCACGGCCCGCTGCACACGCTTGCCGCCCAGACGGCCGCCGCCGACCGCCAGGCAGCGGCACGCCTCCTGGAAGCCAAGCAGGCGGTGGAGCGAAGCCTGCCCGCCCGCAGCACCGAGCTCGCCGGGGACCTACGAAGCCTCGCAGGGCGCACGCGGGCCGCTCTGACCGTGGTTGGGGGGACCGACGTCGGCCCTTGTGGCGACAGGAGCTGACGTGGTCGCCGCCCGGTGGCGACTGGCGCTTGGTAGTGTCACGCCCGCTCCGAGGCCACCGGGCCTTGTTCGGAAAGGCCACATTCGTGCGCAGATCCGGGCTTCTTGCACTAGCGGTATCGGTGGTCGTACTGGCCGGCGCCTGCGGATCCGGCGGCGACGAGGACGCGGCCACGTCCACCACGGCTGCGGCTGCGTCCACTACGGCTGCGGCCGGGGAACCGAAGGTGGGCGCCCAGGTCGCCAGCTACGACCTGTCCGTGGGTCGAGAGCAACGCGTGATCGTCGGGCTCCAGACGACCGACGTCGCTGGCTCATCAGCTTCGGCACGGTCGACATGGCATTCGCCTATCTCGGTCCGAGCCGTGAACAGGCCACGGCGACGGGGACGTTGAGCCAGCCGGTGACGGCCCGATTCCTGCCCATCCCCGGCCAGAAGGCGCCCGCCGACGCGCCAGGCCCGGCGTCGTTGAGCCGTCCGAGGGGATCGGCGTCTACGGGGCCGAGGGCATCACCTTCGACAAGGCGGGCCTGTGGGGGGTGTCGGTGAAGGCGGTGGTCGACGGCAAGCCGGTCACCGCCAAGGCGACGTTCGAGGTCGCACCGGCCGCGCAGGTTCCGGTGCCGGGCGATGACGCCCCCCGCGGCGAGAACCACCTCCCGGGCGCCGCCGGTGTGCCGGCCAAGGCGATTGACTCCCGTGCCAGTGACGATGGCAAGGTGCCCGACCCGGAGTTGCACACCACGACCGTGGCGTCCGCCGTCGCTTCCGGTCGGCCCACCCTCGTCGTCGTCTCCACCCCTACCTACTGCCAGAGCTGCTTCTGCGGGCCCATCACGGACTCGGTCCAGGAGCTGGCCAAGGCCACGGGTGACAAGATGAACTTCGTGCACCTCGAGGTGTGGCGCGACTTCGAGGCGAAGACCGTCAACAAGGCGGCGGCGGAGTGGATCCTGCCCAAGGGCGATCCGGACCCGCACGAACCGTGGGTGTTCCTAGTCGGTCGGGACGGCAAGGTGCTCAAGCGCTGGGACAACGTGGCCAGCGACTCCGAGCTGTCCACCGCCGTGCAGGCGGCGGTCGCGGGCGCGTAGCAGCAAGCCCCATTCTCCACGGTGAGACGGGCCAGGAGGCCGAGGCCACCGATCGCCCGCCGGGCGGAAGCCTCATCGGGGTAGGCGGGGAGACCGAGGTACATGTCGTCGATGCTCTTCCCCTCACACTCGGTCTCTTGGACGCCAAAGGACGCGACGGGCGGAGGTGAGCGGCGTCGCACACGCGCCTCGTGCGCTCACCCCGGCAGTAGCTGGCTGACGTCGAAGCTGCGGAGCAGCGGCCCGGCGAGGATGCCGACGGCGACGACGGCTGCCGCGCACGCGAGGGTGGCACCCCTGGCCCAGGTCCCGAGCACGGGTACCGGGGCGGGTAAGGGCATGAAGTAGGCGGGGGCGACGACGCGTAGGTAGTACGCCAGCGACACGACGGTGTTGGCGACAGCGAGCACGGCGAGCCACGCGTAGCCGGCGTCGATGGCGGCACCGAAGAGAGCGACCTTGGCGGTGAAACCGGCAAGGGGCGGCACGCCCACGAGGGACAGGAACGAGACGACGAGGACGAGCGCCAGCAGCGGCTGCGCGGTGGCCAGACCTGCGTAGGTCTTCAGGTCGGCCCGCCCGCGCAGCTCGATGACGACGCCGAAGGCGGCGAGGTTCGCCATGGCATACGCGAGGAGGAAGTACAGCAGCGAGGGGACGGCGAGGTCGGAGCGGCCGAGGGCGACGACGCCCATGAGCCCGTAGCCGGATTGAGAGACCGCTGACCACCCGAGGAGGCGGCGGACGTCGTCCTGCCAGAGGGCCGCGAGGTTCCCGAGGGTCATGGTCGCAGCCGCGAGCACGGCGATGAGGAGGCGCCAGCCGACCTGGTCCTCGGGCAGGGTGAGCACGAGGCGGCTGATGGCGATGAGCGCTCCGACCTTCGGTGCGACGGTGAGGAAGGCGGCGACGGGTGCGGGCGCGCCGTCGGCGACGTCGGGGACCCAGGCGTGAGCAGGCACGGCGCCGAGCTTGAAGGCGAGCCCGAGGACCATGAGGGCGGTGCCGGCGACGAGGGCGGTGGTGTCGGTGCCGGGGAGTGCGCCGGCGAGGCCGACGAGGGTCGTGGTCGCACCGAGCCCGAAGAGCAGGACGGCGCCGTAGACGAGCGCGCCGTTGGTGAGCGCGCCGAGCAGGTAGTACTTGATGGCGGCCTCACCGGAGCGGGCGTTGGTCCGGTGGAACGCGGCCAGGACGTAGCCGGTGGCGGAGGACAGGAGCAAACCGAGGATGATCGCCATGAGGTCTGCCGCGCCGGCGAGGACGACCGCACCGAGGACGGCGAGGAGCAGCAGGGTGTAGTACTCACCGTGCCGTGGGTCGGTGGCAAACCACTCGACCGAGAGGCCGACGGAGACGGCGCCGACGGTGAGGATGACGAGCTTCGCCCACACGGCGACGTCATCTGCGGCGTAGGTGTCGAAGAACGTCAGCTCCTGGGATCCCTGGAGCATGAGCGCCGATGCGACCGCCGCGACGATGATCGTGAGCAGGGCGAGTGCGGCTGCGCCCGACTGGGCGCGGCGGGGGGCGAAGAGGGCGTAGACGAGGGTCACGACAGCGCCGACGATCAGGAAGATCTCGGGGCCGACGGATCCGATCGGCATGTCCATACCGCCCATGCCGCCCATCAGGGCTCGTTCACGAGGGTGCTGGCGGTGGTGTCGATGACGTCGAGGACCCATGCCGGGGCGACGCCGATCACGACGACCAAGGCCAGGACGGGCACGAGGGTGACGACCTCGATCCGCGTCAGCTCGGGCCACGTCAGCCACCGGTCCGGGAGCGCACCGAGGAAGACGCGCTGCAGCATGCGGAGGAACAGCGCGGCGGTGATGATGAGGCCGAGCAGGGCGACGGCGGCGAGCGCCGGGTAGATGGCGAAGGTGCCAGCGAAGATCTGGAACTCGGCGACGAAGCCGGCGAGGCCCGGCAGGCCGAGGCTGGCGAAGGCGGCGAGGCCGACGGCGGCGGTCATCGCCGGGGCTCGGCCTGCGAGCCCGCCGAGCTGGTCGACCTCATAGGTGCCGGCTCGGGCCCAGATCGAGCCGGCGAGCAGGAACAGGGCGCCGGTGATCAGGCCATGGGCGACCATCTCGAGGGTGGCGCCGCTGAGGGCGAGGCGGGCACCGTCCTCATCGGTGCCCAGGCTGCCGGCGGCCGCAGCGACGCCGAGGATGACGTAGCCCATGTGGTTCACGCTCGAGTAGGCGATCATCCGCTTGATGTTCGACTGGCCGAGGGCGACGAGGGCGCCGTAGACGATGCTGACGACGCCGACGATGGCGACGGGCAGGGCGAAGCGCTGGAACGTGTCGGGCATCATCGACAGCAGGATGCGTACGAAGCCGTAGGTCCCCATCTTGAGCAGGACGCCGGCCAGCACCGTCGATGCCGGTCCTGGGGCATCGACGTGGGCCGGCGGCAGCCAGGTGTGGAAGGGCACGATCGGCGTCTTGACGCCGAACCCGATCACGAAGCCGAGGAACACCAGCCCGGCGCGCAGGCCGTCGCCGTCGAGCGGCTGCTGGGCGATGAGCTCGGCCATGTCGAACGTGCGCGGGTCCGACGCCAGGTAGAGGCCGAGGATGGCGAGCAGCATGACGAGCGACCCGGCGAGGGTGTAGAGGAAGAACTTCAAGGCCGACCGCTGCGAGTCGCCGTGGCCCCACACGGCGATGAGGAAGTACATGCCGACGAGGCTGATGTCGAAAAAGACGTAGAAGAGGAACAGGTCGAGGGCGAGGAACACTCCGAGCGAGGCCGCCTCGAGGAACAAGAACGCGGCGAAGTAGTGGCGCGGCTTGTCGCGCAGGTCGACGGGATAGGCGACGCAGACGAGGAACAGCAGGGCCGTCATCGCTGCGAGCGGGAGCGAGACCCCGTCGATGCCGACCTTGTAGCCGACCCCGAGCGTGGGGATCCAGGGCACCGACTCGACGAGGTCGAATCCTGCTCCCCCGTCGAAGCGGAGCCACGCCACGACCATGACCACGAGGGGCACCACGGCGGTTGCGATCGCGAAGCGCCGGGCGCTGCGCTCGGTGAACCTCCCGACGAGCAGCAGGGCGATGGCGCCGAGTAGGGGAAGGAAGATGGCGGTGGACAGCAAGGACTACCTCCCGATGGCGGCGACGGCGACGAGGACGAGCAGGCCTCCGGCGGCGAAGACGTAGTAGTGGTGGGCCAGCCCCGTCTGGAGCGCGCGGCTCCGGGTCCCCGCGACGCCGGTGCCTCGTGCCAGCTCCTCCACGGCCCGGTCGACGCCGTCCTCGTCCACGCGCCGCGAGGCGGTGGCGCCCCGCAGGGCCGCACCGGCGAGGGCGTGGACGGCGCCGTCGACACTGCGCTCCCCCCACCACGACAGGGCTCGGGAGACGGCCGGCGGGACGCGGGCGACGAAGCGGACGCCGGCGTCGACCACCCGGTCGTCGAAGGCGGACAGCGCACGAGCGAGGCCCAGCACCGGATTGACCACGAGCACTCGGGCGAGCACGGGAAGCCCGAGCCACCCCGCGACCGGAACTCGCACCGATGCCGGGAGGGCGAGTGTGAGAAGCCGTCCGGACCGGTGCAGGAGGGCGAGGACGACACCGGCGGCGGCGATCGCGACGATGGAGGCGGGCAGCTCCCACGCCTCGCCCGAAAAGAGTCGGCCGGCGGTCGCCGACTCGACGAGATCGCCGGCGCCCGGCAGCCACAGCGCGCCGAGCGCCACGGTGGCGACCGCGAGCGCGACGAGCGCGCCGTGCTCCAGGGCTCCCGGCGCCTCCGTGGTCGCACCGGCTCCCGGGCGCGGCCCGAAGGTCAGCACCGCCATCCGCCCGGCATACAGCGCGCTGAGGAACGCGGCGACGACGACACCCGCAGCGAGCCAGGCGCCGTCGTGGGCGGCAGCGGCGAGGACGAGCTCTTTGGAGCGGGCGCCGCCGAGCGGCGGCACGGCGGCCAGGGCGAGGGCGCCCACGGTGAAGGTGACGGTGGTGACCCGCAGGGACCGGGCGGCGCGGATGGAGCCGAGGTCGAGGGTGCCGGCGGCGTGGAGCACCACCCCGGCGCCGAGGAAGAGCAGCGCCTTGAACGTGGCGTGGGTGACGAGGTGGGCGCCGGCGGCGGCGGTCGAGCCGGCGCCCACGGCGACGAGCACCAGGCCGTACTGCGCCGAGGTCGACGCCGCGAGCGCGCGCTTCAGATCGCTCTGGACCGCGGCGACGATCCCGCCTGCGAGCGCCGTCGCCAGCCCCAAACCAGCGACCGCGCCCGGCAGCCACGGCGCTCCCGGCAGGAGCGGGACCGTGCGGGCCAGGGCGTACGCGCCGGCAGCGACCATGGTGGCCGAGTGGAGCAGCGCGCTTACCGGCGGGGGTCCCGCCATGGCCGAGAACAGCCACGGGGCGAACGGCAGCTGCGCGGACTTGGCGGCCGCCGCCACCAGCAGTCCACCGGCGACGACGTGAGCCTGCCACCCGTCAAGCGCCGGTAGCGCATCGTAGCGTCCGGAGCCGACGGCAGCGACGGCGACGGCTGCCGCGGCGACCAGCCCGAGGCCGCCTGCCCTGGTGGTGAGAAAGGCGTGCGCCGCCCGCCGAGGGCGGTCCTCGTCACGCCAGTCGTGGGCGATCAGCCACCACGACAGCGCAGCCACGAGTTCCCAGCCGACAAGGAGGGTGAGGAGGTCCGCAGCGGCGACCAGGAGGAGCATCGCTCCGACGAAGGCGTGCAGGAGGGCGAGGAGGCGGGCCAGAGCGGCGTCGTCGCGCATGCTCGACGTCGCGAACACAGTGACCGGGAGGGCGATCGCCGGCACGAGCACGACCATCACCCGGGCCAGGCCCTCCACCGACAGGCCGAGCGCCAGGGTCTCGCTCCACCGCCATTCCGCCGTCGGTTGGACGAGCGCAGCCCAGGCGCCGACGGCGAGCGACGCGCCCGCCCCGGTGGCGGACACCGAGAGCAGCGCGCCGCGCCGGCGATGGGTGCGCGCCACCGCTCCGGCCGCGGCCCAGGGGACGAGGAGGAGGAGCCACGCCACGTCAGCCCCGCAACCGCTTGAGCTTCTCGGTCATGTCGGCCTTGCGGATCCGGTAGATGCCGATGATGAGGGCGAAGCCGATCGCCGCCTCGACCGCCATCACCGTCATGATGGTCACCGTCAGGAGCTGGCCCTTCGGCGCGCCGCCGGTGGTGAGGGACCACATCGCCACCGCTGCGAGCATGGCGGCGTTGAGCATCAGCTCGATGCCCATCATGATCATCACGAACGTCTGCTGCGACAGGGCCCCGTAGACGCCGATCCCGAACAGCGCAGCAGCGATGACGAGCAGTCCCTCCAGGCTCACGGTTGCGTCACGGTCGCGTCTCCGCCCGTTCGGTGGTCGGCGTGGCCGCCCTCGCCGGCTGCCCTCGCCTCCGAGCTCGCCATCGGCTCCCCACTTGCCGGGGCCACCTCGGGCGGGGCAGGGGCGGGATCGGGGGCATCGGGTTCGAGCGGCGGCGGGGCCGACCCCGCCTCACCGTTGCCGTAGCGGCCCTTTTTCGACGCGATGGCGATGGAACCGATCATGGTGGCGAGCAACGTGACGCCGGCGGTCTCGAAGATGAACATCGAGTCGCCGAGCAGTTCGCGCCCGAGCGCAGCCGTGGCATTCTCCCCGCCCTCGACCGGCCGGTCCGGGAAGTCGGCGACCAGCCCCACGTAGGCGAGGCCGGCGAAGGACACGACACCGGCGATCTTCGCCGTGCGGTGCTGGTGGACCATCATCATCGGGTTCAGGCCCGCCGGGTTCATCATGAACATGACCATGAACACCGCCATGATCGTCATCTCCCCGGCCATCATCAGGACGAGGACGAGGCCGAGGAACCGGGCGTCGAGCAAGACCATGAGGAAGCCCACCGCGACGAACGACGCCAGCAGCCAGTAGGCGGCGCGCACCATCGAGTCGGTCCGGAACACGAGCCACGCCGACACCACGCTGCCCGCCCCGAACACCCAGAACGCCACGTCGGCAGTGATGCCGTCATTCACAGCGCCAGCGCTCCCGACACGAAGACGTCCACCAGCGCGAGCGGGATGAGCACCGCCCACGCCACGATCACGAACCGCTCCAGCCGCACCCGGGCCACCCGGTGCCCGATGCCGGTGATGACCACGATGACGACCACCGTCTTGGCCGCCATCCACAGCCACCCGGGCAGGACGGGCCCCTGCCAGCCGCCGAGGAAGATCGCCGCCGCCACCACCGCCACGGCCACCACCACGCTGCGCCGGGCGACCTCCCACGCCAGGCGGGCGGGGCCCGACACCTCGGCGGTGGTACCGCCCGCCAGGTCGGGCCCGTCCGCCATGTTCAGCGGTCCCCAGCCCGCCAGTCCCGTACCAGCGACGAGGAACAGGGGCAGGCCGAGTGGCTGGCGGACCACGTTCCACAGGTCGTGCTGCGACACCACGACCGCACCCACCGAGAGGGACTCGGCGGGGAGGGCTGCGGCGATGAGGACGAGGGCGAGGGGCATCTCATAGGACAGCGCCAGGGCGACGAACCGGTACCCGCCGACGAGGGGCATCGGCGCGTTCGCCGACCAGCCGTGGAGGTAGACGCCCACCATCACCAGCGCGAAGACTGCGGCGATGAGGACGATGCCGTCATCCATGTCAGCGACGGCGACCCCCTGCGAGAGGGGCACCACGGCAACGGCGACGGCCGCCATGGCGACGACGATCATCGGTGCCAGCACCCACCCCTGTGCGTCGGGCCGCTGCGATGACGAACGTCGCGTGAGGAGCAGTAGGGCGCCGTCGCGTGCAGGACCGGCCAGGACGGCGCCGATGGCGGCACCGGTGCGCGCCGTGGCCCGCCCGGCGAGCCGGTCGCTGACAGCGACCACGTAGGCGCCGACGGCGAGCACGAGGCCGACGACGACCACGGCGGCAACGGGCGACGACCAGCTCATGGTGCGACGTCCACCGCTGCGTCCGCGCCCGCGATCTCCTCGAGATCGAGGTCGAGGCTCACCACCGCCGTCATGGCGTCACCCCACTCCGAGCCGGTGAGCAGGGCCGGCAGCACGGCAGCCAACCACGCCGAGGTGACCCCTCGGTGGCCGGCCTTGCCGACCGGTCCTCGGGGTCCCTCGACCGCGGCGCCGGGGGAACGCACGCTGGCACGGGAGCGGCCGGCGAGTGCCACCGCCTGGCCGGCCTCGCCCAGACGCTGCCCGAACCGGGCCCACGCGTCCCCCGCCGCGTGGGTGATCGGCTCGAACCCCAACCGTCGGTAGGCATCGTCGTCGGTGCGGGCGTCCACGGCGACCGCGCTGGCCCGTGCCACGGGCCCCCCCGCCGCTCGGGCGTCCGCCGCCGACAAGACCCCGACGCCGTCCATCGTCGACCGCAGGCTCCGGTTCCGCACGAGGCCTCTCGCGAGCTCGGTCGTCGCCGTCGGATCGTCGATGTCGAGGACCTCTGCGAAGCCGGCCACCTGGCGGCCCATGGCTGTCAGGCCATGGAGCCTGAGCGCGCTCGCTACCCAGCGGAGGTGGTGCCGAGCCCGGGCGAGCTCAAGCGAGGCGAGCGGGGTCGGGCTCGTGATCGCCTCATCGAACACGTCCGACTCGAGGGGGCCGAGCGGCGGGTCCCCCGGCCAACGGGTGAAGGGGTTGTCGCCCACGGCGACGGTGCGGAGCACATCGCCCTGCACACCGAGGTGCAGCACCAACCCTGGCGGCAGGTGCGCGAATGCCGGGCCGACCTCCAGCTGGAGCTGGTCGAGCTCGAGGCCGTCGGGGTCGGGCGCCCTCGCCGCGAGGGGCCGACCGTAAGGGGTGCCGCCCGTCATCCCCGTCCCGCCCTGCCCGTACGGACCGACACCGCGCCACGCTGCAGGCTCGATGTCGGGCAACGCCGGCGAGTCCGAGTACCGGGCGCCCGACACCAGCTCGACGAAGACCGCCCGCAACAACCGCTCGTCGAGCGCACGGCACTCCACCACGTCGGCGAAGGCCTCCATGAGCTCGTCTCCCCCGAGGCCGATCTTCCACCAAACCGTCGCCCGGGGCGTGGGAAGCTGGTCGTGCAGCGCCAGCAGTGGCCGGAGGAGCGCCCGCGTGGGCCGGCCGACGACTAGCAGGAGGGCAGCGGCCCGAGCGTGGTCGACCACGCGGACACCATCGAGGAGACCGAGGTGGCGGGCGGCGGCGCGGCCACCGACCCCGATCACCGGAAGCACCGGGATGTCCGCGGCAGTGGCGAGCCTGGCGATCAGGCCCACTCGAGGGCCCGCTCCCGCCACGCGTAGAGGATCCCGAGCAGCAGGACCACGATGAACATGAGCATCTCGACGAGAGCGATGAGACCCTCCTCGACGAAGACGACCGCCCATGGGTACATGAACACCATCTCCATGTCGAAGGCGAGGAACAGCAGCGCCATTGCGTAGTACCGGACGTGGAACCGGCTCCACGCGTGGACCTCAGAGAAACCGCCACCGAGGAACGGCGCCCGCTCCGGCGCCACCAACTGCGCGGGATCGAGCGCGACGTGCAACCACCGGGACACCACCAGGGCGGCCAAGCCAGCGGTAAGGGCGACGACGAGGGCAGCGCCGAAGGAGGCCATGCTCAGCTGGCGTAGTCCTCGGGGTTAACGACGAACTCGTCCCGGCAGTCGGTGCTGCAGAAGTAGTAGGCCGTGCCGTCGTGGTCGACCTGCGCCGGAGCGTCAGCCTCCTCGACACTCATGCCGCAGACCGGATCGATCGCTGCCATGGCCACTCCTCGGTTCGTGGGAGGTCGTTGGTGGTGGACAATACGAGGAGCGTCCTTGCCCGCGTGCCCCTCGGTGCACACCCATCGGATAGCCAGGAAACCTACCGCTAGCGGCCCCGGCCGAGGAGTGACAGGTCGGCCCGCCTCAGGTTGACTCGATGGCGGGCGAGCTGGCCACGCCACCTGCGGGCTGGGGCCAGGAAGGGGCAGCCGGCGCCGGCGCTGTGGGCGTAGCCGTCGGGCACCACGAGGCCGGCGGCGCTGAGCAGGTCGGCTTGGAAGGAGCGGCAGTTGACCGTCGGTCTGGTCGACCAGCGCCAGCCACCGTCGAAGGTGGCGGCGAAGCTGCGCATGGCAGCGACGATCTGGTCGTCGCTGCGGTCGCCTCGGGTGACGGGGTGAAAGGCGTGATCGGCCAGCTCCCCGTGCCGGGGGTCGACCGTGGGGCTGCCCCCGTTGGGGCCACCGACACCGTTGAGGACACCGGGGACGCCGCGGATGGCCTTGGCGACTGGAACCGGACGGACGGCGGGCCACCACCCGTAGCTCTCGACCTCGTCGATCTCCACCCACCAGTGGCCGTAGACGTCGAGCAGCCGCGGGTTGTTGCGCTTGACGACGACCCGGGCCACGGTCCGCTCGCCGAGGCGCTCCTCAAAGACGCCGGCCGCTACCGCTTCTTCCCCTTCTTGCGCTTGCCCTTCGGGTCCCGCGACATCTTCGTCATGCCTCGCTGCTTGGACAGCTTCCGACGATTCCGGCGCTGCTCCTTGAGCCGCCCCTTCTCGGCCTTGCGTTCCTCCCTGGTCGGCTCGGACGGCAGAGGCGGCGTGAGGTCGGATGCCAATGCTCACCCACCCCCCGCCCGAAGCTCATCCGGCTGGGCCACTGCGGCGATGTCGATCGTCGTCGCGGCTCGATCCACCGTGACGGTGGCCGCAGCCGAGCTGGGCGCCAAGGCGTCGTCGCCGCTGTAGCAGGCGACCACGGTGAGGCGGCCGGCGTCGCCCGGCACCACCTCGAGGGTGGCGTGGCCGTCGACGACCGGCGGGGAACCGACGGCGGTGCCGCTGAGAGAGAAGGTGACCGTGCCGGTGGGAGTGACCGTCGCTGTGGACGCGACGGCGGCGAGCAGCTTGACCCGGTCGTCGATCCCGGCCGGGTCGGGGGTGGCGGACACGCTGGTGCGGCTGGGGGCGCGCAGGGCGACGGTGAGGGCAGCGGCGCTGGCGGCGAAGCTCCCGTCGCCGCTGTAGGTGGCGGTGATGCCGTGGCTGCTCGCGCTGGGCCGAAGGCCGGAGAGCGTCGCCCGCCCCTCGGCGTCGAGGGCGGCCACACCGATCGTGGTGGCGCCGTCGACGAACGTGACGGTCCCTGAGGGTGTCGGGTGGCCTCGGCCGGTCACCGAGGCGACGAGGGAGATGGCGTCGCCGGTGGTCGGCTCCGGTGGAACCATCGTCACATCGGTGGTGGAGGCGGCCGGCTTGACCATCTGGCGCATGGCCGCCGTCGACGGAGCACACCGGTCGTCACC
>JBKJNA010000166.1:0-16125 GCA_046596195.1 Acidimicrobiales bacterium | reverse complement strand
GCCGAAGTCGGTGGCCTCGCCGGCCAGCGACTCGGCGCCCATGTCGAGGCCGAGCTGGGCGAAGCCCGTGTTGCACGAGACCCGCAGCAGGTCGGCCAGGGAGCCGCCACAGCTGCTGCCGCCGAAGTTGGGCAGGTCGACATTCGTCTGGGGCAGGTCCAGCTGGCGGAGCGACGGGTAGGCCTTCATGACCAGCTCGGGCCGGCGTTCCAGGGCGGCGGCGGCAGTCACCGCCTTGAAGGTCGAGCCGGGGGCGTAGCTACGGCGGAAGGCCCGGGGCAGCAACGGCTTGCCGGGGTCAGCCGTGAGCGACGTGTAGGTCGACTGCACCGCCTTCTGGTCGTGGGCGGCCAGCGGGTTGGGGTCGAAGGAGGGGTTGCTCCACATGGCGAGCACGGCGCCGTCGGTGGGGTTCAGGGCGACGACGGCGCCGGTGCGGTTCCCGAGGGCGTCCTTGGCCACCTGCTGGAGCGACTTGGACAGCGTGAGTACGACGGTGCCGGTTCGGGTGCGGTCGCTGAGGATGTCGGTGGGCTTGCTGAGCGCGGCGGTGCGCCCGGCGAGGTCCTTGTTGTACGTGCGCTCCACGCCTTCGGTGCCGTAGGTGAAGGAGAAGTAGCCGCTGATGTGGGCGAACAGGGCGCCCTCCGGGTAGGTGCGCAGCCGTTCGAATTCGTCGTCGATCGGCACCGACTGGGCCACGATGGCGCCGTCCGCCGTCTGGATCACACCCCGTTCCCGGCTGAAGTCGCGGGTGATGGCGCGGGTGTTGCCAGGGGCGGTCGCCAACTTGTCGGCGCGGACGACCTGCAGGTCGTTCAGCTTGGCGAAGAGGATGAAGAACATCACCATCAAGACGATGGCGACCTTGCGGATCTGGCGGTCCATCAGGCCGTCGACCGCACCGTCTCGTCGGCTACGCCGGCCGAGCGCCAGCTGCGCTCGGCCGTGTCGTGCGAGATCCGCAGGAGGAGGGCGAGGAGGATGTAGTTAGCCACCAACGAGGAACCGCCGTAGCTGATGAACGGCAGGGTGACGCCGGTGAGGGGCATGACCCTGGTGACGCCGCCGATGATGACGAACGTCTGCACGGCGATGATCACCGTGAGGCCGGCGGCCAGCAGCTTCTCGAAGGGTTGCTCGGCCCGCAGGGCGATGCGCAGGCCGGCGCCCACGATGAGTACGAACATCACCAGCACGGCGGACGTGCCGAGCAGGCCGAGCTCCTCTCCGATGGCGGCGAAGATGAAGTCGGTGGTCGCGGCCGGAATCTTGCCCGGTGCCCCGAGGCCCGGTCCGGTGCCGGCGAAGCCCCCGGAGCCGAAGGCGTAGGCGGCCTGGACGAGCTGGTAGCCCTGCGCGTCGGCGCGCGACCAAGGATCGATCCACGTCTGCACCCGCACCTGGACGTGGCTGAAGGCGCTGTAGGCGAACACCGCGCCGGCTGCGAACAGCCCGAAGCCAAGGCCCAGGTAGATGCCCTGGCCGGTGGCCATCCAGAGCATGGAGATGAACAGGGCGAAGAACAGCAGCGACGAGCCGAGGTCCTTCTCGGCCGTCATCACCAGCAGCGAACCGCCCCACGCCAGGATGACGGGCCCGAAGGCCCGGCCCCGGGCGGCGACGGTTGCGCCCGCCAGCAGCTCGCGCTTCTCCACCAGGTACGAGGCGAAGAAGATGGCGAGCGCCACCTTGGCCAGCTCGCCGGGTTGGAAGGTGATCGTGCCCAGCTTGACCCACAGCCGGGCACCCCGGATGTTGCGCCCGATGCCGGGCAGCAGGGGCATGAGCAGGAGCCCGACGCCCAGCAGGGCGAAGCTGTAGCGGTAGCGCTCCAGGTCGCGCACCCGCCGCACGACGAGCAGGGTGGCCACGAAGGCGCCGACACCGAGCCCGGTCCACACCGCCTGGAGGCCGGCCAGGTCGGGGTCGAGGCGGGCGATGAACACGTAGCCCATGCCGTTGAGCACGGCCACGAGGGGGAGCAGGGTCGGGTCGGCGGCCGGTGCCAGGATCCGCACGGCCACGTGGGCGGAGCCGAACAGGCCGAGGATGATGAGCAGGAACGGACCCACATTGGCGGGCACGGAGGCGGACTTGCCGAGGGCGGCCAGCGTGTACAGGGCGCCGGTGCACAGCACCGCCAGCACCACCAGGCCCAGCTCGGTGCGGCGCCGGTGCAGGACGGCGCCCGCCTCCCGTCGGGTGAACGGTGTCACTGGCTGCTCACGGGGCGGCGGACGCAGGCGGCGCAGGCGCGGTGGTAGCGGGCGGCAGTGTCGTTCCGGCGGTCGTCGTCGACGTCGTCGTCCTGGGAGGTGCAGCTTCGTCCTTGACCTGGGCCACGTAGCGGAGGGCGGCGCCGAGCGACGGCTCCTTCTTGCCTGCTTCGACGTCCACGCGCCGGGCGGGCGTGAGCTCGGCGGCGGTGACGCCGGTGCGCTCGGCCACGGTCGGGTCGAACCACAACAACCCGCCGGGCGTCCCCTTGTAGATCACGACCTCGTCCTTGTCGACGCCCACGAAATAGCCGGCCCGGGCGAAGAAGCCGACGGCGGCGCCCGCCCCCACGAGCAGCACGACGAGGGCGGTGAGGAATACAGCCACCCGCAGGGTGAACCGGCGCTGCCTCGAGGGCTCGGGGGCGGGCGTGCGCAGGTCGGGCCCGTCGGGCGCGGGGGGACGGGGGCTGGACCAGTGGCCGGGCGCCTCGGTGGCGGTGGCGTCCAGCAGGGCGGCGCCGGCGCTCGACGCGGCGGCAGTGGCGCCCCGGGCGCTCGCCGGCCGGAAGGCGCCGGTGACCTCGCCGGCGGCGTCGTCGGGGTCGGGGGTTCCTGCAGGGGCGGCTCGGCCCGCCGTGCGCCCGGCCGCCGGCGGGGGAGCGGCCGCGCCCGGACGGGGCGCAGGCGCAGGCGTGCCGGCGACGGCTGCAGAGGCCCGTGCCGCCCGGCCGCCGTCGTCCACCACGTCTACGACCACCACCGTGATGTTGTCGTTACCGCCGCGCTCGCGGGCGAGGCGCACCAGCTCGGCGGCTGCCGCCTCGGGATCGGACTGGCGGCGGGCGACGGCGGCGATGCCGTCATGGTCGAGCTCGTTGAACAGGCCGTCGCTGGCCAGCACCAGGCGGTCGCCGTTGTAGGGGATGATGGCGAAGCAGTCGACCTCGACCTCAGGCTCGTTGCCGAGGACCCGGGTGAGCATGTTGCGCTGGGGGTGGCTCACCGCCTCCTCGGGCGTGATCCGCCCCGCCCGGAGGAGTTCCTCGGGCACGCTGTGGTCGTCGGTGATCTGGTCGAGCCGGCCGTCCCGCAGGAGGTACACCCGCGAGTCGCCCACGTTGGCCACGGCCAGGACCTCGTCGTCGTCGGTGCCCTGCACCAGCGCCACAGCCGTCATGGTGGTGCCCATACCCCGCAGCTCGGGTCGCTCAAGGGCCTTCTCCCACACGGCCCGGTTGGCGCTGCGCACCCCCTCGGCCAGCCCGTCAGCGGTGGGGTCGGCTTCGAACGTCACCTTCAGGGCTTCCACGGCGGTGAGCGACGCCTCCTCCCCGCCGGCTGCGCCGCCCATCCCGTCAGCCACCGCGAAGAGAGGCTCGTCCACGAGGAACTGGTCCTGGTTGTCGCGACGGACCCTGCCCACGTCGGACGCCGCACCTGAGCGCAGCGTGGTCACTTCGTCACCTCGAGCACGGTGCGGCCGACCTGCACCCGGTCACCCCGCCGCAGTGCCACCGGCGACGTGACGGACTTGGCGTTGAGGTAGGTGCCGTTGGTGGAGCCGAGATCCTCCAGCCACAGGCGGCCGTCCTTGCGGTAGATGCGGGCGTGGAGCTGGGACGCGTAGCTGTCGTCGGGTATCGACACCTGGCAGCCGCTGGCCCGGCCCACCGTGAGTTCGTCGCCCAGGTCGTACGTGGTACCCCGACGGTCTGCCGGCTCCACGACCCGCAGGCGGGTGCTCTCCCCGCCCCCGCCGCCGCCACTCGCTCGGACGGGCGCGGCGGCCGGGGCGCGGCTGCGGGGGTCGGACGGCGCAGGAGCCGCCGCCGGTGCGTTCACCTCGGCCCAGACGGCCCACAGGACCCGGGCGAAGAAGAGCCACAGGAGGGCCAGGAAGAAGAACTTGAGGACGGTGAGAAGCGACTCGGGCACCTGGGCGCCCCTACGAGGCCTCGAACCGCATGGAGGTCGTGCCGACGGTGACCTGGTCGCCGTCGACGAGCCTGCGCTCCTTGACCCCGGCGCCGTTGACCTTGGTGCCGTTGGTGGACCCAAGATCGACCACCACGATGTTGCTGCCCAGCCGCCGCACCTCGGCGTGGCGCCTGCTCACATTCTCGTCGCTGAGTACGACGGTGCAGTCGGCCATACGCCCGATGGTCACCGGCTCGTCCGATACCGGGACGCGTGACCCGTCCGACAGCACCAGCGCGCCGACGGCCACGCCGCCGGCCGCCTCCTTCACCGTCCCGGACACGAGAAACATACCCGGGGCGACCGATTCGTCGGCTCCCAAGGTGACGTGCACAGGACCGACGAAGAGGTAGCTCTCGGTGCGGGCATGCTCCCGGGCGGCGTCGGCCAGCTCACGCACGAGGGCGTCGGCGAAGGAGTCGAAGCGCTCGCGGTCGGCCGGGGACAGGGCGAACACGAAGTCGTTGGGGGCGATCGTGCCCCGGACGCCAACCGTACGGTTGGCGTCCATCTCGCGGGTGAGCCGGCGGCCGAGCTCCACCGGCTGGAGGCCGCCACGGAACGCCTTGGCGAACACGCCCTCGACGAGGTGCTCGAGCTTGCGCTCGAACTGCTGGAGTCCCATGGTCGGGCGGAGCATACCCCTGGGTGCCGCTCCTCAGGCCTCCGGCCGGCTCCCGGCATGGGCTACCTTGTGTCCCTGTCCTCGGGCGAGTGGCGGAATTGGCAGACGCGCAGGATTCAGGTTCCTGTGTCCGAAAGGATGTGGGGGTTCAAGTCCCCCCTCGCCCACGCAGAAGTCGCAGGTCAGACGCTTTTTCTTTTTGGCGAAAGACCGGGACTTCTACCGGAGCACTTCTACCGGCGGGCGTATCTACGGTGGATCGACGGGACGAAGCGGCGGCCGGAGGTTCGGGCCGAGCGCATCGCCAAAGTCGTCGCCCTCCTCGAGGCTGGAGTGAACGAGCGTCCGAAAGGCTGAGCGGGTCAGCCGGCGGGAGTGGAGCCTCTTGCGAGTCGGGCCTCTGCTCGACGATGACGATCCAATTGCAGCAGCAGTCGCGAATCACGGACTTCACGCCGCATGGCCGGTCGGCTCTGCGACGGCGCGTTCGGCTAGGTAGCGGACCCGGCGCCGGTGTGGGAACAGCGCGCCGGCGACCATCCGGATACGACGAGCGGGCGCCTCGCCACTGGCAGCCGACCGGCTGCCGTTGGTGCTCATCAGGCGGGCGCCTGCTGCGAGATGCTCGTCGCTGGTCGTGGCGGAGGCGGGAGGACGGCACGAACGGCAGCGGTGGTGACGTCGTGGGCCACCACCTCGACGTCCGCCCCCTTGAGCACGAGGAGCGTTCCCGGTGCGCCCGCTTTGCAGGTCTGGCCCTCGATGGCCACGAGGCCCCCGTCGGGAAGCCAGCCCACCGGTCGGGCGCCGACCGCCTGGGTTCCCGCCAGGGGGAAGAACACACCGCCCCGCTCGGCCGTCATCGCGGGCGGCGTCTTCGAGGCGCAGTCGCCCGTGGTCCACGCCACGCCGCCGCCCTCGAACGGTGAGGTGGTGATGTTGCCGATCGTGGCCGGGGCGTTCACGGCGGCGATGGTGGTGAGCTTGGCGGCGTCGATCTCCAGCCGGTGCAGGTCGACATGGTCGCCGTGGTCGGCGGTGAAGAGCAGCGCGCCGCTGGCCGTGAACTCCGGCTCGGCGATGTGCCTCGCCGACTCGTTGTCGAGCAACGGTTTCGGCGCCCGCCCCATCGTTGTCGGCGATGACGAGGGTCGCCCTGCCGTCCTCGTCGGTGCCGGTGGAGACGATGCTGCGCCCCGCCGGGTGGTACGCGGCCGTCTCGTGCTTGGCGAGGAAACTGATGTCGCGCCACTCGTCGCTTTCGATCTCCCGCTTCTCGAGCCTGCCTCCGGCGCCGACCGGGAGCACGGCTTTTCCGGTCGGTCTGGAGAGGACGATCGCCCCGGCCCCGAGGGCCTCGGGCCACAGGTTGGCCGGCACGCGTGATCGTGTTGCCGACGACGACACGGTCCGCCGCCCCGCCCCAGGTGACACTGCTGGGTTCTCCCGCACCCGCCACCAGGCACCCGGTCGTGTCGAGGAGCATCCCGCCGATGACGAACGTGACCATACCCGCGCCGTCGAACGGACCGACCCCCGGCAGGAGCGGTCGGGGACCGACGGCTCGACGGTGGAGGAGGCGTCCGACGACGTGGATGGCGGAGTCGGCGTGGCGACGGTGTCGTCAGCGGACGAGCAGGCGCCGATCAGGATGCTCATGGCCAGCAGCGCCCGAGCGCCTCGCCTGGTCGCGGGCCAAGTATGGCGACACGGCACCAACGGTGCCGGGTTCAGATGTTGGAGTTCTCGATGGGCGCGGCCGGGGGCTCCGGCGGGGCGCCCGGCCCCGTGGGGTCGGCGTCACAGGACGCACCCAAGGTGTAGGCGATCATCGACAGGGAGCCGTATGCGTAGCCGTCGACGAGCACGTCGGGGCGTTGCCCGTCGGCGTCGGCCAGGCCGGCGAGGTAGAGGAGCGGGATGAAGTGGTCCGGGGTCGGGGCGGCGAGGTCATAGTGCCGGTGCGACTGGAGGGAGGCTGCGTCGCCGGGAGATGTCATCAGCAGCGAACGGGCGTCGTCGTCGAACTGTCGGGCCCAATCCGTGCCAGCGTCCGGCGACGACCAGTCGGTGCGCCGCAGGTTGTGCACGACGTTGCCACTGCCGGCGATGAGGACACCGCTGCGGCGCAGTGGGGCCAGCCTGGCGCCCAACCCGAGGTGGTAGTCGAGCGGCTTGCTGGCGTCGATGGACAGCTGGACGACAGGGATGTCGGCGTCCGGGAAGGCGTGCACCAACACGGACCAGGTGCCGTGGTCGATACCCCAGCTGTCGTGGTCCTGGCCGACCCACGTCGGCGAGGCGACGTCGGCCACTTCTGCGGCCAGGTCGGCGTCACCGCTCGCCGGGTACGCCACGGCGAACAGCTCCTCGGGGAACCCGTAGAAGTCGTGGATCGTTCGGGGCGCGGCCATCGCCGTCACCGCTGTGGCGTTGATGTACCAGTGGGCCGAAACCACGAGGATGGCCCGGGGCCGGGGGATGCCGGCGCCGAATGCACTCCAGGCATCGGTGTAGCGGTTGTGCTCGATGGCGTTCATCGGGCTGCCGTGGCCGAAGAACACCGCGGGCATGACCGGCACCTCGACCTCCGGGCCGGTCATGGAAGCTCCGTCTCCTGCACGTCCCAATCATGCCCAGCCGGGGCGTCCTACGCGTAACGGGGCCCCGTCAGCTGCGGACAGGAGCCAGGGTGAGCCGGCGGCTGCGGGAGATCAGGAGCACAGCGGCAAACGCCACGATGGCGCCGATCTCCGCCGTGGTGGCCTGCACGGCCCGGTCGGTCCACACCTTGTCGGTGAAGCCGAGGATCCCGACGGTACGGCTCATCACAATGGCGCCGAGGGAGCCGATGGCGAAGCCGATGCCGGCCAGGTTGAGCCGCCAGTCGTTGCGCACCAGGACGGCGAGGGCGAGCACGAAGGCCAGGCCGACGCTGACGAGGAAGGCGGTGCCGACCTTGGGGATGCCCCGATAACCCATACGCCACAGCTGGAGATGGACGAGGCCGCCGATGACCAGGAAGGTGACGGCGCACAAGCGGGAGATACGTTCCACGGGGAGCTCCTTCGGCTTCGTTGTCGCACAGAGGTCTACGGTGCCGAGGCCCTCCTGGGTCGAGAAATCTCTGGCCGGACTGCCGCTCCGGGTGCAATCGGCCTGCCACCAACTGCGCAACGCATGCACATGGTCCTCAAAGGTTCGGCTGCCACTCTTCCTCTCACAGGCAGCAAACGTCACCGACCCGAACAAGGAGAATAGGGATGGAAACGCCCGAAAGGAATACCGACGCCGCTGCTACGAGGCCCACATCCGCAAGGCCGACGGCACCGAGGTGGTCGTGAAAGTCGACGCCAACTTCAGCGTCACCGCGACCGAAGAGGGCGGCGGCGGACGCGGCGGACACCGCGGCGACCATGGCGGTCCCGGTGGGACCCCGGCCACGCTGACCGGCGACGTGGCCGACAAGGTCACCGGCGCCGCCCTGGCGGCGGTGCCCGGCGGCACGGTCGTCCGGGCCCGGGCCGGCCCCGACGGCGTCTACCACGCCCACGTCCACAAGTCCGACGGCACCGCGGTCATCGTGACGCTCGACGCCGACTTCAAGGTGATCGCCGGCTAGGAGCAGCCATGTCATGAGCAGGTCGCCGGCACCGCCGTGCTCAGCCGGCGAACGTGCCGCGGAGGCGGGCGTCGCGCAGCAGCGCCTTCTGATCGGCGTCCGGCCACGGCAGCGGCTCCTGGCCGGCCACCTGGGCGGTGTAATCACCGAGGAACCACCGGCGGAAGGCGATCGCCTCGGGGTTTGCGGGTCACAGGCTGTCCGCTGCATCGATGTCGAACGGTTCGGCCGGGGAGGCGACCAAGGAGGGCACCTCGGCCCAGACCGTCTTCCCGACACCGCCAGGGTCGGAGTCGACGCCTCAGGCATGGCACAGCTCCTCGACCAGGCGCAGGCCGAGGCCGCTGGTGGCCTGGTCGCCGAAGTACCGGCGCACGGGTCTGCATCTCGTGCCGTCGTGGACCTCGATGCGCACGGAGCCGTCGAGCACGTGCACGCGCACCTCGACCGGCGTTCTGGCGTGCAGCACCGCGCGGCTGCGGGACACCCAGATGTACCCGTTCCGTCCATCTGGTCGCATTCGTCGGCTGCGCCGGCGGCCCGAGCTGAAAGGGGTGGCCCATAGGGTTCCTGGCGTGGAGACGCTGCCGGTTCCGCTGACCGGTGCCGCCACGCCCGCTTCTGCCGCGGCGGTGGCGCGGCGGATCGCCGACGAGGTGCTGTTCCCGAGCGCCCTCGCCACCGACGCAGCGGACGCCGTCCCGGCCGGCAACCTCGACCGCCTGGCCGCCGCCGGCCTTTACGGCGTCGCCGGGCCCGCAGTGGCGGGCGGCCTCGGACTGGACGGGGCAAAGTTCGCCGCCGTGGTCGAAGCGCTGGCCGGCGGATGCCTGGCGACCACGTTCGTCTGGGTGCAGCACCATCGCCTCGTCCGGGTCCTGGCTCGACCCGATTCGCCGGTCGGCCTCAGGGAGGAATGGCTCCCGTCGTTGTGCGCTGGGGAGCAGCGCGCCGGTGTGGTCCTTGCCGGGCTGCTGCCCGGCCCCGCTCGCCTGACGGCCCGCCGGGCGGCGGACGGCTGGGCGCTGGACGGCGAGTCCCCGTGGGTCACCGGCTGGGGCATGGTCGACGTGCTGCTGGTGGCGGCGCGAGGGACGGGCGACGAGGTCGTATGGCTGCTGGTGGATGCGAAGCTGCAGGATGGCCTCACGGCCGAGCGCCAACACCTCGTGGCGGTTGACGCCGGCGCCACGGTGCGGCTCTCCTTCGCCGGCGTGCAAGTGCCTGCCGCCCGCCTCCTGCGGGTCGACGCCGCGGGCGAGGCCGAGCCCGCCTTCGCCGCCGCTCTCCGCACGAACGGCTCCCTCGCCCTCGGCGTGACAGGGCGGTGCTGCCGCCTCATCGGTCCGAGCGCCCTCGACGGTGCGCTGCTCGCCTGCCGGCGCCGGCTCCACGAGGCGGAGCCGGCGGCACTGGCGGACGTGCGGGCGGAGGCGTCCGAGCTCGCCCTGCGGGCCGCCTCGATCCTCGTCGTCCGTGACGGCAGCCGCTCGGTTGGCCGCTACGAGCACCCGCAGCGGCTCGCACGAGAAGCGCTGTTCCTCCTGGTGTTCGCCAGCCGTCCGCCCATCCGGGCCGCGCTGCTGGAGCGCCTGGCCGGGTCCTAGAGCGGGCGGCGACTTGCCCGGTGCGGGCCCGCCCGTGAGGCTGCCCGGCATGCCGGATGTCGTGGTCGTCACGGGTGGGAGCAGGGGGATCGGCGCAGCGACGGCGAGGGCGTTCGCCGCACGGGGGTGGTCGGTGTGCATCGGCTTCCGAAGCGACCGCACCGCCGCCGACGCGGTGACCGGGGAGTGCCGGGCCCACGGGGTCGACGCCCGCGCCGTGCGGGGCGACGTGGCGTTCGAGCACGAGGTGCGGGACCTGTTCCGGGCGGCGGACGAGCTCGGATCGTTGCGGGCCCTGGTGAACTGTGCCGGCGTGGTGCCACAGAAGGGACGGGTCGACGTCATGGACGGCGCCCGCGTCGGTGGGCTGTTCGCCGTCAACGTGGTTGGGTCGTTCCTGTGTGCGGCTGAGGCGGTGCGGCGGATGTCGACCGCGCACGGCGGCGCCGGCGGATCGATCGTGAACGTCTCATCGGCTGCATCCCGCCTCGGCAGCCCTGGCGAGTACGTCGACTACGCCGCCACCAAAGGCGCCATCGACACGATGACGGTGGGGTGGCCAAGGAGGTGGGCGGCGAGGGCATCCGGGTCAACGCCGTGCGCCCCGGCCTCATCAACACTGGGACCACGCCAGCGGCGGCGAGCCCGGCCGGGTCGAGCGGTTGCGCTCGGCCGTACCGCTCGGGCGGGGCGGCGAGCCCTTCGAGGTGGCCGAGGCCATCGTGTGGCTGTGCTGGGACGCCGCGTCCTACGTCAGCGGCACGTGCCTCGACGTGTCCGGTGGCCGGTGACAGAGCTCGGCGCCCGGCCTACTCCGGTTCGTCCCCTGTCCACGCCCTGTCCTCCTCGTCCCACTTCTCGTTGCGCGCCTCCACCCGGTCCTTCCAGTGCTCGGCCGCGTCCTTCGACTCGTACGGTCCCAGGCGGTCGTCGGCCGCGCAGGCGGCGCCCGCCTCCTCCGCCCGGTCGTGTCGCATGCACCAGTACCAGCCGCCTCCGGCCTGCTCCGTGGTCATGCCCGCCTCCTCGTCGCCGTGGGACGGCATCCCGACGGCTGCTCCGAGCACGCGCCCGGTGGCGCGGCGGTCCTACCCTACGGCCACGGCCGAGTTCGGCGACGTCCATACTGCCGTACCACCGTCTGGTAAGCGGCTCGGCATCGCCTCGGTATCCGTTCGGCTGACCAGACCGATGGGCAGGGCGTTCGTCCATCTACCAGAGCGAATCAGCGGCCGGTGATCTCGGCGTAGCGGCGCAGGGCTTCCTCCCGCTCGGCCTTGTGGTCGACGATCGGCGCCGGGTAGCCGGCCGGGGGACCGGCGGGGAGCTTCCACGGCTCGTGGACGTCTTTCGCGCTCAGGCCGACCAGCTCCGGCACGTACCGGCGGATGTAGACGCCGTCGGGGTCCCATGTACGACCCTGGGTCACCGGGTTGAAGATGCGGAAGAACGGTGCAGGGTCGGTGCCCGTGCCCGCCACCCACTGCCATCCGTGGTTGTTGGACGCCAGGTCGCCGTCGACCAGGTGGTGGAGGAAGTGGCGGGCGCCCCGCTGCCAGGTGATGTGGAGGTCCTTCACCAAGAAGCTGGCCGTGATCATCCGCACCCGGTTGTGCATCCAACCCTCGGTGCGCAGCTGGCGCATGCCGGCGTCGACCACCGGGTAGCCGGTGCACCCCGACGCCCACGCCTCGAACCTGCGGCCCGCGTCCGCCCCGTCGTCGCATCGCATGGCCCGCATGGCCCGTTGCAGCGAGATGCGGGCGGAGCCGGGGTCGTTCCACACGACGTCGGCGTAGAACTCCCTCCAGGCCAGCTCGGTGCGGAAGCGCTCGGCGTCCGCACCCCGCCCCAGCCCCTCCAGGGCCTGGCGGGGATGGACCAGGCCGTACTTGAGGTACACGGACAGGCGCGACGTGGCGTCGGCGGCGGGGGCGTCGCGTCCCTCGGCGTACCCTTTCAGGTCCCGGTCGACGAATGCGGCCAGTCGGGCCACCGCAGCGGCCTCCGTGGCCTCCGGAAGGACCGCTTCGATACGCGGGTCGGCGGGCACGGCCTCTCCCGGCAGCGCCAGCCAGCGCACGCCATCGGGGGCCGCTCCGGCGACCGGCGGGCAGCGCTGCTTCCACATCCGGTAGAACGGGGTGAACACCCGAAAGGCGGTCCCGTCGGCCTTGCGCACGGTGCCCGGGTCGACGGCGTAGGGCGACCCCACCCTCCGCAGCGAGCGGCCGTCCCGCTCCAGAGCCCCTTCCACCGCCTCGTCGCGCAGGTGGCCGTAGGGGCCGAAGTCGGCGGCGCACATCACCTCGGCGGCGTCCACCTCGGCGGCGACGGCGGGCACGATCGATGCGGGGTCGCCGCTGCGCACCACGAGCCGCCCGCCCATGCGTTCGTCGAGGTCGCGCAGGGCCCGGTACAGGAAGGCCAGGCGGTTCGGCCCGGACGGCCGGCGCAGCGCGTCGTCGAGCACGAACAGGGCGGCCACGTCCCCGCCCGTCGTGATGGCCGCCGACAAGGCGGGGTTGTCGGCCAAGCGCAGATCGCGTCGGAACCACAGCACCGTTGTCACCGACCGATCGTACGGGCGTATCAGGACAGAGACGACGCGCCGCAGAAGGGCCGAAAGCCACAACCCATCAGACCTGCAGCTGATTCACAGGAAACTGCCAGGCGCGCAGGGAATCCTTGATCGCATGGAGACTCCCCCAATGGGTCCGATCTGGCTCGACACGGCTGACGGCCCTCTCGAGACGCTCGAGCCGCTGCCCCTCGACGCAACCTCCCCGCCCTACGAGAACGACACTCCGCCCATCGGCCTTTCTTCCGCCGTTCCCGGCCACGGCTACCCGCCCTTCGAACCCCGCACCGTCACCATGCCGGCAGCGGCGCCCGGGCACGTGGGCGGCGGCGGTACCGCCACTCCGGTCAAAGTCAGCCTGGCCGCCATGCTCATCGTCGGCCTCCTGGGCGGCGCCGTCGGGTCGTTGGTCACGCGCGCGCTTGGCGACGACACATCACCCGGGCTGCAGGCAGCGTCCGGGGGCCGTTCCGTCGTGCTCGACGGCGACAAGCTGAACGTGGCCGGCGTGGTGGCCAAGGTGGAGCCGGCTGTCGTGTCGATCCAGGTCAGCTACGGCGCGCGCGGTGGCGCAGGCGCCGGCACGGGCGTGATCCTCAGCTCCACCGGCGAGATCCTCACCAACGCCCATGTCGTCGAGGGCGCCGCCACCATCCGCGTGACGCTGGCCGGTGAGTCCCAGGCCCGCTCCGCCGAGCTGGTCGGTGCCGACGCCGGCAACGACCTGGCCCTCATCACGATCCCCGGCGCCAGGGACCTCCCCGTCGCCGAGCTGGGCAGGTCGTCCGACGTGGCCGTGGGCGACGACGTGGTGGCCATCGGCAACGCCCTCGCCCTGCGGGGCGGCCCGACCGTGACCCGGGGCATCGTGTCGGCCCTCGACCGGTCGCTCGACGCCGACGGCGGCACCATCAGCGGCCTCATCCAGACCGACGCCTCCATCAGCTCCGGAAACTCCGGCGGTCCGCTCGTGAACGCGGCCGGCCAGGTCATCGGGATCAACACGGCCGTGGCGTCCGCCAGCCGGGGCGGGGCGACCGGCGATATCGGTTTCGCTATCGCCATCGACCAGGCCCAACCCGTCCTCGACCGCCTGCGTACCGGTACGGCGGCCGCCAGCAAGGGCTACCTCGGCGTCAGCACCGCTGACCCGGAGGACGGGAGCCGCGGCGCCACCGTCATGAGCGTGGCCGACGGGTCGGCGGCAGCGGCCGCAGGCATCCAGGCCGACGACCTGATCACCCACGTCGACGGCAAGGCCATCGACGGCGCCGCCGCCCTGGCGTCGGCCGTGCGCGCCCGCCAGCCCGGCGAGCAGGTCGAGCTGACGGTGATCCGCAACGGCGCCGAGCGCACGGTCAAGGCGACCCTCGCGCCCCAGCCCGGCGGCTGACCCGAGGCGCAGCCTGGTACAGCTGGTGCAGGGAACCCGCAGCCTGGCCCAGAGAACCCGACGGCTGGCGGCCCAAGCTCCCTCCATGAAGCCACCCACCCCGGGCCCACCTGAATCGGGCCACCATGGACCGGTCGACGTCCGACCGCCGGTCGCCATCTTCCACGAGGAGCACTCGACGATGAACCCCACCAGAACGCCCGGCGAGACCCTCGAGCAGGCCCTGTTCGAGGTCAAGCGTGTGGTCGTGGGCCAGGACCGAATGATCGAGCGGCTGTTCGTGTGCCTGCTGGCACGGGGGCACGTCCTGCTCGAGGGTGCGCCCGGCCTGGCCAAGACGCTGGCTGCGGAGACGGTCGCTTGCGTGATCGGCGGCGACTTCGCCCGCCTCCAGTTCACCCCGGACCTGGTGCCCGCCGACCTGGTCGGCACCAGGATCTACCGGCCCTCCCAGGAGGCGTTCGACGTCGAGCTCGGCCCCGTGTTCGCCAACGTCGTCCTGGCCGACGAGATCAACCGGGCGCCGGCCAAGGTGCAGTCCGCCCTTCTCGAGGTGATGGCCGAGCGCCAGGTCTCGATTGGCGGCACCACCTACGAGGTGCCCGAGCCGTTCCTGGTCATGGCGACCCAGAACCCCATCGAGTCCGAGGGTGTGTACCCCCTCCCCGAGGCCCAGCGGGACCGCTTCCTCATGAAGGTGCTGATCGACTACCCGACAGCCCGGGAGGAAGGCGAGATCGTGCGGCGCATGAGCGTCAACCCGCCCTCGCCCAAGCCGGTGCTCGACGCCGAGGAGCTCATCTCGCTCCAGCAGACGGCCGACCGGGTCTTCGTCCACGACGCCGTGGTCGACTACGCCGTGCGCCTGGTCATCGCCACCCGCGAGCCCGACAAGCACGACCTGGCCGACCTGGCGCCGCAGATCGCGCACGGCGCCAGCCCCCGTGCCACCCTCGGCCTGGTGGCCGCCGGCCGTGCCCTCGCCCTGCTGCGGGGCCGGGACTACGTGCTGCCCCAGGACATCTACGACGTGGCCCGCGACGTGTTCCGCCACCGCGTGCTCCTCTCGTACGAGGCCATGGCCGACGGCGTGACGCCCGAGGCGGTCGTCGAGCGGGTCGTGCGCACCATCGTCGCCCCCCGCATCACCCCCGGCCAGGACGGCGTGGGTCTCTCCGCCGCCGTGGCTTCATGACCGGCCCGGGAGGACGGTCCGTGAACAACTCACTCGGTCCGCCATCCCGGAGGGATGGTGGACTGGTGACGGGCCCGGGAGGACGGTCCAGAGAAAACTCAGTGGTGCGGCATCCCGAAGGGATGGTGCGCCAATGACGGGTCCGCCGCTCGCCCCCCCGGCGCCGCCCCGCCGGGTCGACGTCCCGGCCAGGGAGAGCCGGCTCCGCCAGCTCGAGCTGGCGGTGACCCGCAAGCTCGACGGCCTGCTCCACGGCGACCACCAGGGCCTGGTGCCCGGCGGTGGCAGCGAGCTGGCCGACGGCCGGCCCTACGAGCCGGGCGACGACGTCCGCCGCATGGACTGGAGCCTCACCGCCCGTTCGGGCTCTCCCCACGTGCGCACCACGGTGGCCGACCGTGAGCTCGAGATGTGGCTGGTGGTCGACAACTCGGCCAGCCTCGACTTCGGTACCGCCAACTGCGAGAAGCGCGACCATGCGCTGGCCGCAGCCGCCGCCTTCGGCTTCCTCACCGCCCGGGACGGCAACCGCATAGGCGCCATGCTGTGCGGGCCGAACGGCTCTACCGTCGTCCCGCCCCTGAGCGGACGGGGGCCACTCCTCGCCATCCTGTCGGGGCTGGAGAAGCGGGAGCGGGCGCCCGAGGGCGCCTTCGCCCTGGCCGACGCCCTGAAGCGCGCCCGCCTCACGGCTCGCCGCCGCAGCCTGATCGTGGTGATCACCGACCTGATGGACACCGGCCCGTGGGAGAAGGAGCTGCGGGCGCTGGCCCACCGCCACGACGTGGTGGTGGTCGAGATCCGCGACCCCCGCGAGACCGAGTTGCCATCCGTGGGCCTGCTCACCCTGGTTGACCCCGAGACGGGCCGCAAGCTCGAGGTGCAGACCGCCAACGCCAAGGT
>JBKJNA010000227.1:0-4612 GCA_046596195.1 Acidimicrobiales bacterium | reverse complement strand
CAGGCGGAGCACATCTCGGATCTTGCGCATGCTGATATGGGGCCGGGGCATCGGCGCCTCCTTGAACGGTCTTGGTCGACGGTTCAAGTCAAAGGCGCCGTGCCCTCACCTCACGGCTGCGCTAAGCGGCCTCCTGCCCAGCCTGTACGAAAACTCCGGAATCGGTGTACGGATTCGATCGGAACGGGTGTACGAAAACCTCCGGAATCCTCACGCAGTCGCCATCGTCGGTCAATTCGGTCCCGAACGCGTCCGCCGCTACCAGCTGCTGGCACGCAGCCCATCGATCCGCCGGGCCGCCCTCGCCATGGGGTGGAACCCACCCACCCTCTACGCGCAGCTCAAGGTCCTCGAGCGCAGCTGTGGCGGCGCCCTGATCAACCGCCACAGGCCCACCCGCGAGCACCAGAAGCTCACGCCCCTCGGGCAACGTCTCCTCGATCAGGCCGACGACCACTTCGGCCGCCCGATGCTGGCCAAGGAGCGCTCAGCTTAGGGATTGCTCAGGAACATTCCACCGGTCGTCGGACCAGCACTCCCCGTTGCTCAACTTCACCCCGGCCAGGCTGCTCGGAAACGGTCGCGTCCTACAGACGACGGGCACATCCGTCGGTCGGGCGATGCCGGTCGCGGGCGTGCCGGTAGGCAAAGGAAGGGCCGGGGTGTGGCCGACCCCGCCGGGTTGCCGGGCCGCCACCGGGGAGGGTCCCCGGCCCATTCCTTTGACCAAGCGCCGTCTGGAAAGGCGCCCTTTCCCTATCGGCGGCGGCGGCCTGTGCCTTGAGAGCCATTTCGGACCTCGACCGGCCGGCGGTGGAAGCGGTCGGCCGGCGCCCCTTTGGGCTCCAGACGGCACCAGAGTTCGGAATCCGGGCCCTGACGCTGTCGCAAGATCCGCGCCCGCGCTGACCGGGCTCCAGACGCCACGAGGGTGCGGAATCCGGGCCCTGACGCTGTCGCAAGATTCCCGCCGGCGCCCCTCCGGGCCCGGCCTGGGCGTAGCCTCCTCACCGTGACCGCCGTCCGTCCGGTCGCCGAGGACGTCGCCCGTGCTCCTCGGTGACGACCTCCTACCGCTGCTCGTCCTCGCCCTCGGCGCCGCCATGGTCGTCGGGAACGGGCTGGCCCTGGTGCGCCCCCCGGGGGCGCCGAAGGAGGGCGAGCTGGCCAAGGCGCCGCCCGCCCGTAGCGTCGTCATGATCGTGGTCGGGCTGCTGGCCACCGTGTGGGCCCTGGCCTCGCTCGTCAGCGGGTGACGACCGGCACCGGCCCGGCGGACGAGGGCGACGAGGCCACCGCCGGCGCCCGGCTCCAGGCCCAGATCCGGTTCCTGCTCGAGATCGACCGGGTGAAGCAGGTGGTGCGCCACAACCCCCTGGCCGACGGTTCCCGCCGGGAGAACGTCGCCGAGCACATGTGGCACCTCACCGTCGCCGCCCTCGTGCTGGCCGAGCACGCCGCCGAGCCCGTCGACCTCCTCCGTGTCCTCACGATGGTGGCCGTCCACGACGTGGTCGAGATCGACACCGGCGACGTGCTCGTCTACGACACGGAGGCCCGCCGGGGCGCCATGGCCGCCGAGCGGGCGGCGGCCGAGCGCATCTTCGGGCTCCTGCCGCCCGACCAGGCGGACGGGCTGCGGGCGCTGTGGGCGGAGTTCGAGGCCCGGCAGTCGCCGGACGCCCGATTCGCAGCCACCGTCGACCGGTTGCAACCCCTGCTCCTCAACCTGGCGGCCGGCGGCGGGGCGTGGCCGGTCGAGGGGATCACGGCGGCGCAGGCGCGCGCCACCAACGCCCACATGGCGGCCGGATCGGCGCGCTTGTGGGCACTGGCGCAGGAACTGATCAGCACCGCCGAAGCCGCCGGCATGCTGGCTGCCCCCGTGGACGGCTGACGGGCGGGCTCAGCCGCCGCCGCGCTGCAGCCCTTCCACCACCCGCTCGATGTCCGCCCGGGGGAAGCGGCGGTGCCCACCAAGGGTGAGCACATGGGGCAATTTGCCCTCCGTGGCCCATCGGACCACGGTCTTCGTCGAGACGTGGAACAGGTCCGCGACCTCCGCCACCCGCAGGTAGTCGCGCTTCGCACCCGCTGTCTCTCGCTCCTCAGCGTCCGCCATCGCCATGTCGTCCTCCTCGGCGCCGCGCACGGCGCCGCTCCAGGGGCGAGGGAAGACGCAACGCCTGCGATTCTGCAACCGAGGTGCTTCGAGTTCCCCTTGACCCTTGTCCGGCAAGGAACCCCCGCCGCAAGTCTACAAGGGGAAGTGGTGGGTTTCTATCGGCTTCGCTGGACCCGACGATTTCGGTCAGGATGCGGCTCCGTTGAGGTCCGGGCGCCGGCTCGCCACAGGTCGTCGCACCGCTCGCAGACGCGGGCGGGGATGACGCCTGCCCGCATCAGCAGGGAGAACACCCTGCACCCGAGGCACAGGCCGAGAAAGGCCTCGAGCGACGCCGCCGCCACCAGCGCCGCCAGCAGCACCTGGGCGGCCGTCCACTGGTGCAAGACAAGAGCGAGGCCGGCGGCGGTGACCGACAGGACCGCCCCGATGCCCTGGGCGAAGCGCTTGGGCGGCCCCGGCACCGGCCGGGCGGGCACGGGCAGGCGGGGCCGCACGACCCTGGTCACCACCTGCCCGAGCGGGCTGAGGCTGGGACCGGTGAGGACCCGGGCCACGAACCCGTAGGCGATCACGATCGTGAGCGGGCGCAGGTCGAAGGCGATGGCCAGGGCAGCCATGGCCACCACGCCGGCGGCGACCAGCCGGGCGGAGACCTCGTCGACGGGATCGGGGAACGAGAACATCCGCCGCGTCCGATCTCCGACCACCAGCGCCATCCGACCGTCTCCTCCGCCCCGGAATCCCGAGTGGTCAGGTCAACAATAGACGGTAGCCTTGTGTTCCGTGGAGCCGGCCACCGGAGATCCTGCCATCGACAGCCTGCTGGCACGCGCCCCCGTGAGCACCCTGGTCGACCTCGGCCTGCACCGCGCCACCGATCTCGAAGGCGGTTACCTGGCCTGGCGGGAGCAGGGCGGCGGCCGGGACGGCTGACGGCCGACCAGCACGGAATCGCCGGTTCCGGCAGGATTGCGACGACGCCGAACGAGCCCTGGAGGCCGACCATGTTCACTGCTGCAGAGCTGGCCTATCTGGCGGACACCATGATCGGCCGCCTCGCCACTGCCCGACCCGACGGCACGCTGCAGAACAGCCCGGTGGCGTTCGCCTGGAACGAGGCCGAGCAGTCACTCGACATCGGCGGCATGCACATGGGCGCCAGCCGCAAGTACGCCAACGTGCAGGCCCATCCCGCCGTCGCCCTCGTCATCGACGACGTGGTGTCGACCGATCCGTGGACGGTCCGCGGGGTGGAGATCCGCGGCCGGGCCGAGGCTCTCGCCGACTACGAGCCGCCGCAGCCGTGGCTGAGCCGCGAGCTGATCCGCATCCACCCCACCCGGATCATCGCTTGGGGCGTGGACCCGGATGTACAGGGTCACAACGCCCGGGACGTGGCGCCCGCGAGCTGACCGCTGGGACAATCGGGCCGTGGAACGCGCCGTGCCCGAGGCCGACATCGAGGCCTATCGCGCGTGGCTCGCTTCGCCATCGATCTCGACCGCCGACTGTGACGAGACGGTCATCACCTGGAACCTGGCCAACCGGCTGGGCCTGCACCCCACCCGGGTGTTGCGCTCGCTGCGGAGGCACCGCGGCTACCTGGCCGGCGAGATGGAGGCGGTGACGGCGGCGGTGGCTGCCGATCCCGACCTCGTGTTCCGCAAGGCCGGTGCCGGCGTCTCCCGGCGGGTGGCGTTCAGAGACTCCCGGCCGGGGTGGAGAACCGAACGCCGCCCCTTGTCCGACAGGTAAGACGTGCAGGAGCGCAGCGACGACGGTCGGGGGGACGTCGAGTTGCTGGGGGCCGTCGCCGGGAACGACAACGGCGCCCTGGCCGTGCTGTACGAGCGCCACGCCCCATGGCTCACGGCACGCCTGACCTACCGCTGCGGTGACCGTGACCTCGTCGACCAGGCCGTGCAGGACACGTTCGTGGCCGTCTGGCGCAATGCCTCGACCTTCTCGGGGACGGGCGAGCCGGCCGCCTGGATCTGGGGCATCGGCATCCGCCGCCTGATCGACCAGCTGCGCCGGCACCGGCGGCCGCTGCTCACCGCCGTGGAGGAGGAGCGGCACGTCTCCGCCGAGGACGAGGTGCTGGTCGGCGTGGAGCACGGGGACCTGGCCGGCGTCATCGACCGGCTGTCGCCCGAGCTGCGGGCGGTGGTGCGGGCGACGGTGCTCGACGGCCTCACCACGCGCGAGGCGAGCCGGCTGCTGGGCGTTCCCACCGGCACGGTCAAGACCCGCATGGCCCGCGCCCGGGTGCAGATGCGGGAGGCACTGGCATGACGGGCACGCGTACACGGCCCGACAAAAGGATGGTGCACGGATGACCTGGCACACGGACCAGTCGTTGCTGTCGGCCTATCAGGCCGGCACGCTGCGCCCGGCTCAGGCCGCCTCGGTGGAGGCCCACCTGACCGCCTGCGGGCCCTGCCGTTCGAGCCTGGCGTCGATGGCCGACCCCGGGCGGCTCGG
>JBKJNA010000159.1:0-4332 GCA_046596195.1 Acidimicrobiales bacterium | reverse complement strand
CACGCCGGTCGCTGCCGCCACCGCCACCAACAGCAGCCCCGCCACATCGGCTAGCACCACCCGCACGACCACCAGGGCCCGTACCGCCACCAGCCCGGCTGCCCCGGCCACGCCCGTCGCCCCGGCCACGCCCGCTGCGGCAGCGCCGGCCGAGGCCACGCCTGCGGCAGCGCCAGCCGAGGCGGCAACGCCGGCCACCGCTCCCGCCCTGCCCACGGCCGCTCCTCCGGCCGCCACGTCGTCTCCCGTCACCGGCGGCGGCATGTGGAACTCGGCGCCGGCCTCGTCGTCGTCCGACAGTGGGGCGCAGCAGCTCATCGGCCTCGGCCTGTTCGCGGCCGGCGGCGCCCTGCTCCTCGGCGGCCTCGCCACGGTCGTCCGCGGCCGCCGCCCCGAGCGCAAGCCCGCACCGGCGCCTGCCGAGCGGTAGTCCAGCCGAAGAACGGCCCGGCCCGCCCGATAGGGCGGTGACCGGGCCGTTCTTCGCGTGCAGGCCCCGCGTGCAGGTCCGTCCCGAGGACAAGGCAGACCAGTGGGGTCTAGGAAACGATCTCGTATCGCTGCGAGACGTGGTAGTTCTACAACGTCCTCTCCGGGCCACGAAAGAGTGGCGCATGAGCACGCTCCGGGACCGGGTTCCGGGACATTCTCGGGTGGGAAACGTCTTCTACAACCCCAGGCCCAAGCCCCGGTCCAGCCCTCGCTCGGCCGTTCGCCGTTGCGACTCCAGCAGCATCCCGGCCTGGTCGAGGATCTCGGCCCATGAGCCCGTCTCGGCGCCGATCGGACTGAGCCTCGAACGCCCGTCGACCTCGGCGGCCATGGCCACCAGGGCCGGACCGTGACGGAGTTGGTCGGCGAGGTCGTCCCACTCGGGATCGGGCACCCACCGCTCGGCCTGCCGCGGCCCGAGGGCAGCCATCACGCCCCCGGCGCTCTCATGGCCGAGCGCCTCGGGGTGGCGATCCCGGTAGGACTCGACCCGACAGGCCAGCCCGCACCACGCCTGGCGTCCAGCCGTGTCACCAGGCGGCTCGCCCAGGATGGCGACCAGGTGGGCGGGGATGATCGCCTCGCCGGAGATGGCGGCCACCCGCTCCGCCCGAGTGTCATCGAGGGCAGCGTCGAGCTCCGCCAATGCCTCGCTCAGCTCCATCCGCTGTGGCTCGGTGGCGGCCAGCGCCTTGGCCCGCCGGCGTTCGTTTGACGCTTCAGCGTCAAGGCGCAGCCGTGTGGACTGCTCGGACCGGACGGCGGCAGCCACGGCCTCCTCGGCCTGCTCCAGCGCCCGCTCGGCCCGCTCCACCGCCTGTGTGTCCGGCCTGCCCCAGTGGCGCTCGGAGGCCACCGCCAGGCCATGGCGGCGGTCCTCGAGCCCGAGTCGGGCCTCACGCAGTCGCTGCTCCCGGTCCCCCAGCCGGCGCCCGGCCTCGACGACGGCGGCACTGCGGTCGGGGGGCAGGGCGGCCCGGTAGGCGTCGAGGTCGGCGGCGTAGGTGGCCCGGGCGGCGCGCAGGCGCTTGATGCCGAAGGCCAGCGGATCGTCCTGGCGCACCGCCGCCACGGTGGCGGTACTCCAGTGGCGGTCCAGTTCGGCGTCGATGACGCCGACCCGCTCCACTCGCCAGGCGTTATCGGCGTCGAAGCGGGCCCGCCTGGCCTCGTCCGCCTCCAGCCCGGCCACCGACCGCTCGCTCACCCGGCAGCTGCTGCGGGCCGAGTCGAGCCTGTCCTTGGCCCGGGCCAGGGCGTGCTCGGCGTGGCCGCGCTCCAGGCGGCCCGAGCGGCGCAGGCCGGTGAGGGGACCGAAGGCGGCGAGCCGGGCTTCCGCCCGCTCCAGCTCCTCGTTCGCCCTGTTGAGGATGCGCGTGTCCCGCTCCGCTATCGCCCTCGCCTGGTGGAGCGACCTGCCCACGTGGGGCGGTGCGCCGGCCAGGACGCCGACGTGCTCGTCGCGTTCCGCCACCAGGCGGGCGTGGAGGATCCACGGGTCGTCGGCGGCGGCGAAGGTGGTCACCGGCTCGCGGCTGAGCCCGGCCAGCACCACCTCGGTGGCGTCGCGGTCGTCGGCCACCAGCCCGCCGTGGTCGGCGACGGCCAGGGGCCGGGTGTTCCAGGTGTGGGTGGGCGCCCGTCCCCTGCTCTGGCCGGTGTAGCCCACCAGGGCGTCGAGCGATGCTGTCCCGAGCAGGTGGACCGCCTCCCAGGTGCCGCCCTGCGCCCCCTCGACCGTGCGGCACCAGGCATGGGACAGGTTGGGGTTCCCGTCGCCCCGCCGCCCGGCCACGAACGCCTTGGCCATCGTCACCTCCCCTTGATCATCGAAGGCGACGCGGAGACCGTTGGCGCCCACCGCCACCACCGTGCCGGTCGAGCCGTTGTGCAGGCCGTCAACGCCGGGCTTGGTGTGCAGTAGGACACGGTCACCCCGGGCGTAGGGGCGCTCGGCCCCGGTCCCCCAGCCCGGCCCGGTCAGGGAGTCGCCGCCGATATGGCCGACGGCAACCAGGCGGGCCCGGACGCGGTCGGCCAGGTCCTCGCAGTCGGCGTGGCTGACGGCGACGGCGGCCACCGTCTCGGGCCCGTGGGCGCCGATGTCGGCCGCCACCGCCTGGGCCATGGCTTCCCGGGTGGCGAGGGGGGTGGCCTCCTCGTGCTCCCAACCCGCCTCGGTGCGTATGGCCTGGCTCGCGCCGGCGTGGCCGGCCCGCAGCTCGGCCAGGGCCAGGCGGTCCACCTCGTCACGCTGGCGGCGGTTGACCACCAGGGCGGGGGCGGGGATGGACCCCTGCTCCCCCAGGCGGGCCACCTCGGCGGCCAGGCCCCCTGCTCCCACCGCCTGGGACTGGCGGGGATCGCCCAGGCACCACAACTGCGCCCCCGGCGTGTTCACCACCGCGGCCACCACGACGGCAGCATCCCGGGTCGACACTTGCGAAATCTCGTCGACGATCACCACGGTGCCCGGGGCGAGGGGACCGCGTTCGAGATCCAGGCGCAGGCGGGCGATGGTGGTGGCGGAGATACCCACCGAGCGCAGGCCGCCGACAGCCTGGTTGGTGGTGGCCAGCCCCAGCACCGGTCGCCCGGCCGCAGTGCAGGCGGCCGCTCCGGCGTGCACGGCGGTGGTCTTGCCGTAACCGCCCGGGGAGATCAGGGCACGCAGGGCAGAGCCGGGGCCGCACAGGGCCCGCACCGCTGCCTCCTGGTCGGGGCCCAGGCGGCCCTCGGCCGCCAGGGCGTCCTCCACCAGGTCGGGAGCGACGGCCAGCACCGGGGTGTCGACCAGGGTTGCCAGGTGGTCGAGGACGGTGTTCTCGAGCTGGCGGTGGGCGACGGTCGACCACTGGGGAGGACGACGGCGGGCCTCGTTGGTGTCGGGCACCAGGCGGACGACGTGGTCGGAGGCCAGGAAGTCCCCGGCCAGGGTAAGGATCTCGTCGGTGGTGAGGCGGCCGGCGGAGGCGGCGCAGATGCGCTCGACGACCTTGGCCTCGGTGAAGCGGGCCTCGGTGGCGCACAGGCCGGTGTCGAGGTCGAGCAGGCTCGCCACCACCTGGTCGGCACCCAGGCCGATGGCCCGAGTCCGCCGGCCTACCACGGCCGCCTCCACCATCTCCGGTCCCTCCAGGCCGACGGCCCTGCCCTCGGACTCCCAGCGCTCGGCCAGGAGGGTGGGGGTGAGGGCGTGGTCCTTGCGGGGGCGGGTGGCGAGGGAGGCGGCGTCGTCGGCCCGCATGCGCGCCGCCGGGCTGTCCCAGGTCGCACCCGAGGCCTCCAGCGCGGCCTCGATGGCGACGGTGCGCTTGGAGAAGGCCCGGAGCTGGGAGGCGCTGAAGCCCACCATCTCCCGACAGCCGTTGCGCTCCGGTCCCCACTCGACGCCCAGCTCCATGCTCAACAGGCGCTGGAGCTCGGCCTGGTAGACCGACCCCGCCGCCTTGGCCCAGTCGTGGAGGGGATTGGCGTCGAAGGCGACGTGGGAGCCGTCGAGGCGGCGCACCACGTTGGCGATGAGGCAGTGGCTGTGCAGCTGGGGGTCGCCCTCCCGGGAGGTCCGGTGGGCGAAGGTGGCCACTGCGAAGCCGGTGGTCGCGATCCGGCGGCGCACCCCCTTGGTCTGCTGGCGGGCCACCGCCGCCTTGTCCTCCAGGAACGACAAGGCGGTTGCCACCGCATCGGTGTGGCAGCGGGTGACCACGGTGGCTGTCTCGTCGCTGCCGAGGGCCCACAGGACCGACACGCCCTTGGCGGGCGAGAAGGTGGCATCGAAGGCGTTGACCTTGCGGGCTGGGCGGCCGGCCAGCAGGTCGACGCCCGTGCGGGGATGCA
>JBKJNA010000142.1:0-5994 GCA_046596195.1 Acidimicrobiales bacterium | reverse complement strand
GCGCTGGGATTGACCGGGGTGATCGTCTCGGCCGTCCCCGTGGAGAAGGCCCTGCGGGGGTAGTGCATGATCGAGCCGTAGTCGTAGGGACCGACGTCGGTGCCGTCGGTGATGTGCTGGTCGAAGTTGTGCTCGTAGCCGGCCTGGATGTTGGCCCAGTTGATCGTGACGAAGGCATCCCGGTCCTCCCGGGACTGCTCGTGCCAGATGCCGACCACGTGGCCGATCTCGTGGATGGTGTTGCCCGTCGTGCAGCCGGAGGCGAGGTTCACGAACTGCTGGCCGCCCCGCCGGCCGACTGCCGAGGAGCATCCGCTGGAGGGGCGGAACGTCACCCAGTCCGGGTACTGCGCGGCGTTGGCCGCCGTCCGCACCACGAAATGGAAGCCCGTGTTCGAGTGCCAGTGGGCGATGGCGTCGGTGACCCGGGCCTGGTTGGGCAGGGTCGGGTCGATGTCGTACGGAACGGTGCAGTTCGGCCACCGGTACTGGTCGCCGGTGATGATGACGCCCGACTGGAGCTCCCCCCGCACCTCCGCCTTCAGCAGCTCCGACTCACGCTCCACCTGCTCCGCCGTGCCGAGCACGATATCGCCCTCGAACATGGCGTCGCCGTCGACCACCACGTACTGGACCGACCGGGCCCGGAACGTGTTGCCCGAAATGAAGGCGGTCCGGATCTCAGGCGAGGACCGGAACTCCCCATCGGAACCATCGGAAGCCGACGGCCGCTTGGCCGCCGGTGTCGGTCGCGAGGTCTTCTTCTCTGCAGCCAAGGTGGTCCACTCTCCCCGTTCTGGTCGACATCGGCGGAGACCCTTGCCCAGCCGCTTGCCGGTGTCAACAGGCGCCGCAGGTGGGGCGGACGAGAATGTGCCCATGGAGCGGTGGACGGAAGCGGTGACGCGGATCGGCGCCGACGACCCGGCGATGGCCGCCTTCACCGCGATGGCGGGCCCGTGCACCCTCGTGCGCCGGCGCCACCCGGGCGGGCCCTTCGCCGCCCTGGCGCGGGCGATCCTCTACCAGCAGTTGGCCATCGGCGCGGCGGCGACCATCCACGGCCGCTTCGTCGCCCTCTACGGCGGCCGCCCCACGCCGCAGGCGGTGCTGGACACGCCCGACGAGGACCTGCGGGCGGTGGGCCTCTCCGGAGCCAAGACCGCTTCCGTGAAGGACCTGGCCGCCAAGGTGCTCGATGCCAGCCTGCGTCTCACCGCCCTCGGCCGGGTGGGCGACGACGAGCTGGTCGCCCGCCTGTGCACCGTGCGGGGCATCGGGCCGTGGACGGCCGAGATGTTTCTCATGTTCCAGCTCAACCGGCCGGACGTGTGGCCGGTCGGTGACCTGGGCGTGCGGGCCGGGTACGCCCGCATCCACGGCCTGGCGGCGGTCCCGACGGAGCGGGAGATGGTCGTTCTGGGGGACCGGTACCGGCCGTGGCGCTCGATCGCCGCCTGGTACTGCTGGCGGGCGATGGAGGCCGGGGTTTCCCCACCCCCCACAGGGTGGTAGGGCTAGAGGAGTGATCGACGCGCGCCCGGCCTGCTGGACAATCACGGCGCCGGACGGGGATGGGGTCCCCGTCTCGGCGAGGAGGACGGGGTTGGGGCCCCGTCCGGGCGGATGGACGACGGCGCCGGACGGGGTTGGGGTCCCCGTCTCGGCGACGAGGACGGGGTTGGGGCCCCGCCCGGGCAGAAAAGCATGACGATCGGTCGCATCGTGATCGACGGCCTCCGCCCGCGCACCCCGGACGGCTATCCGGCCAAGGCGGTGGTGGGGGAGGCGGTGCGTGTCTCGGCGGACATCTTCAAGGACGGCCACGACGTGCTGGCCGCCCAGGTCCGCTGGCGGCCGTCGGCCAGCGACAAGTGGTCGGTGGCGCCGATGCGCGAGCTCGGCAACGACCGGTGGGAGGCGGTCGTGGAGCCTTCCACCCTGGGCGCCCACGAACTCGTGGTCGAGGCCTGGACCGACCGCTACGGCACCTGGCGTCACAAGGCCACCACCAAGCTGGCCGCCGGGCAGGACATCGGCGTGGAGCTCGAGGAGGGTGCCCAGCTGTTCGAGGCCCGGGCAGCCATGGCGGCCGGGCCCGACCGGGGTCAGTACGAGGCCGTTGCCGCCGCCCTGCGAGACGGGAGTACCCCGGCCGCCCAGCGCATCGCCCCCGCCCTCACCCACGAGGCGGCCGACCTGGTGGCCGGTCCGGCCGGGTCGTCGGACGTCGGTGCCTCGGGACCCCACCCGCTGTGGGTCGACAGGGAACGGGCGCTCGTCGCCGCCTGGTACGAGCTGTTCCCCCGGTCGCACGGCGGCCTCCGGGGCGCCGCCGCCCGGCTGCCGGCCGTCGCCGAGATGGGCTTCGACATCGTCTACCTCCCGCCCGTCCATCCCATCGGGCACCAGTTCCGCAAGGGCCCGAACAACGTCACCGAGGCCGGTCCCGACGACGTGGGCAGTCCGTGGGCCATCGGCGGTCCCGAGGGCGGCCACACGGCGATCCACCCCGACCTCGGCTCGTTCGACGATTTCGCCGCCCTGGTATCCGGCGCCCAGGAGCTGGGCATGGAGATCGCCCTCGACTACGCCCTCCAGTGCTCGCCCGACCACCCCTGGGTCACCGAACATCCCGCGTGGTTCCACCACCGGCCCGACGGCACCATCGCCTACGCCGAGAACCCCCCGAAGAAGTACCAGGACATCTACCCGATCAACTTCTGGCCGGCGGACGAGGCCGACCGGAAGGCGCTGTGGGACGCGTGCCGGGAGATCGTGACGTTCTGGATCGGCAAGGGCGTGCGCGTGTTCCGGGTCGATAACCCCCACACCAAGCCGATCGCCTTCTGGGAGTGGATGATCCCGGCCGTCCAGGCTGCGTACCCCGACGTGCTGTTCCTGGCCGAGGCGTTCACCCGACCCAAAATCATGGCCAAGCTGGCCGAGGTGGGCTTCACCCAGGGCTACACATATTTCACCTGGCGCACCGGGCGCATCGAGCTGGAGGAGTACCTCGTCGAGCTCGCCCAGGGTCCGACGGCCGACTACATGCGGCCGAACTTCTGGCCCAACACGCCCGACATCCTGGCCGACCCGCTCCGCAACGGCCCGCCCGCCGCCTTCCGTCAGCGCCTCGTGCTGGCCGCCACCTTGACGCCGTCGTACGGCATTTACAGCGGCTACGAGCTGTGCGAGAACCAGCCGGCGTCGGCGTCGAACGAGGAGTACCTGCATTCCGAGAAGTACGAGCTCAAGGCCCGCGACTACGCCGACCCTGCCTCGCTGGCCCCGCTCATCACCCTGCTCAACGGCGCCCGCCGCCGGCATCCGGCACTGCAGCGGCTGCGGAACATAACGTTCCACGGTGCCGACAACCCCGACGTGATCGTGTACTCCAAGCACACCGACGACCGCGCCGACATCGTCCTCACCGTGGTCAACCTCGACCCGCACATCACCGCCGTCGCGACACTCGACCTCGATCTGGCTGTCCTCGGGATCCCGTGGGACCAGCCCTACGAGGCGTTCGACGAGCTGTCGTTCCAGACCTTCACGTGGCAGGGCAGCCATCCGTACGTGCGCCTCGACCCCTTCCAGGCGGCGCACGTCCTGCACCTCAGGCCGCACCGGTGACCGGCCCGGGAGGCCGGTCCAAAGAGAACTCAGCGGTGCGACCTCCCGAAGGGATGGTGCACCAGTGACGGCGATCGAGGGCACGTCCGACACGAGCTGGTTCCAACGGGCGGTGTTCTACGAGGTGCTCGTCCGCGGCTTCTACGACGCCAACCACGACGGCACCGGCGACCTCAAGGGGCTCACCGAGAAGCTGGACTACATCGAGTGGCTGGGCATCGACTGCCTGTGGCTGCTGCCCTTCTACCAGTCCCCCCTGCGAGATGGCGGCTACGACATCTCCGACTTCTTCACGATCCTGCCCGAGTACGGCGACCTGGCCGACGCCGTGGGGCTGGTGGAGGAGGCCCACCGGCGGGGCATCCGCATCATCGCCGACCTGGTCATGAACCACACCAGCGACGCCCACCCGTGGTTCCAGGAGTCTCGCCAGGACCGCACCAACCCCAAGGCCGACTGGTACGTGTGGAGCGACGACCCCGAGCGGTGGTCCGAGGCCCGCATCATCTTCGTCGACACGGAGCACTCGAATTGGACGTGGGACCCGGTGCGCCAGCAGTACTACTGGCATCGGTTCTTCTCCCATCAGCCGGACCTCAACTTCGACAACCCCGAGGTCCAGCAGGCCATGATCGACGTGGTCCGGTTCTGGCTCGACATCGGCCTCGACGGCTTCCGGCTCGACGCCGTGCCCTACTTGTACGAGCGTGACGGCACCAATGGCGAGAACCTGCCCGAGACGCACGACTACCTGAAGCTGCTGCGCAAGGAGGTCGACGCCTCGTTCTCCGGCAAGGTCCTCCTGGCCGAGGCCAACCAGTGGCCGGCGGACGTCGTCGACTATTTCGGGGAGGGCGACGAGTGCCACATGTGCTTCCACTTCCCGCTCATGCCCCGCATGTTCATGGCCATCCGGCGCGAGCAGCGCTACCCGATCACCGAGATCCTCGCCCAGACGCCGGAGATCCCCGCCGGGTGCCAGTGGGCCATCTTCCTGCGAAACCACGACGAGCTGACTCTCGAGATGGTCACCGACGAAGAGCGCGACTACATGTACGCCGAGTACGCCAAGGACCCCCGTATGAAGCGCAACGTGGGGATCAGCCGGCGCCTCGCCCCGTTGGTGGACAACGACCGCCGGGTGGCCGAACTGCTGCACGCCATGCTGTTCTCGATGCCGGGAAGCCCGATCCTCTATTACGGCGACGAGGTCGGTATGGGCGACAACATCTACCTGGGTGACCGCGACGGCGTGCGCACGCCCATGCAGTGGACGCCCGACCGCAACGGCGGCTTCTCCAAGGCCGACTTCGCCCAGCTGTACCTACCGCCGCTGATGGACCCGGTGTACGGGTACCAGGCGGTGAACGTGGAGGCGGAGCAGCGCAATCCCAGCTCGCAGCTCCACTGGACCCGCCGCATGCTGGAGGTCCGCCGCCAGCACCCGCTGTTCGGCACCGGGTCGTTCGAGGTCGTGCCCACCGAGAACCCGTCGGTGCTGGCCTACCTGCGGGGCCAGGACAACGACCTCGTGTTGTGCGTCAACAACCTGTCGCGCTTCGCCCAGCCGGCCGAACTGCCGCTCCAGCGCCACGCCGGCAAGACGCCGATCGAGCTGATGGGCCGGGTCCCGTTCCCGAAGGTGGGCGAGCTGCCGTACTTCATCACCCTGAATCCGTACTCCTTCTACTGGTTCCAATTGGTGGACATGTGATGACGCCGGCAGCGAGCGACACCACCTTCACAGCGACCGTCGAGGCGCTGCTCCCGGGCTACCTCGGCCGCCAGCGGTGGTACGCCGGGGCGGCGCCCACCTCGGTCGAGGTGGTCGCCTCCGAGAAGCTCGCGCCCGGTCTGGAGTGGCTCCTGGCCGAGGCGGGTGGCGCCTGCTACCAGGTGATCGTGGGCCTCCGCCCGGCCGGCACTGCGCCCGACTTCCTCAGTGGCAACGACCAGGCGGTCATCGGCGTGGTGGGCGACGAGATCGCCTTCGACGCAACCTTCGATCCCGACTACGCCAAGACGCTGCTCGGCCTGGTCGCCCCCGGTGAGGACGGCTCGCTGGTGCGGCCCATGGGGGCCGAGCAGTCGAATACGTCGCTGGTGATCGACGACCGTCTCGTGCTCAAGGTGTTCCGTCGCCTCCACGGCGGCGCCAACCCCGACGTCGAGATGCCCACCGCTCTCGCCGCCCGCGGCTTCGCCCACGTGGCCTCCCCGGTCGGCGTATGGCAGCGAGAGGGCGTCGACCTGGCCGTGTGCGTGCAGTACCTGGCGGGCGGCGCCGAAGGGTGGGCACTCGCCCTCACTTCTCTGCGCGACCTGTACGCAACGGAAGTCGACGACCCTGCCGCCACC
>JBKJNA010000013.1:0-11007 GCA_046596195.1 Acidimicrobiales bacterium | reverse complement strand
TGCCGCGGCATCGCGACGATCGGCTCAGCTCATTACGCCGAACAGCTGTCTCCCGACGCCCGGCCGCCCGTCCTGCTGGCGAAGCGTGAACACCCCTACTTCAGCAGCCACCTAGGTGGCTGCTGGTCACCGGACGGCGTCTCGGAGCCACCCACCATGGGCCGGCTGAGGCGCGTGGCCCCGGTGCTGCCGAGGAAGCGGGCGCCGCCGAAACTGAACACGCCGCCGTCGGCCGCCACCAGGCGGTACCCGGCCCCCGGGGCGATGGAAGCACGGGCCACCACGATGCTGTCGACCCTGGGCCGCAGGCTCAGCCGGTCGATGGCCTGCTCCGCCGCAACCGTGTCGGCACCGGGGGTGAGGAGCATGAGGCCGCCGAGGCGGGCGACGGCCGCCCCGAGCACGGCTGCCTCCATCGGCCGTTCGCTGTCGCCTACGTACACCACGTTGGTGGGGATGCCCCGGGCGACCGCCTCCGCCGCCACTGCGACCGAGGTTCCTGCGGCGCCGGGCCCGGCGAGGCGCTTCGCCGACGGAAGCTGGGACATGACGGCGTCGCTCACCACGTCCGGCCCCCCGATCACCACGGTGGTGGGGATGGCGAGCTCGGACAGGGCCTGGGCGGTCGGCCCCGGGAGCGTGTTGCGCTCGACGAAGAGGACCGGCAGCCGGAGGGCGGTCGCGAAGGCTGCAGCCGACGCCGCTTCGGCGCTGGCCGGGTTGACGATCACGGCGCCGGCGAAGGGCGCTGTGCCTGCCGCCCGCTCCGCCGGGAGGCGGGTGTCGAGGGCCCTGGCCACCAGAAGCCCGGTAGTGGCCGGGTCGGGGGCGGCCAAACGGGTGACCTTCTCGAGGGGAGCGGTGACCGCCTTGACGTCGTCCACCACGCGGGTCGAGAAACGGGCCTCGTCGCCGATGAGGAAGGTCTCCGTCGCCTGTACCCGCGCCAGCTCGCCCTGCACCTGCCGGGGCACGCCGAAGCCCGGCACGGGGTAGACGGCGCCGTAGTTGGCGCGCGCCAGCACGGCGCCGGCGAGGGCCGAGGCGGGGTCGCCTTCATTGACCACGACCGCCTTGGTGGCGGGCAGGTTGGCGATGGTCTCGAGGCCGCCGGGGTAGGCCCGGCGGGACAGGGCGACCGCATACCCGGGCCCCCGCTCCTCGGCCAACCTGCGCACCGGGATAGCGCCACTCGCCCGTAGGTCCAGCTTGGCCAGGTAGATATCCTGGGTGTCGGTGTCGTAGTTGCCTTCGCGGGAGTCGGCCCACGCGAGGAGCACGCCGTCGTTGCCGATGGGCACCGAGACGGGCGTGTACGACGTGTAGGTCTCCAGTCGGCGGTCGAACCCCACGTCGAGGTTGATGGTGCGATCGGTTATCCGTCGGTTCGGCGAGAACGTCAGCCCACCGTCGACCGAGTTGGCGTAGTAGATGTCGCCCTCGCAGAGGAACGGCCGGCGTTGGAAGTAGGGGCATGCCGGAAACGACACGCCCTTGTAGGCGTGCCGCCGGTCGTGCCACACGATGTCGAGGCGCCCGTCGGGCGCGATCGACAGGTCCGGCAGGTGTTGGATGGCACCCGAGCCGGCCGGGTCGTCGTTCACCCGCGCCGGCGCCGACCAGGTGGCGCCCCGATCGGTCGACCGCTGGAGCATCACGTCGATGTCGGGGCCGGGGCGGGTGTCGTTGTACGCCAGGTACACGGTGGAGTTGCGGTGGTCGACGGCCAGCTCGAGGTTGGGGTCGTCACCGATGTCACGGACCTTGGTCTGCGTCCACGTCTGTCCACGATCGTCCGAGCGGGCCACGACGATGGGCCCGACGGACCGGGAGGCGGCGATCCGGAAGGCGACATACACGGAGCCGTCGGGGCCGACGACCGGCTGGGTCTGCTCCCGGGCCGACTCGCCGATCGTATTGGCCCGTCCCGGCGCCGACCACGTGGCGCCGCCGTCCTCGGAGCGGATGAAGGCAGCCTGCCGTTCCGCCGGGCCGAGACGCCACGCGGTGACGTAGACAATGTCGGCACCACCGGGACCTGCGCCCGCATGGACGGCCAGCTTGGGGCGGGCGAACAAAGGGTTCCCCGGCGTCGTCGACGATGGGCCGCCCGGGAGGATGACGGAGGGCGGACCGAACGAGCGGCCGCCGTCGGTCGACTTGGCGATCAGGACCGAGTCGCCTTCCGGGGCCCGGATGGAGGAGAAGGTGGTGTAGACGGACTGCCCGGACCCGAACGCCACGCTCTGGTCCATGGCCGGATAGGCGGTGCCGCCAGGCGACCGGCAGGGAGGCGTGAACCCGGCGGGCGCGGTGAGGGTGCCGCCCGTCCAGGTGCGGCCGCCGTCAAAGGTGACGTTGTTCTCGCAGACCTGGTCCGCCAGGTCCACATTGACCTCGACGATGTGCTGCGGGTTGGTGGGATTGACGGCCAGCGCAGGCACGTCGCTGCCCCGCACCGAGCGGTGGTGGTGCCCATGCGGTAGTTCTCGGTCGTGGCCCGCACCTGGCCCACGGTCTGAGCGCCGGCCGGCCCCGGCGTCGCGAGCGGCGCAGCCACCGCTGCGATCGCGCCCGCCAAGAGAATTCGCCCATACTTGCGGATTGCACCCATGAGCGGACACTACGCTCGGGCGATCGGCTTTTTTTGGCACATTCACTCCGCCCGCCGGGCGAGAACATGGCGATCGGCGCCGGCTGACGGGCACCCGCACGGCGGCTCGGCGCCACGCCTCGGCCCTCGGTGCGACAGCCGACCGAGGGCTACCGGCAGTCCACGCAGAGCTCGGAGCCGGGTACGAACTGACCGGGTGCCTTGTGCATCCGGCACGTCGGGCAGACCCGCGTGAGGTCCGGCTTGCTCCTCGGGGCAGTGACCGCCTTCGGCTTGGTGGCACGGGGCGTGCGGGCGGGAGCCGTCCGCTTGATCCTGGCCATCGCCGGCCGCACGGAGGCGAGGGGGGGAGGCGGCTCGGCCGGCAGGGGGAAGGGCGGGTCGGCGAGCATCAGGTCGCCTTCGAGGAAGGCGTCGTCGACCTCTCCGGGCACGTCCTGGTACCAGTTGCCCATCTCGAAGCGGGTCGGGATGCGGCCTTCGGTGCGGAAGTAGTGGTTGGGCCGGGACCCGGCCCCGAGCCGGTACCCGACAACCCAGCGCCGGCCCTTTGTCCACCGCACCAGGTACAGATCGGGGTTGCGCCACACGCCGGCAGCCACGCCGGTCGGCCCGTAGGCGGCGGCACCCACGGGCGACGCCTCCTCCACCAGGCCCAGGGTGCGCAGCACGGCGCTGCCGGGGTCGCCCTTCACCGGCTCGATCAGGCTGATGCGCCGGCCTTCGATGTCGACGGCGAGCTTGTGACTGCGCAAGGTCTCCACCGCATCCGCCATTGCGTCGTCCACCTCCTCATGTTGCCCGCCGCGCCGGCTCCGTGACCATGTGGGCCGCGTCGGCGCTGGTCAGGGCCTACGGGGAGCGGCCGGCGAATCGAGGCCGATGCGGAAGTCGGGGTCCTCGGCGACCGCTCCCGCCGGCAGTCCCCGCTCGACCACGGCGCGGGCGCCAGCGCGATATTCGATCGTGCGCTCAGCCGGCCGGGACGCCGGGCTCGAAGCCCGCCGGCGCCAGCTCGAAGCCGCTGAACTCGAAGGCGGGCGAGACGGTGCACGTCACCAACGTCCAGTCCCCGAGGGACGACGCCGACTGCCACCAGCCGGCCGGAACACGTCGCTGCGGCTCCTCCCCCGCGTCGAGAACGGGGCCCACGTGGGCTCGGAGGCGGGCGTGGCATCGTCGAGCCAACACGCGCCGACTCCGATGACAAGCGACTCTGGCATCCGCGCAGACCTCTGCCGACGAATACTCAGGTCGGGCCGACACGAGCGTTTGTCTCGTTGGAGGTGGCGTGGGGAGAAACCAGTCTGCGGGACGGCCGATTGTCGGTCGTGTGATGCGTAAGACAGCGCGGGGCGACCGACCGGCAGGATCCACCCTTACGAGAGGAGCATGAGAGATGCGAGTTCAGCGAACGACGAGATCAGCGATGCCGAGCGACACACGAGCGGTCCCGGGGTGGAAGCGGACACGCAACGCCCTGGCTGCGGCCGGGATGCTGACGCTCGCCGTCGGTACCTCCTCCGCCCTGGTGGGCCCGGGGACCTCCGGGGCCTCGAGCCACAGAGAAGCACCACTCATCGGCGGCGACCCGAGGGCTGACAACACCGACGTGTACGCCTTCGTCAGCCCCGACAAGGCCGACAGCGTCACCCTCATCGCCAACTGGATCCCGTTCGAGGAGCCCAACGGCGGTCCCAACTTCTACCCCTTCGCCACCGACGCCAGGTACAAGATCAACATCGACAACGACGGTGACGGGGTGGCCGACGTCGTCTACACGTGGGTCTTCAAGGACAACATCCGCGATGACTCCGGGCAGTTCCTCTACAACACCGGTCCAGTCAACAAGCTGACCGACGAGACGCTCAACTTCTTCCAGACCTACGAGCTGACCCGCACCAAGGGAAGCGACGTGAAGAGCCTGGTGAAGGACGCCATCGTGGCTCCCTCCAACGTGGGCGCCGCCTCGATGCCGAACTACGGGGCACTCCGCAACGAGGCCGTGAAGTCCCTCCCCGACGACGCCAAGACCTTCGCCGGCCAGGCCGACGACTCGTTCTTCTTGGACCTGCGGGTGTTCGACCTCCTCTACGGCACCAACCTGAAGGAGTCGGGCAGCGACACGCTGTCGGGCTACAACGTCAACACCCTGGCGTTGCAGGTTCCCAAGAACGAGGTGGCGGCCAAAGGCAACGCCGGCGACAACCCGGTGATCGGCGTGTGGAGCACGACGGAGCGCAAGGGTGCCTCGGTGTTCTCTTCCGCCGAGGGCGCCGCCAAGGCCGACGGCTTCGTGCAGGTGTCGCGCCTCGGCAATCCCCTCGTCAACGAGGTCGTGGTGCCCCTCAAGTTCAAGGACGCCTTCAACGGCCTCACGCCGGACAAGGACAGCACGGTGCAGCCCGTGGTGGACAAGGTGCTGACGCCGATCCTGCCTGCGCTCATCGAGAAGATCTACAAGATCCCGGCGCCTGCGACTCCGAGGAATGATCTTTTCGCGATCTTCCTCACCGGCATCTGCAAGGAGTGCAAGGGCCCCGACGGCAACGTGGCCCTGCCCATCGACCTCAACTCCCAGCTCCTCAACAAGGACGGCAAGAAGGGCGCCGACTTCATCCCCGCCGAGGAGCTGCGGCTCAACATGTCGATAGCTCCGAGCGCCAGTCCCAACCGCCTCGGCGTATTGGCCAAGGACACCGCCGGGTTCCCCAACGGCCGCCGCCTGACCGACGACGTGGTCGACATCGAGCTCCAGGCAATCGTGGGAGCCGCCCAGACGGGCAAGCTGGTCGACGCCCTGGCAGCCGGTGACGGGGTCAACCAGAACGACCTGGCCTTCGGCAAGAGCTTCCCCTACGTGGCCCTGCCGCACGGGAAGTCGGTCAACGTGGCCAGCGGTGGGGCGGCGCAGGCGGCCCCCCAGGCTGCCGCAACCCCCCAGGCAGGCGGAACCGCCGTCCAGGGATCTGCGGCGACAAATGGCTCGACCCAGGCTGCTGCTCCCGTCGGGGGTGTCGGCGCCGGCGGTGGCGGCACCGCCGAAGGGCTTCCCGTCCTGGCCCTCACCGCCGGCGTCGGTGGACTGCTCCTGGCCGCAGCCGGGGCCATCACGCTCCGCAAGCGTTACTCCTCCGACTGAGGGAAATGACCGCAACCCCGGGGCCCAACGGTCCTGACCGGTCGGCCGCCTGGTGGCAACGAGCCGCCAGGCGGCCGGCCGTCCTCTGGACGATCGCCGTCGTCAACCTCTTCGTGGGTCTCGAAGCCACTGGCGTCGTGGTCTATTCGGCGGTCACCAGGCCGAACCCAATAAACGTCGGGGTCACGCTGGCGGAGGCGTCGGCAGCGCCGTCGCGGCCGACGCCTCCGCCCCAGCCGCCTCCGGCGCAGACGGCACCATCGGAGCAGGCGCCGGCCCCGGTGGCCATCGACATCCCCGACATCGGGGTACGCAGCAACCTCGTGTCGTTGGCTCTCGACGGCACGGGGATGCTCAACGGGCCGGAGGACTACGGCGTCGCAGGATGGTGGACGGGCGGGCCGACCCCGGGCAGCACCGGGGCGGCCGTCGTCGTCGGCCATGTCGACTCGTACCGTGGCCCAGCCGTGTTCTTCAAGCTCCCCACCCTCCAGCCCGGAAACCGCATCGAGGTCCGACGCCTCGACGGCTCGACCGTGGCGTTCACCGTGGACGCCATCCGCCAGTTCCCGAAGGACAGCTTCCCGACCGAGATGGTCTACGGCCCCACCACCAGACCCGAGCTCCGACTCGTCACGTGCGGCGGCATCTTCGACCGCCGCAAGAAGTCCTACACCGACAACGTGGTCGTCTTCGCCCATGAGGAGCCGGCGGCGCCGGTGGGCGGCGCGTCATGAGAAGGGCCTTCGGCGCACCGCTCATCGTCGTTGGCCTGGCGATGGCCGTGTTCGCCGTCGGGGCGGTGGCCACAGCCGACCGCGGACCGGGCAGGAGCGGCAACGATGCGGCGTCCGACGCAGCGCTCGCCGGGGCCCGGAGAGGTGACGTTGCCTCGCTCCAGGAGCGGCTGCGGGACGTCCCCAACGACGACGGGGCGTGGGCGGCGCTCGGGATGGCCTACCTCGAACTGGCGAGGTCGACTGCGGACCCGGCCTACTACCCGAAGGCCGAGAGCGCGCTCGAGCGCTCGCTGGCGGAGCAGAGAAGTGACAACTTCGTGGCCGCCGCCGGCATGGCCGCGCTGGCCAACGCACGCCACGACTTCGCCGGCGGGCGGGACTGGGCGAAGCGCGGGCTCGACATCAACCCGTCCAACGCCATCCTCTACGGCACGCTGGCCGACGCGGAGACCCAGCTCGGCCACTATCCAGAAGCGTTGGCGGCCACCCAGCGCATGGTCGACCTCAGCCCCGACACGGCCTCGCTGGCCCGCGCCTCCTACACCTGGGAACTCCGCGGCGACCTGGACAAGGCGCGGGCACTCATGCAGCGCGCCCACGACAACGCCCTGAACCCCGCCCAGCGAGCCTTCACCCGCTACTACCTCGGCGATCTGGCTCTCAACAGCGGTGACGCGCCCGGCGCGCTGGCCCATTACGAGGCCGGTCTGCTTGCCGACCCGTCGTACACCCCCTTGCTCGAGGGCCGGGCCCGAGCCGAATTGGCTCTCGGCCGTGGTGACGACGCCCAGCGGGACCTGGCAGATGCGGTCGCCCGGCTGCCCCTGCCCGGGTATGTGCTGCTCTACGGCGAGTTGTTGGAATCGTTCGGCAAGACAGCCGAGGCCGAACGGCAGTACGACCTGTTCCGGGCGGAACAGGCGCTCCTCGAAGCCAACGGGGTGGTGGTCGACGTGGAGGCCGCCCTGTTCGAAGCCGACCACGGGGACGCGCAGCAGGCGATCAGCGCAGCTGAGGCCGGGCTGCGTAGCCGCCCTTTTCTCGACATGCAGGACGCATATGCATGGGCACTGCACCGCGCCGGCCGAGACAACGAAGCCCTCGCCGCCGTCACCCAGGCGCTCTCGCTTGGAACCAGGAACCCGCTGATGGAGTTCCACGCCGGGATGATCGAGCAGGCTCTCGGCCATGCCGAGCCTGCTCGTCGTCACCTTGAGGGGGCATTGGCCATGAACCCGGCGTTCCACCCGCTGCACGCCAAGACCGCCCGAGACACGCTCGCTGCGTTGGCCGCAGGATGAGGCATTTGTGGGGCGTGGCGGCCAGTCCTGTCGACCAGATCCGGGTCGGCGACCCTCAGGCGTGGTCAGGGGTTGCGCATCATGAGCCGGAGCCTGGGCCCGAGCCAGGGCTTGCGGCCCCACGCCAGCAGCTTGCCGGTGGCGATGGCGGGCCACTGGCTCTGGCGGCCCCACATCACGTCGAGCATGGTGACCGGGTCGGCCAGGATGTAGCAGTCGACCCTGCGGCCGTGCGGCTCGGCCACCGTGACGGCGCCGTCGTCGAACAGGAAATGAGCACGACCGCCGCCACGGAGACGAACCTCGTAGGTGGCCCGCACGCCGGCCGCCTTCTCCTGGTCCACCATCGAGCGCGGGTCAAGCTGGGAGATGACTGGGAGGAGGAAGCCCTGGATGACCAGCGCGGCATGACGGCGGTTCCCGGGCCACGGCCGCCCTGCGGCGCGAGCGATGTCGGCGCCGTGCATGACCGTCTCGTTGAGCAGGTGGCAGGTGAAGGTGCACTGGTCGACGGTGGTGCCGGCCACCATCCAGGGCGAGCGGTCGCCCCCCGACCTGCGCTCGCATTCACCGAGGTATTCGGCCGCCCGCTCCTCGATCCGGTCGGCCAGCACCTTCGGGTTGCGCTCGGGGTCATTGCCCACCGCCTCCGTCGTGGTGGCGCCCAGCTCCCATACATCGGCGATCAGCGACTCCCCGTTCCGGCCGGCATGGTCGGGCAGGACCTCGAAGACGGGCGACAGGTCGCGCCGGGCCATGGCGGGTACGGCCACCCAGGCCTGCGAGAGGTGCATGGCCACGCCGCCGAGGTCCCAGTCGCCGACGGCGTGGCCGTGCGCGTCGCCCACTGAGCGGAGGAGGTCGACGACCCGGGACACCTCGGAACGGAGGGCGGCCTTCGCCTCGGACCACTCCACCGCGTACGCGCTCGCCACCGATGCCCCCTTGGCTGCCGGCGTCCGGCCGGACGGCCGCCAAGCTACCTGCGGGCCAGCCGGAGCAGCCCGTCGGCGCACCGGCCGGCTGGCCCTGGCGCCAGGCCGCCGTTGAGGTCGTCGACCAACGCCGCCCCCCACATGGTCTTCACGAACGCGGGCCGCTCCTTGCCGGCGGGCCGCCTGGGCGACGGCGCGTCCGACCATGGGGACGTTGGCGGTGGAGACGACCACGTCCGGGCGCCACTCCTCGATCGCCGAGCGGCACAGGGCCTGCGTGTAGGCGGCGCAAAGCCAGCAGTCGATTGTCGCGCTCCGGAAGGCCGCTTCCACCAGCGCACCCTCCGGTCCGAGACGGGTCTCGAGCTCCACCTATGCGGCCTTCAACAGCGCTCGCGTCACAAGGGAGAGTGCAGGTCCTCCTCGGTCACGACGTCGCCCTCGAAGTACACGTACACGGTCACGAGTTCGCCTTGGTCGCTGTCGTCCGAGGTTGCAGGGCGGGCGGTCCACTCCGGTCAGGAGCGATGCGCCCCGTGGCTTCGGGCCCAGTCAGGTCATGCAGACCCGCCGTCCCAGATGCCACCCGGCCTGCGCTTGCAAGCCGGTGCGCACGTCGGTGCAGGGCGCCCATCCGAGGGCCAGGTGGGCGGCGTCGATGCTTCCGCCTGTGCGGTCCACGTCGCCCAGCTGGCGCGGCTGGCGGTCGACGACGACGGGCCGGCCGACCACCTCGCCGGCCAGATCGATGAGATCGGCCATGGAGATCGACCCGCCGCCGGCCACGTTGACGACCGTGCCGGGGGGACACGTCGATCTGCCCGCGGCCACATTGGCGGCGACGGCATCGCCGACGAAGGTGAAGTCACGCACGGCCGAGCCGTCCCCGTACAGCGGGAAGGGCGTGCCGTTGATCCCGGCTTCGAGCAGTCGGTACATCGCCATGTCCGGCCGTTGCCGAGGTCCGTAGACGGTGAAATACCGGAGCGACACGGTGGGCACCGACCAGTTGGCGGCGTAGAGGTTGCAGAGGTGCTCAGCCGCCAACTTGGTGGCGCCGTAGGGGCTGTGCGGGTGGGGGAGGTCGGTCTCGACCGTCGGGTAGGCCGGCGCCTGGCCGTAGACCGAGGAGCTGGAGGCGTAGACGAATCGCCGCACGCCGACGCCGCGCGCCGCCTCCAGCAGGCGCTGGGTGGCGAGCACATTGTGCGTCGCGTAGTCGGCGAAGCCCGAGGCCCATGACAGGCGTACGCCCGCCTGCGCTGCCTGGTGGTACACGACCTCGACGTCGTCGAGGAGGCGGTCGACGTCACCCGTTCGCAGGTCCATCTCCACGAAGCGGAATCGCTCGTGGTCGCGGGCGGGGGCGAGGTTGGCCTCCTTGGCGAAGCGGTCGTAATACGGCGTGAAGCAGTCGACGCCCATGACGTCGTCGCCCTGCGCCAGAAGGGTCTCGACGAGGGTGGAGCCGATGAAGCCGGCGCAGCCGGTGACGAGGGCGTGGGTCAAGCTGCCAGCTCGGCGGCGTCGGTGACCACCTGTCGCAACCGATCGATGAAGGCCGGCTCGCCGAAGCGGGCGCCGTGCCTCGCGATGACCTCGGGATCCCATCGCTGGGCCCGCAGCCGGCGGACGGCGTCGGCGATGGCGACGGGTGTCGGCTCGTCGAAGAAGACGCCGGTCGAGGATTCAACGACGGTGTCGAGGAACCCGCCCCAGCGCAGGAGCGCTCCCGGCCGCCCGTAGGAGGCTGCTTCGAGGGGCGTGAGTCCGAAGTCCTCGAAAGAGGCGCTCACCATGCCCGCGCAGTTGCTGTAGAGCCAGCGCAGTTCGTCGTCGGGCACCTCGCTCAGGAAGACCACGTCGGCGTCGCCGGCTGCGGCGTGGACCTCGGCACGGGCAGGGCCGTCGCCCACCACCACGAGCCGCTCGCCGGGCAGGAGGCGGAACGCAGCCGCCACCGCATCGACCTTCTTGTACGGGAGAAGGCGACCCACGGCGAGGAAGAACCCGGGGGTGAGCCCGGCCAGGGGGCGCTGTGAGGCTTGGGCCGACGGGCCGGCGACGGGAGGCGGGAGCACCTCGGCGCTGATCCCGTAGGCGGACCGCACCCGAGCCTGGACGGCACGCGAGTTCACGAGATGGGCCGTGGCGGACGCGGCGGCCCGGCGGTCCCACCTGCGTAGGGGGCGGCGGCCGAGGGCAGCCGCGGCGCGGCTGCCGGCGGCCACGCTGCCGTACTGGGCCGACTGGTAGAGCCAGCGGGCCGGGTTGT
>JBKJNA010000105.1:0-16111 GCA_046596195.1 Acidimicrobiales bacterium | reverse complement strand
CTCCACCCTCGAGGCCCGCCCCGGCTTGACCTTCGTGGCCAACGGCGGCTTCGAGGGCACGGTCGTGTCGGTCGACGACGGCGGCGTGCTGCTCGGCGTCGAGGGCGGCGCGTCCCTGCGGGTGGCCTTCGGCGAGCAGGTCACCATCCGGGGGAGAACCGCCGTCCTGGTGGCCCGCCCCGATCTCGCCCCGGACGTCGAGCGGGCGGAGGAGGCGCTGCGGGCATGGCGCACCGAGCGGTGCAAGCGCGACAAGGTGTCGGCCTTCATCGTCCTCTACGACCGCCACCTGCGGGCCATCGCCACCGAGCGCCCGTCCACCCTTGCCCAGCTGCGCACGGTCGACGGCATCGGCCCCACCAAGCTCGAGCTCTACGGCGAGGAGATACTGGCCGTCCTGGAGGCGCTCGACTGAGGTGGGCTGCCTGTCAGGGTCGTAGGACGCCGGGCCGGTGGAACGACCAGTCGGCGCCGAAGTTCTGGGTGCCCAGGTGACTGAGCCTCGTCTGCTCGGAACCGTCGGCGTTCATGACGTAGAGGTTCACCGTGGGGCTTCTTGTGCTGTGGAAGGCGATGTGCTTCCCGTTGGGCGACCACACCGGGTCCTCGTCGTTCTGCGGGCTCCCCGGGATGCGGGTCGGGTTGGTTCCGTCGGCGTCCAGGGCGCTGGTGAGCCTGGTGGCGGGCGCGGAGCCATCCGCCTTCATGCTGTAGATCTCGAAATTGCCGTCCCGATTCGTGTGCCACAGGATCGTCTTGCCGTTGGGAGACAGCACCGGGAACGAATCGGACGCCGGCGAGGTCGTGAGCCTCGTCGGGGAAGAGCCGTCTGCGTTCATGACGTAGATCTCAGAGTTCCCGTCACGGTTGCTGGCAAAGGCGATCGTCCCGTGTGCGAGCGTGTCGGCGTGCGCCAACCCGCTCATCAGGGCAGGTGCGGCCATCGCAACCCCGAGCAACGCAAGACCGGCACCTCGACGAAATCCCATATCTCCCCCTTTGGCTACACCTGTGCAGTTTGCGTCTGCAGTCTGGTGCCTGGGGGGGGGGAGCAACAACAAGGGGTGTGGGCGGGCGTCGTGCGGGTGGTGGCACCCGCTCACCCGAGGCGTCGTGCGATTCCCTGGTGGAGGCGTCAACCTGCCGCAGTCCGAGATGCGTCAAGAACACGACCGGTCACCGAGCCCGAGGGGAGGGACAGTCGAAGACCCGATCGCTGACTTCTTCCGCGACGGCCATCGGGGGCTCCTCGGGTGGATGGCCGGTCGCAATCCTGAGGGCGTCGATATCGAGGACGCCGTCCAGGAGGCGGTGGTGCTCTCCTGGCTGCAGGCTCCCGGCGAGATCGAGTCGCTCGACGGCTGGCTGCGCACGGTCGCCCTCAACTGCGCCCGCACCGAGCTGCGTCGCCATGACGCCGGAGCCCGCGCTCTCGGGCCGCTCGGCATCCCGCCCGGCGCAAGCGCCGGCGACGGCCAGGAGGACATCGTGGGCAGGCTGACGTGGGCCGAGGCCCTCGTCCACTTGTCGGGCGGGCAGCGCCGCGCCGTGGCATTGCACTACTTCGAGGACCGGAGCGTGGAGGACGTGGCCGCCGAGCTCGGCGTGTCGACGGGGACGGTCAAGCGACAACTGCACAGGGCCCGCGCCAGGTTGGCCGGGCTGCTCGGACGGACAGAGGCCGGAGCCGGCCTGAAGGAGATGAGGACGATGACGGTCAAGGACTGGTTCATGGCGGGCGGCCACCCGCACGAGTACGAACACATCGCCGCTGCCGAGGACGTGTACGCGGGGAAGCGGGTCGTGACCCTCCGCTGCGTGGCAGGCAAGCCGACCGGGTTCGGGACGCTGATGCAGCAGTGCGCACCCGACCAGTACGTGGGCGACCGGATCCGCTTCTCGGGCGCGCTGCGGAGCCGGGACGTCGGTGGTTGGGGCGGGCTGTGGTTCCGGGTCGACGGTACGACGGGCAAGAGCCTGTCCTTCGACAACATGCAGGACCGGGCCGTCAAGGGAACGACCGGGTGGGCGCGCTACGAGGTCGTCCTCGACGTCCCCCACGGAGCGACCCTGCTGGCGTACGGCGTCCTGCTCTCCGGTGACGGCGAGCTCGGGATCGCCGACCTCCGGATGGACAGGGTGGGCGACGACATGGCCACGACGAACCGCAGGCACCTTGACCGGCCGGCCAACCTCGACTTCTCGGAGGTGACGGACGACGGTGGGAGCACCACACCCCGGTGAAAGGGACGACACCGGGATGGGGCGCTCACCGGTCCGTTCGTTCGGGTGCGCCGGGACGAAGGGACTGTTGAAGAGAGTCACCAATCGCTGCCGTGATGCACATTTTCTCGACGTCCTCTTTCCAGACGAACATCTGTTCGCTACCATTTGAGCATGGGGTTGGTACTCGTGCAGCGGGACGACGAGTTGCACGTCGTGGCCGACGGCCCCGAGAAGCGGCTGTGCGAAGCCATGGGCCTGCTCAACGTGGCCACCGCAGAGGTGGTGGCGGGGTCCATCGCCGAGGCGCTGGCCGGTCCCGACTGGCAGGGCGACGGCATCGTCACACCCGAGCAGTGGTTGGCGCTGCGCTGCGGCGTCACGTCCACCCGGGCCCGGCGCCTGGTCGCTGTGGCGCAGGCGCTGTCAGGGTTGCCGGCGGCCGCTTCGGCGTTCGGCTCAGGCGAGCTGAGCGAGGACCAGGTGGGCCTGGTGTGCAGCCACGTCGACCCCGCCCACGACGCCGAGGTCACCGGACTGGCCCGGCGCTGCACCGTTAACCAGCTGCGCCGCATCCTGCCGTCGGTGGTGGCGCCCGCTGCTGAGCCCGATCCGGAGCCGGGCACAGGCGAGGAGGGCGACGCCGCCTCGGCCGGCGGCGACGTGGCGGGGCGCCGTGAGGTGGCCTTCGGCAACGGCGAGGACGGCCGGGGGACGGTTGATCCGGGGACCGAGCCCTCGCCCGCCGGTGCGCCGCCACACGAGGCGGCTGCCGCCATGGGGCTGCCGGCGCCGGCGTGGGAACCGCCGCACGGCGAGCGGCTCGACACGAAGTGGATCACCTGGAGCTGAGGCGCGCCGCCCTGCGGTGAAGCAGCACGCCCACGGTCTGGACATACCACCGCGCCACTACAGGTAGCGCCGCATGGCGGCGACAGCCGAGGCGCCGTAGCCACCGCCGAAGAGGACGGCATGCACCAGTAAGGGCAGGACCTGCCAGAGGTCGACTCGCTCCTCGTGGCCGTCCGCCAGCGGCGTGTGCTCCTCGTAGGCGGCCCGGAAGGCGGGCCCGGGCGCGCCGAACAGGCGCAGCATGGCGAGGTCGACCTCGCGGTGACCCCCGTAGGCGGCGGGGTCGACGAGCCAGGGGCGACCGTCTGCAGCGGTGAGCACGTTGCCGTTCCACAGGTCGCCGTGGAGGCGGGCGGGGGGCTCGCTCGGTCCGGCGACGTCGGGCAGCTTGGCGGCCAGTGCATCCAGGACGCCCGCAGCCTCGGGCGGAAGCGCGCCACGGTCGGCGGCCATGCGCACGAGCGGGCAAAGACGGTTCGTCAGATAGAACGACGGCCAGTCGCCGCACGGGTCGTTGGTCAGGGTGAGCGGTCCGAGCACGAGGTCGTGCGGGCCGCCAAATACCGGCGCGCCGGCGGCATGGAGGGCGGCCAGGCCGCGGCCGAGCTGCTCGTCGGTGGTCGGCGTCCGGCGCCCGTCCTCGACCCAGCGGAGGGCGAGGAAGCGGGTCTCCCCGGGCTCGTCGGCGACCGCCAGCACGGCGGGCACGGACAGGCCGCCCGCCTCCGCCAGCCACGCCAGGCCTTCCGCTTCGCGCCGATAGGCGTTCGCTGCGGCGTCCGTCGCCGTCTTGACGAAGACCCGCATCCCGCCGGCGAGGTCGGCCGCGTACGCCTCGTTCAGGTCCCCGCCGGCGATCCGGCGCAGGCGGACGACCGGCGCCCCGAGCGCATCGGCGAGAGCGTCAGCGAGCGGCACGCAACTGGCCGAGCAAGCCGACACAGGCTGCGTCGACCAGGTCGATGACCCGCTCGAAGCCATCGCCCCCGGCGCCGTAGTACGGGTCGGGGACGTCGAGGTCGCGCGCGCCTGCGGAAGCGGGGTCGAATTCCCGCAGCAGGCGGACCTTCGTCCGACCCGCCTCCGTCGTCGCCAATCGGCGCAGATCGCGGGCATTGTCGCTGTCACAGGCGAGCACGAGGTCGAACGCGTCGAAGTCGCCGGCACGCACCTGTCGGGCCGCGCCGCCGACGCTCAGGCCCCTGCGTGCACCGGCCGCGACCGACCTCGGGTCGGGTGGATCGCCCGCATGCCACGAGCCCGTGCCGGCGCTCTCGACGATGATCTCGTCCTCGAGACCCGCCTCTCGCACCCGCGCCCGCATCACCGCCTCAGCGGTCGGCGAGCGGCAGATGTTGCCCATACAGACGAACAGGATGCGGGTCGAGGCCACGGCGGGGCCACCCTATCGAGGCGATCCATCGCCCCTGCCATCGCGCTCGGGCCGACAGCCGACTCCGCCGGTCGCCTGCAGCATGCGCGTATCCCGAGAGGGCCGGTGAGCCACGCACATCAGGGACCTGTCGCTACGCACCGGAGTCCGTTCTACCGCTGGCCGAGCGTCCGTCTCTTCAGCACTCGGATAGCGAAGCGGTTGTCAGCCACGACTTCGACCGCGATGCCGGGCGGCGAGCCTTTGGCCCACGGCGCCGCTTGCACTTGGAGGAGCCAGCGACCGATGTCGGCAGACCGTAGCTCGGGGCAGCTGCGCCAGAAGGACGGGGCCATGGTGACTATGGCGGGTTCGTAACCATCCATCTCGATGGTAACGGTTTTCCAGGTGGGCTCGAAGTACGTGTCGCGATCTCGCGCTGTGAGTCTGATGCCGTAACCCGCCGGATCGGTCAGAGAACTTCCGTTATGCCAGCCTGTCGCACGCACTACGACGAGGCTATCTGACCAGGGTTCGCCCCAGGCGCCACACGCGCGAGTTTCCTCCATGCCGTCGCCGTCCATCACGGCGAGTTTGCTCGGCGGATCGATCCGCTCCGGTCGGAGAATCGCACAAGACTAGACTCGGCGAGGGCCCGGAACGCTGCGCCGACTCGCTCCGGCAGCAGCTCGGCCCCCTCGACGTAGCCGTCGGGCGGAAAGGCCACGTCAGCCTGGCTCCGTCGCGGGCGGATGTCCCTGGACCGCGGAACAACATGGCCTCTGGAATGCACGTCTCCGGTGGGCGCTGAGGGACTCGAACCCCCGACTCCTTCCTTGTAAGGGCCGCCGGACCTCCGCTGGAGCCCGCTCAGACCGCTCCGGCGCTGGTCGCAGCGTGGCCGGCCCCGCTGGAGACCGCCCGTTCCGCCCCATCCGCTCGATTGGAGTAGCAGACGGAGTAGCGAGCGGTGTTCAGGCCGCTGTCGTCCGGGTGCGCTCCAGCGCTCGCTCGACGGCCTGCGGGGTGAGCGGCACGAGATCCAGGACCACCATCGGATCGTCATCGCTCGCCTCAAAGTCCCATGCGACGACCTTGGCCAGATAGGTGCCGATCCCGCTCCCCATCACCACCGCAGAGCCCGGCACGACGTCAGCGACGCTCCTGGCCCGGCTGAGGACGGTCCAGTTGTAACCCTCATCGGTCTCGCGGTGCGGATCGCCCATGATGTCGACGCCGGCGTCGACCGCCCCCCGGTACGCGGCGTGGAGCGCGGCCAAGCGCTCGATCAACCTCGGGTCCACTCGCTCCACGTGCCATGGATTGGCCCGGCCGTTCATCGATCCTCCTGCCGAGACGGTTCAGTTCCTCCAGCGTACGTCGGGTTCCGGCGCAGCGGACCGCCAATGGCGAGAAGGCGAGCGGCGGCCTGCTCGAGGTCGCTGCTCGGCGCCGCAGGTCCGTCGCCCGGAGGCCACCGATCAGCTGGACGTCATAGTGATCGACGTTGGACCCGGTCGGGTAGACGGCAAAGCCGGCGGCCCGGAGCGTGCCGACGGCGACCGACGTACGAGGGCGCTCCGGTGAAGCGATCAAGGATCGCGGCGACGTCGGCGTCCGGACGACGGGCGAAGACCGATACACCGTGCAGAACCTCCCGCAGCCGGGGACTCGCCTCCACTACGTACTGGCTTCCCGATAGCTCGGCATCCTCGACCATCGCCGCGACAGCACGCTCCCGGTCGGCCGGAGTAGCCCGTACGACGACGACCAGGTCGTCGGGCGTCTCGCCTGCGCGGACGAGCCGATTCTTCCTCCCTCTGGCGCTCGGTGGCATTGCCATCGGGTCATTCTCATCCGCCATCGCCCCGTCAGGGCGCACGAGTCGGACCGAAGGTCGAAGCCGGCAGCCGGCTGCCTTCCCTGCGCCGTCATGCAGCCGGCACCCTGGAGTGGAGAGGCGCTGGCGCTTGCCATCGGGCAATCTGGGCATGTGCCTTCTCGTGCCGGTCGGAGCCGGCCACGCCGATACCAGCGATGAGCTGCTGAGCGTGGCCGCCGCGCGCCCGGAGGATTTTGACTCCGGAAGGATCTGGGTCGCCTTCGAGGTGGTGGCGCTCGTCGTCGGATTCCGAGCAGTCTTGATCGCTCTCGCCTTGTTTCTGTAGGACGTCTCGGTGTCGGTCAAGCCCGGTGAGGTACCGGCCGGCCGGGAATACCACGTCGTTCAGGGGCTCGCCGGAGCAGACCTCACGATCGTCGATTGTGCGCCGCCATTGGGCTGGCTCCAAGGCGACCGCGATCCTTTCTGCACGGACGAGACCGAGTCCGCGTTCCGTTCCGAGCTTCTCATCGCCAGCGCGGCGGTGGTCGCGTTCGGGCTGTTCTTGGTCGCCCGCCGGCGGCGTCGATGGCTGAGGGCAGAGCGAGGGGACTCGCAGGAGCGACCGAGATTCTCAATTACCGCCAGGACTCGATGCCGTGGGCCTACTGGCTTGCGTTCGTCCTCGTTGGAGTCGTCGGCCTCTTGGTGGTTGCGGTCGTCCTCGTCGGCCTGATCCGAGGCACGTCTGGCGTCGGCCCACGCGGAGGGGTGTTCTGGGGCGGACTTATGCTTATCTACGCAACGGTGTGGGTCTACGGGAGACGGCGCGCGTACGAGCACCTTCTGGCCGGTAACGACCTCGAGTGGCGCGCTCCGCTCCGCCGTCGCCGATTCCCGCTGTCCGCTGTCGTCTCGGCTGAAGTTCGTCGTGCCGGAGGCTGGTTGGGAGAGCGTCAGGCGTCATTGATCCTGGCCACCGGCGAGGAGCTCCTGATAGTCGTCCCGAACGCTCGCCACGAACGGCGGTTCGCTGCGTTCTGCGACGCCGTCAAGACCCGAGTTCCGTCTTTCGTCGGACCCATCGGAGCGACGAGCGGACCGGGGTGTCGGGTAGGACGGTGACCACCACGCAGAGTGACTAGACACGACGACGGGACCACCGGCTCATTCCTACAGCCGCAAAGGAGTTTGGACGAAGCGGCGTAGTCTGTGGAGATAGTTTCACATTAGAGTCGCAGGCAGCTTGTGGGCCGAATCGTGGTAGTGGGGGCGCTCGGCGGGCTGTGTTTGGTCACAGTCTGTGGTTAGAGGGTGGGGTCGGCGGGGTACGCAAGGCCAGGCGGGCCGTGCAGGCTCAGTGGCGGAGGGCCGAGATGTCGGTCGTCGGCTCGGCGTCCGGCGCCGGCCGCCGTTCGGGTCGGGCCAACAGCTTGCCGACCAGGTCGGCGGCCACCCGATCGGGTGCCTGCTGGAAGTGGGCGTAGACGGCGAGGGTGGTCCGTCCACCGCCGGCGTGGCCCAGGCGGCCGGCGACCGTGCGCAGGTCGACGCCCGCGGCGAGCAGTGTGGTGGCCACGAAGTGGCGGAGGTCGTGCAGGCGGATGTCGCCGAGGCCGAGCTCGTCGCGCAGGCGGCGGAACTTCAGGCTGGCATAACCCGGCCGCCACGGCACCGAGCCGTCGGGCGCGTGTGAGAACACGAGCGCCGACGCCGGCAGCGGCACGTCGCACATCAGCGCCTGCTCCGCCATGCGGGCACGATGGGTCGCCAGGAGGGCCAGGGTGGCTTCGTCGAGGGCGATGCGCCACACTGACCCCGGCGTCTTCGGGCGGGCCCGCTCCACGGGACCCTCGGGCCCATCGGAGATCGCACGGGCGATGGTGAGGCTGCCGCCGTCCTGGTCGACGTCGGGCCAGCGCAGCGCCAGCAGCTCGCCCCGGCGGGCGCCGGTCACCGCCGCCAGAACGAGGAACAGGGCGAACGCCGGGCTGTCCCGCTCCGCCCGCTCCAGCAGGGCAGCCACCGCCTCGGCGTCGGGGGGGCGGATGACGGTCGCCGCCGCCGACCCGGGGGACGCCTTGGACGCCGGGTTGGCGGCCAGCCACTCCCATCGGACGGCCTGCTGGAACGCCGAGCGGACGACGTTGTGCACCCGCCGAACCGACGCCGCCGACAGGGGACGACCGCCCTTGCCCCCGCGCTGGCGGAGACCGGCGTAGAACGCGTCGAGGTCGGCGGGACGGAGCCGGTCGATGCGCACCGTCAGCAGCGGTGCCAGGTACGACCCCACGATGCGGCGCACGGTCACGTCGTTGGACGGCGACCACCCGGGCCCGGCCGTCTCGATCCAGCGCTCGACCAACTCGCCAAAGATCACCGACGCCGACGGCCGGGTCACGCCGCCGGCGCCGAGGCCGGCGACGAAGGTGGCCAGCGCCTTGTCGGCCGCCCGCTTGCCCTTCGCCGCAACGGTCTTGGTGGCGTAGCGCTTCCGGCCGCTGACTGGGTCCCGGCCGATGTAGGCCCGCAGCTCCCAGTTGCCGTTGCCCCGCTGCCTCGAATGGCCAGCCATCGAGCCTCCCGGTCGCCCGTCGCCACTGCTTGCCGCCCTTTAGAGTAGCAAGGAGTAGCAACGCCAGGGTAGAGCCGCAAATCGGGAGAGTAGAAATAGCCTCTGAACTGCACGTTTCCGGTGGGCGCTGAGGGACTCGAACCCCCGACCCCTTCCTTGTAAGGGAAGTGCTCTAACCAGCTGAGCTAAGCGCCCCTGACCTGCGCCGATGCGTGCGGCCGACAGAGCACCCAACTTACAAGGACGCCGTTACACGGACTGGAGGGGCTCATGCGAGGGTCGATCGAGGAGCAGAACGCAACCCTGGTGACGGAGTACCTGCACTGGCAGCGGGACGTGCGAGGGCGGCAGCCATCGAGCGTCTACGACTACGCCACCCGCCTGGAGCGGCTGCTGGCCCACCTGGGCCAGACGCCCCTGGGGGCCGCCCGCCTGGAGCAACTGGAGTCGTGGATCACCAGGACTCGGGGCGGCAGGGCGCACGGGACCATCGGCGCTCCTGCGTCCAGGGCGAAGGACGTGGCGGTGACGCGGAGCCTGTACAGCTACCTCCATGCGAGGGAGCTGGTCGACCGCAACCCGACGACGCTGCTCCTGGCGCCCACCGTTCACAACCGCAACCCGAAGCCCGTGGCGGTCGACGTCTGGCGAAGCGTCTGGTTCAGCGACGAGCTGCCCGACGAAGCTCGGGTCGTCCTGGGGCTCGGCTTCTTCGTTGGCCTACGGCGCCAGGAGATCGTGAGTCTCGCGCCGAGCCACGTCAGCTTGCTCTCGCAGCGGCTCGTGGGCTTCATCCGCAAGGGCGGCGGGGATGACGTGACGCCGTACGGGGAGATGGTCGGCGTCTTCGGGGACGCGATGCCCCACCTGATCGGAGATCCAGCGTCCTTCCTCGATCCGCTCCATGCCCTGGTGGCCGCCCGCTTGGGGCGACCACGGCTGCTGCCCTGGCGAGAAGATCAAGCGGTGGGCAGGTACAACGCCGCCAAGCATGAGCTACGGGCGCACGACATCGACCCCGAGTGGGTCAACTCTCGGCTGAAGACCTGGCTGAAGCGGTGCGGGCTGGCGGGGAACGCCTTCACGCCGCACGCGCTGCGCCACTCGACTGCGACCTATCTGCTGGCGGCTGGCGTGCCCGACATCATGGTCGCCAACCTGCTCAACCACTCGAAGCTCGACGTCACCCGCCGTTATGCCAAGGTGGGTTGTGACGAGCTGGCGGCTTGGCGACGCCAGCAAGGGTCGAGCGCAGGGGCGCCGCGCCTGCGGGCCGCCGACTACAACCGCCACGGGTGAGGAGGACGATGACCACGCGAACGTTCGCACTGCGGGTACTTCTCGTCGCCGTGGCCCTGATTGTCGTCGCCGTGACGACCATCACGGCGCTGAACTACAGCGAAGGCGACTGCGAGGGCGGGGGCGGCGGGCTGTCATGGGACGATCATCACCGCTCGCTGGCGAGGCTGGGGGCATGCGTACGCGGATGATCCCCGTGGGCGGTCAACGTTCCACCCCCCAAGCGTCACACCTCAGTGGGAAACTGACACCCGTGGCAGACGACGTACGTACTCAGGCCAAGGCGACTCGACGCTGGTACCTATGGGAGGGAAGCCCAAGCAATCTCGCCCGTGTGGCGCAAGACGTAGAGGATCTGATTCGCCCACGTCGCGCGAGTGCGGTCAATGAAGTCGCGGAGCGCTGGCGGAACTCCGACCCCGAGGGATTGTGTGCGATAGAGATGCAGCGGGAGGTCGACCGCACGAACGAAAGCTGGGAAGTTGAGATGACTGCGATAGAGCCGCTCTTCGACACCAAGCACGTTGGTCCTCCAGCCAAGGTTCTTGAACGGGTAAGCGGGTTGAGTCTTTCGTCTGTCTCGATCTCGGCCCCAAGCGACGCTTACTCCATGCCAAGAGTTGTCGTTCGCTTCGACCGCTCAGCGGGCTGCGCCCTGTTGGCTGAAGGTGATCCGCATTGGGTTCGGTCCGCGCACAGTCTGCTCAGCGATTCGTTGGCGAGAGGAGTTCCGTGGTGGGCCGTCGCTCGGTCGATTCCGTTTGCGCTCATTGTCACTACTCTCATCGCCGTCACCTTCCCCCTTGCATACATGAGGACCGAGAAACTCGAAACCTTCGAGGGGTTCGCTATAGGTTGCATGTCGACGGTGTTGGCATTCCTGCTAAACGATTCGATGAAGCGATTGTTCCCTGGATTTGAGCTGGTCCCCGAAGGTGGCCGCAGTCGCGGCGCAAGACGCATTGCGGTTGTAGGTGCCCTCGGAGTCGGGATCGTCGGCTCACTGCTTGCCGCGCTCCTACTGGCTCTCTAAATCTGGTTTTCATTTTTCAGAACGAGATCGGGACGGGTGGAAGGAGTCCCAACAGAGCGCGGCCCCCGCCCCCCCCATACCCCTCCCCCCCAGGGGGGGTACCCCCCCACCCTCCGCCCTGGGGGAACGGCCAGCTCCCCGCTCCCCGCTCCCCGCTCCACTCGCGACGCGTCTGACGCTCTCGACAGCTCAGCGGGGGGCAGGCCCCGAGGTACCCGCTTTCGGGTGGCGGGCGTCTGACCTGCGGTGTTTCCGAATCTGTAGGTATTGACACGGACGGCAGGACCGTGTACCACTTGAACCACTGACCAGACGGTTCAGTGCTCGGCCAGAGGTTGCAGCCTCCAGCCGAGCGACGAGCAAGGGAGTGACCCCATGCACGCAAGTACCGAAGTTACCCGTACGGTCAGGGCCACGCCCGCCGATGCAGGTTGTTGGATCGAAGGTCACTGGGGCCAGTACAGCGTAGCCCGCATGGTCGAGATGGCAGTAGGCCACGGGTACGAAGACGCCGAAGTCACTGAACTCGCTTCCCGCCACATCCGCACGATGGGCGGCAGTTCCTCGCCCGATCTGACCACCGCTGAGCACGAAGCCCTGGGCTTCGCCGCTGACGAGATTGAGACGTGGCTGAACGAGAACGTCGCACCCGAAGGCCACTACTTCGAGTGGGCCGATGGGGAGTTCTTCCTATCGCCGCTCGTGGATGACGACTACCGCCACGATTTCATAGACGGGTACGTGGAGTGCGCCTTGTGGGCGGACGCACGGGGTGAGGACGGGGAATCTGTCGAAGGGCTCACCGCCGACGACGTCGACCACCTGGCCGTGTGGCAGTCGGACTGCGATGCGTTCCTGCTCGACAACTGGGATGACCTGCGCTCGGCGGACGCTGGTCGGGCTGGTCATGACTTCTGGCTGACTCGCAACCGTCACGGGGCGGGCTACTGGGATGGCGACTACCCCGAGCCTGCTGCGTCCCGCCTGACGTCGGCCGCCCACGTCTACGGCTCGGTTGATCTCTACGTCAGCGAGGTCGGAAAGGTCTACGGGTCATGAACGCCACCGTCTGGCAGCTCGCACGGCTCGCAGACTGCGCTGACCCCGACACGCTCACTTCGGCGGGCGCCCAGTTCCTCCAGAGCGTCGAAGGCGCCTACGAGGACATGCGGGAGAACGAGGCCACGGCCGACGACGTTCACGAGTACGCGGACGGCGCCGTGCCCATCTACACACACGAAGTGTGGGCCACCTTCGCCGACCTTGCCGCGTGGAACGAGGACCCATCCGAACTCATTGGCGACCAGGGCGACATGACGAAGGGCGCCACCGTCGCCCTCTACATGATCGCTGAGCGGCTGCTGAGCGCCCTGCTGGGCGAGGACGACCAGTGAAGGGCTCAGGGTGCGGCCGACGTAGGCACCACGACGACTGCTGCTGTGACCTGACGGTGCCGACGGGGCCAGCGGCCCCAGCTCGGAACGTGGCGGCGGCCGAGGTGGAGATCGACACGGCGTGGGGAACGGGAGGCGCATCGGTGGCCGACCACCTCCAGGCGGGCGAAGCCTTCGCAGACATCGCCAGGGCCACGGGCACAACGCCCAGCGCCGTCCGCTGGCGGGGGCGGAGGCTGGGTATCGAGTCGAAGCGGGCGGGCGGGGGCGGGAACCTGTACGACGGAGCCACGTACGAGCGGATACTCCGCCTTAAGGCCGCTGGGCTCAGCTACGCCGAAGTCGCAAGGGCCACGGGAGTCAATCGAAACGCCTGCATCGGCGTTGTCCGCCGACGAGGCGCAGGCCACGCCGAAGCGTAAAAGTCTGGTCATGCCGCCTGCACCTTCCGACGAGCCCCCGAAAGGGGCCGCCGATGCCTCGGACGCAGTGAATCGGGACACTGCGACCACGACTACGAATTGGCATCGAGGGCGAGGGCGTGACCACCACCAATCAGAGAAGGGGCTAGAGCAGTGAAGGTCGCCGCATACGTCCGCGTGAGTACGGAGGCACAGGCCCGTGAAGGGTTGGGCCTCTCCGTGCAGCGGAAGGCGATCACGGCGTGGGCGAAGGCGAACGGTCACAGGATCGTTCTGTGGGCGGCCGACGAGGGCGTGAGCGGCGCCAACGGGGTCGAGGCGAGGGAAGGCCTCTACGCCGCCCTGGTTGCCGTTCAGGAGGGCCAGGCGGCAGGACTCGTGAGCTACAACCTCGATCGGGTGGCGAGGGCGCTGCACGTCCAGGAGGGCATCCTCGGCCAGGTGTGGGCCGCTGGCGGGGCGGTGTTCACGGTCGAGGACGGGGAGCTGCGCGAGGACGACCCCGACGACCCGTACCGCACTGCCATGCGGCAGATGCGGGGAGTGTTCAGCCAGCTGGAAAGGGCAACCATCCGCAAGCGGATGCGCGACGGGCGGCGGCTGAAGGCGGAGCAGGGCGGCTACGCAGGCGGTGCCCCTTCGCTCGGCTTCAGGGCCGAGGGCCGCGCCCTCGTGCCCGATGACGAGGAGCAGGCAGTGCTGGGGCGGATCGTTGCCCTACGGGGGCAGGGGGCCAGCCTCCGTGCCATCTGTGACGCGCTGGAGGCCGAGGGCCTCCGCTCGAAGCGCGGTGGGCGCTGGCAGCCGACCACCGTCAACCGCATCATCAAGCGGCAACAGGGCTGAGAAACAAGGAAGCCCCCGCCAGCGCGGGGGCTTCTCCTTCGGCAGGTACCGCTTGTACTTGACAGGTGATATTGTTGCTCTTCGATGTCTTTCATATCCTCGGATGTGTACCTGAACGGGGGGCTTGCATTGACGGGAAGAGGCGTCGCTCCGCAGGGAACCAGCTCCGCCTGCATGGCCTTCGTCCTGCCTGCCTGCCTTGTGAAAAGATTCACAAGGCTGTGGCTCCCGCTCCCGCAGAACTGACACGCGAGCAATATGACGGCGTCCAGAAGGCCGCCTTCCAAGTCCACATGGCGGGACCTGGAAAATCGTTTCTGCGGCACATGTGTGGAGCCGCTTTTCAGCGGCTCCGCCATTGGAGCCAGCGGGCGGCTGGCTCAACCGCTCAGGTGCCCTGGCACCTTCGCTCTTGTTGGCGTCCGACTTGCGTCTACCGCCACATTGTTCATTGTCGGAGCCATTGGGCGGCCGACGTCAGGAGAGGCCGCTCAGGTGCCTAGCAGCACCTTCGCTCCTTGTGCGGCGGCTGCCGCACGAAGATCACCTTGTAAAGGTGGGGCAGCCCTGAAGGCTGCCCCTCAATGGCACCGCAGCCGATGCGGCTGAACCGCATCGGACTTGACTTTTCACGAACCCGTACCCTTCCCACGACACAGCGGAGGGATACGGCTGAATTGTCGGACTGCGGGGGGGTGCTACCTGGCGAAGTGCGCCAGAACCGAGGCCTTGGTGGCTTCGGCTTCGGCGCGGCGGGCCTTGGCCCGCAGATGCCGTTCACGCCGTGCCTCAGTGGCTTCCCGCTCGCGCGGTGCCTTCCCGTGCGTGTCGACGAGAACCTTCAGGCCAGCGGCGCGGTGAGCCCAGGGGGAGTCGCTCACGAGTACCTCGCAGCGGGCCGCTTCATGGCGGCGCGGCAGGGCAGACGCCGAGAGGGCGTGCCGAGAGGGTTGGACTTCAGCCACCAGGCGTCGGCAGCGGTGATCCTGGTGCGGGTGTTGGTCATGGTCTTACCCCTTGCTCCGAGCGGCCCGTTTACATAATTCTGCCGAGCCGATGCGCTAGGTCAACGACGACGCGCCCACGCGTTGTCGCTCGTCACTGGATTGCTGCTGTCGAGGGTCCGCGGCGCTTCACCGTCGAACTTCCTCATGCCAGTCGCGGCTACAACGGCAAGGATCAAAGCTGCCTGTCCGCGGCTCGGCCGCCAGCTCTTCGAGCGGGCTGCGGCTCGCAGCTCCTTAACTCGCTCGGTCGCTGGTCCGCTGTAGAGGGCAAGTGCTTCTCTCGCCAGATCGGCTTGCGGCCGACGGACGGGGCGAGTGCGCTCCAGCAGCTCCCGCCACAGCACCGACCTCCACGCATCCCAGTCTTCCCAGCTCTCCCCGACGGGCTCAGAGCGCCACATTTCTACAGACCGCCAGCGAGAGTCGCGAGGTATGAACGGAAGCGCCGCCGCAGCCGCGGCGAGGGGGCCGTCCTCCCGTGCTCCCAGTTGGCGACCGTGTGCTTGTTTACGCCGAGCGCCTTGGCCGCCTCGGCTTGCGTGACCCCCGCTGCCAGGCGCAGGCGCCGTGCCAGGAAGGATGTTGCCGACCCTTCAAGCGGGGCCGTTTGCGTCACGAGGTCCGACAGTGACAGCTCCATGGTGGATCCGCTCCTTTTTCGGGCTACGACTCGCCCGCACCCCTTCACCCTGAGCGTCCCAAGGAGGACCAACAAGGGACAGGGAGGGCATTAGAGGTAAGGGGGCGCGTTCAGCGCCCCACAGACCAACTTCAAGGGGCTACCTGCATGCTCTACACCCAGTCGTTCCTGAGGCCTGGCGCCCCGACGCCGATGGGTGCTGCGCGCGCCCTCTACTTCCTCGATTCGTTCGACCACGGCGGCAATCCTTGGTCTGGTGGTTCCGTCACCAGCGCCGACGGTGAGTGGTCAAGCGGTGGCGGAGCCCTTCGAGTCCTCGGCGGGCAGGCGGTGACGCGGTCCTTCGCCCCGATGTCGGCGAACCTCCGTCTTTCCCTCGGCGTGGTCTTCGCTGCCGTCAGCAAGCCGAAGGCGCTGACGCTCTCCATCGCGCACGGCGCCTTCTTGGCGGCCCTCGAATGGCGCGACGGCATCTGGACGGTTGCGACAGCGGACGGCCCCGTCACGGTGGCCGAGGTAGCCCTCGGCGGGCGCACTTGGCATAACGCGGAGCTGGTCGGGTCATTCACCGACGGCGCTGGTCTGGCCGTCACGGTCGACGGCGCGAGGAGCGACATCACCTCGAC
>JBKJNA010000060.1:0-26154 GCA_046596195.1 Acidimicrobiales bacterium | reverse complement strand
GCGGTGTGCGACCCGCGGGCCTCGTTGAGGGCGCCGGCCGAGCGCCACCGGCCCGTGGCCGGGTCGTACAGCTCGGCGGCGGCCAGCGGGCCGCCCTCGCTTACGTCGATGGTCGTCTTGCGCCCCGCCACCAGCACCTCGCCGCCGGCCACCACGGTGGCGCTGTGGCCGCCCCGGCTCTCGAGCAGGCTCCCGGTGAGGCTCCACGTGGCGGTGGCGGCGTCGTAGACCTCGGCCGAGCCCACGAACCTCACGCCCCCGCTATTGGCCCGGCCCAGGAAAGACCCGATGCCGCCCGCCACCAGCACCCGCCCGCAGGTGCCGACGCCGGCGCAGGCCGGTCCCTCCAACACGGTGGCGGTGTGGGAGAAGCGCCGCTCGGCCAGGTCGGCAGTGGGCCGCCACGTCTGGGTGACGCTGTCGTAGAGCACGGCCGAGCGGAGGGGGATGACGGCGTCTGCGTCAGGGTCCGTCGGGCTGAGGCCGAGCCCGCCCGCAACCAGCACGAGGCCGCCGGGCAGCACGGTGGCGGTGTGGTTGGTGCGGGCCACGCACGACGCCGGCGTGCGGGGGAAGGAGAAGTCGAGCCCGCTCCCGGCGGCGGTGGCGGTGGCGGTCAGCGTGACGGTGGTGGCGCTGGTGACCGCCGCGATGGTGGCCCCCGCCGGGAGGTTGGCGCCGGTGACGGGCCGCCCGGCGTCGGCCTGGGTGAACGCCGCGCTCTGCGAGGTGAGGACGGTGGAGCCAGCGGCGGTGGCGCCGTCGGAGAACGCCTGGCGGCGGGGCGGGCACGAGTCGAGGTGGGGGACGTCGCTCCAGGTGCCCGTCGCCGGGTCGTACACCTCGGCGGTGCCAGCCGGGCCGTGCACCTGGTTGGTGGAACCGCCGACCACCAGAACCCTGCCGCCGGCCAGCACGGTGGCGGTGTGGTCGTAGCGGGCCGTGCGCATCGACCCCGTGGGCGCCCACGTCCCGCTCGCAGGATCGTAGAGCTGGGCCGTGGCGAGAGCCCCGTGCACCTTGTGACTGGAACCGCCGGCCACCAGGACCTTCCCGTCGGCCAGCACGGTGGCGGTGTGGTTGGTGCGGGCCGAGCACGACGGCGACGACGGCACACACGAAGTGAGGGCGGCGGCGTCGGTCCACGTGCCCGTGCCCGGGTGGTAGCGCCGGGCCGAGGCCAAAGTCGTGGCCTCCGCGACACCCCCCTCCTCCTTCTTGCGCACCCCTCCTGTCACCAGCACCGAGCCGTCGCCCAGCGGCGTGGCGGCGTGGAAGTAGCGCCCGCACGGCGCTGCCGGCGGGCACGGGCCGTCGAGGGGTGCGGTCAGACTCCACGACGCCGGCCCGTAGGTGAAGGTGCCCGCCGCCGTGCCCGTCGGGGTGGTGAGCGTGACCTGCACCTCGCCGGGCGAATGGGCGGGCGCCACCACCGTGATCTCGGTGCTGGAGTTGAACGTGACGGCGCCGGCGCCGGCGTCGCCGAAGCGGATGGGGCCGGCGGGGAACAGCCCCGACCCGGTGATGGTGACCTCCCGCCCCCCCTCGGGCCCGCTGGAGGGCTCGATGCCGGTGATGCCGGGCGCCGGGCGGGGCGGCGAGAGTTGGAAGCGCTCGGAGGAGGCGAGGGGGGGCGGGGTCGGCGGGCCGGCGCTGGTGCCGCCGGCCACGAGGAGCGTGTTATCGGTGAGGGTGGTGGCGGTGTGGCCGGCCCGGGCCGTGCCCATGGCGCCGGCTGTGCTCCAGGTGCCAGCGGTGGTGTCGTACAGTTCGGCTCCCGCCCCCGGCTCGGCCCCGAGCTGGCCCGCCCCTCCCGCCACCACCACGGTGGCGCCACCGCCGAGGGGGGAGGCGGTGTGGGAGACCCGGGGCCTGGTCATCGAGGCGGTGGGGGCCCACGACGGCGCGGCCCCGGGGGTGTACACCTGGGCCGAGGCCAGCGCAGGGGTGTCGTCCCGCCCGAAGGCGCTGCGCCCGCCCACCACGAGGACCGACCCGTTGCTGAGCACGGTGGCGGTGTGCCCGGTGCGCCCGGTGCACGAGGACACGGGGGCGCACGAGTTGAGCGGGCGGGCCTCTGCCCACGCCGAGGCGGCGGGGTCGAAGGCGAACGCCGACGCCAACGCCACGCCGTCGGGGCTGTCGCTGCGCCGCCCGCCCACCACCAACACGGTGCCGCAGTCGCCCGGCGGGGAGGCCCCCCGGCACGCCGGGCCGTCGACCAAAGTGGCGGTGTGGCCCGAACGGGTGGCGGCGTCAGTGGCGGGCAGTTGGGACCAGCTGTTGGTGTCGGGGTCGAACAACTCGGGCACCGACCGGGTCACCCCGGCGGCGTCGACGCCGCCCACCACCAGCACCGAGCCGCAGTAGGACCGGGGCGCAGGGTCCCGGCACGCCGGGCCGTCGAGCACGGTGGCGGTGTGGCCGGAGCGGGGCTGGGCCAGCGAAGCGGTGGCGGCCCATGCCCCGCGGGCGGGGTCGTAGCGCTCGGCGGTGCCCACCACCGAGCCCTTGACCGTCGTGCCCCCCACCACCACCACGGTGCCGTCGCCGGCCACGGTGGCGCTGTGGCCGTCCACCGCACAGGTGGGGGGGACGCGCGAAAAGGTGAAGGTGAGATCGGTGCCGGTGCCGGTGACAGTCTTCGACAGCACCACCCCTGCGCCGAGGCCCGTGATTGTGGTGCCTTGCGGGATGTTGGTGCCGGTGATGCCCCGCCCCACGTCGGCGGCCGAGAACTTGGCCGACGCCGAGAAGTAGCCTGCGGTGCCGACGATGCTGCTGCCGTCGGAGAAGGTGACCGCCCGGGGTGCGCACGATGGCGGGGGCGGGGCGTAACGCCAGAACCCCGCCCCGCCGGCATCGGCCGGGTCGTACAGCTCGGCCGAGGCGGCCGCCACGATGGGGCCCCGTTCGGCGGTGGCCGGCCAGGTCCGGCCGCCGACGACGAGCACCTGGCCGCACACCGCCGGCGCCTTGGCGCAGGCCGGCCCGGTGAGGGCGGTGGCGGTGTGGCCGGTGCGGGTTCGGGCCATGGCCGCGGTGGGGGCCCACTCGCCCGGAAGGTAGGTGAACACGACCGCCTCGGCGCTGGGCCCCGACGGGCCCACGACGCGTACCGGGACCCGCCTCGGTGCCCCCGGCGCGGGCTCGGGGAGCACGGCGGTGACCACGTCGGCAGACACGACGCGCACCCACGGGGCGGCGACCTCGCCGAAGAACACCCGTACGCCCGGGGTGAACCCGGCCCCTTGGAGGCGCACGGCGGTGCCGGCGAACACCGCCGATTCCGGGTCCGTCCGCGACAACGACAGGGCCGGGGCGGCGACCGCCGGGCGGGCCGGTGGGGCGACCACGGCCACGGTTGTGGCGGCCATGCACACGGCCATGGCCACCGCCGCGTGCCACCACCACCACCGCCCCGCCACCGCCCGGTTGCTCACCTCACGACCCTTCCCCGCCGTGGCGGCCGCCGTCGCCTGCTCTCCTGCCTCCGTCTGCGCTAGCCGGCTGCGGAGACCATGGCCTTGCGCCGACGAAGCTCGGCGGCGGCGAACCCGGCCGACAAGGCGACGGCGCCGGAGACCAGCAGGCCGAGGCCGATCAGCGCTTCGCTCGTCCCTGAGGACCCGGCAGCGCCACCCGACAGGTGGAGCAGGCTGGGCGCAGAGGAGCTATCGAGGCCACTGGCGAGCCCGCTCCAGAGATCGTCAGACGCCGCCGACCGCAGAGACGGCACGGCGGCCGCAGGCTGTGTGTCGTCACCGGGCGTGGCGGGGGCGGAGGGGAGCAGGGGGCTCGACACGGTGCTGGCCCCCCGAGCGGGTGTGCGCCCGGCAAGGAAAGCAGGCGCCGGGACCCTGGCACCTGCGGGTGACGGGGCGGCGGTTCCGGTCGCCGGCGGTGCCGGCAGGCCACTGGGCGCCGCAACCGCGGGTGCGTCGACCGTCGCTTCCACTGGGGACGCCTCGGGGGCCCGCACGCGGGCGGCACCGCTGCTGCTGGTGGAAAGCGAGGTCCTCGTGGGTTGCGCCTCCCCGCCCGGATCGGTCGGTGCAACGGTGCCCGACGCGGGTGAGGTGATGTCCACCACGACGGCCTGCGTCTCGCTCCCGGGCTGGACGGCGTAGATCATGTGGGGCCCGGCCGACTCGTCGGGCACCGTGACCAGCACGGAGAAGGCGCCCCTGGTGTCGGGGTTGGGGAAACCCTGGGTGAGCACAGCACCGCCGGCGCTACCCCACCGGAGGGCCACGGGGTCGGCGCCGGCGACCCAGTTCCCCCCGGTGACGGTGACGCGGGCACCGGGTGAGGCCTGGGTCCGGGAGGTGGTGAGACTCGGGGCGGTGCCGGCAACAAAGCAGGCCCAAGCGGTGCTGGCTATACCCAGGACGACGGCGATGCCCCCGGCGATGGCCACGATGATTCGCCTCAGTGCCATTCCCATCCGCTCCTTCATCAGCCGAGCCGGCAGGCGACGTACGTCTGCAGCGGCACCTGCGTTCTAGTTGGCAGTCTCGCAGACGGCGTTATCAGTCCGTTATCAGGCCTGGTCGCTGCTCGGCGTCGTACCCTTCGACAGGGGAATTTGCATCCCGGGCCCGTTGCTGGTGCTTGACGGCACGAGCGTTTTCAAGATCACACCAAGCAGGCGGGCACGGTGACTCGGTTGCTCATCGATGCCAACCACACGGTATCGGCGAGTTGCTCATCGGGGACTGTCGCAGGGACCGGCTGAGCGCGGGCTGTGGCAGCGGGAGCTGGAGGCGCTGGTGGCCGCGCATCCGCTCCGGGAGCGGCTGTGGAGCCTGCTCATGGTCGCGCTTGGCCCGCTGCGGTCGCCAGGCCGAGGCGCTGCGCACCTACCAACGCCTGTGCGCGGTGTTCAGACAAGAGCTGGGTCTCAGACCGAGCCCGGAGCTGACCGGGCGGTTGGTCACCGGGCGGTTGGTCACCGGGCGGTTGGTCACCGACCGGCTGGTCACCCTCACCGGGGGATCGGCCGCGTCGGAACGACCCGCCTAGCCCTGGAGGTGGCCGCCGGCATGCTCCCTCCCCCGTCCGGCGGCGTGTGGCTGGTCGACGTGTCGGGCCTGGCCGACGCCGCGGGAGTCCCGCCTTGCGTCGCCGCCGCGCTGAGCGTGCGTCAGCAGCCCGGCGTGGCCCTCCTCGACAGTGTCGTCGCCGCGGTGAGGACATCGGAGATGCTCGTCGTGGTCGACAACTGCGAGCCATCTGTCGGCGCCGGTGGGACAGATACCCAGTACGGCGGCGATGCCCGCCTCTGTGTCATTTCAGGACCTCCACCAAGTGATGAGCCATTACGGCCACATCACCAGGGTGCTGTCGATCACTACGTGTTCGAAGTCACTATTGGCTATGGTCGGGCTGGCGTCGGACGGCACGGGCATGCCGGCGCTTCAGGGCGAAGACGGCGAGCACCATCCCGGCCAGAACGAGGGCGGGGCCGGCCACGCGCAGCGCAGCCGGGCCGCGCCGGGGCGGCGACACGTCGATTACGGCTCCGGCCAGGTCCTGCTTGCCGGTCTCGCGCAGGCCTGAACGGGTGTCGGTCCACACCGTCAGTGCCCCAGCGTCGGTTGCGACGATTCCCAGCCGGTCGCCGAGATCGGGAAGCTCCCGGTCGCTGCCGAAGCCGATCCGGGAATCGAAGGAGCGGTCCGAGACCTGCAGCCTGCGCAGAAAGCTCCTGGCCCCGTCGAAGGACGACTGGACGGAGACGGTGTTCATCACGTCAGCGGCATCGCCCCGCCGGTCGTAGTACACGACGTCGACTCGCCCATCCGGGGTGACTGCGAGCTGCGGCAGGTACTGCGCCCGCCCGTCGCCCCGTGGCGTGTCGTTCACGCGCCTGGCCGTCCCCCATGGCTCCCCGCCGACACCCGACGCCCACACCCACACGTCGGCATCGCCCAGGCGCCCGTCGTGGAAGGCCACGTAGAGCCTTCGGCTCCCGCGGTCGACGGCGATGGCGGGCGCAGGCGGAAAGAACATGAGGAAGCGCTGGGTGGGGACGATCCCGGCGTCGACCACCGCCTCCCGCCAGGTCGTGCCGCCGTCGGACGACCTGGCCACGAGCAGCGACCAGTGCCCGGGGTAGGGGTCGCCACCCCTTCCCTCGTGGCCACCGTTGTAGTCGAGGCGGTCGTTGCCCACGTCGAGGTACGCGACTGCGAGCGCCCCGGCGCCAGTCACCGCCAGCGACGGGGCCACCGCCCGGCGACGAGATGCCGGGCTCACCGCAACGGGCTTCCCCCATGTGGCGCCTCCGTCGTCGGAGCGGGCCACGACGATCGGGTCGCCGTCGCCGGCGAAGCCCCAGCTCGATGTCTGCGAACCCTGCAACCAGGCCAGGTACAGCCGGCCGGGCCGGGCCGGGTCGGCGGCGAAGCGGAGCTGGAAGGCCAGGGGGCCGGCCACCAGGGCAGGCGCCGAGAGCGTCGTTCCCCGGTCGTGGGAGGTGACCAGCCACACCGCGTCCGGAACGGTGCCCGACCCCTCCACCTCGCCGAACGACGTGTAGGCCACGTAGAGGGTGCCGTCGGCGCCGAAGGCGAGGTCCGGGGAGAAGCAGGCGACGGCCCGGCCCGGGGGCAACGGCAGCGGTCGAGCCAACCAGGTGGCGCCGCCATCGACGGAGACGTGCAGAGCGCACGAGGACGTGAGGCTGTCGATCCGGTTGACCAACGCCAGGTCGGCCGGGTTGGCGGGGTTGGCCCGCAGGGTGGGGGAGTTGTGGGCGGTGAGGTCGACCGGGTCCGTGGCGCCGGCGTTGACCGGGCGGTTGCCCCCGACCACGGTGATGGTGGCGTTCTCGACGCGCGAGCCCTCGAGCCAGGCCGCGCTGCCCGCCGCAACCAGCACCACGGCAAGCACCGCCCGGGTCCACGACCGTCGCCGGGGCGCCGCTATTGCTGCTGGGTGCTCGGCATCGCCCTCCAACTTGGACCTACCGGGCCCCGCTGTCGGCGCCGGCCAACTTCTCCAGGTCGGCTGAAGTGCGCATTTCCTGCTCGAGCAACTCCTCGGCCACCCGGTCGAGGGCGTGCCGACCGACGGTGAGGACCTCACAGGCCGTTTGTGCTGCGTCGCCCACCAAGCGGCACACCTCAGCACCGATCATGCCGGCCGAGGCCTCCGAGAAACTTGGCCGGGGCCGCCTGTCACGACCGATCCTGTCCGCGTCGCACACCCTCCCGGACGGCGCCGGTCACAATCACGGGCGAATGGTATTCGATTCCGACCAAGTCGACGCGTATCAAGGCCTGTGAGACCGTACCCGGCCGTTCGGCCACATTGGCGATTAGTCAATATGGAACGGCCGGCCCTTTCTGCCGATGCGTGGGTCATCCACCATTGAGGCAGAAGGAGCCACTACACAGAAGGAGCCGGCCGTGCCCAGTCTGTCGCATCGAGACCTGACCCACCTCGGGATGGACGTCCACAAGGACAGCATCTCGATCGGGATCCTGCGCCCCGACGAGGAGCACCCGACGTCGAGAGGATCTTCAACGACGAGCCGTCGGTGCGCCGCTTCCTCGCCCGCTTCGCCGACCACCGCGTGCTCTCGGTCTGCTATGAGGCCGGGCCCACGGGCTACGAGCTGCACCGCCTTCTCACGAGCATGGGCATCCGCTGCCAGGTGATCGCCCCGTCCCTCATCCCCCGCTCGGCGGGTGACCGGGTGAAGACCGACAAGCGGGACTGCCGCAAGCTCGCTCGCCTACACCGGGCCGGCGAGCTCGTGGCCATCCGGGTGCCAAGCCGTGAGGAGGAGGCGGTGCGGGACCTGTGCCGGGCCCGGGCCGACATGGTGGAGGACCTCGACCGCGCCCGCAAGCGCCTGGGGGCGTTCCCTGCTCCGCCACGGTGAGGTGTGGCGGGGCGGCTCGGCGTGGACGCTCAAGCACGAGGCGTGGCTCCGGGCCCGCCACTTCGATGACGCGGCGATGGCCGCCACCTTCACCCATTACCGGGCCGTGGTCGAGGAGCGCTCGGCCAACCTGGACGCCGTCGGTGCGGACCTGGCGGCCTACTACACCGGCCCGCTGTTTGCCGACGGCGTCGCCCGCCTCTCGGCCTATCGGGGCGTGGCCCGCATGGGGGCGCTGAGCCTGGCGGCCGAGGTCTGCGACTGGCGCCGGTTCGGCCGGGCCAGTGCGTTCATGGGCTTCACCGGCCTGGTGCCCTCGGAGTACTCCAGCGGCGGCAAGACCAGCCGGGGCCGCATCACCAAGTCGGGCAACCTGCACCTGCGCACTCAGCTCGTCGAGTCGGCCTGGGCCTATCAGCACGGGCCGTCCGTCGGCGTCGAGCTACGCCGGCGCCAGGAATGCCTCCCGCCCGAGACCGTGGCCCGGGCCTGGGCCGCCCAGGCCCAGTTAGTCACGTTGTTTCGCAGCCCTCATCGAGACCCCCCGCCTGAGCGCTACCTGACCAGGCCAGGCAGTTGATCGGATTGGGGTCGATTCGCCGGATCGAGGTCGTGGCCCCCGCCCAGCCGGTCGTGCAGCGCCTCACCGCGCATCGGGCCGGAGGTCAGGGTCACCGACGTTCCCGTGCTGTTGCTCGACGGACGGGCGAGCGGCCGAGGGCTGGTCGGGATGGGCTGCGGGGCGACCTGCGCCCGGGGCTGATCCTCGTCGACACGCCGAGAGTTGGCCATCCGTTGGCCATCTACCTGGCGGAACTGGATGGACAGGGCATTACTGGCCGGACGAAGAAACGTACTGTGACCTGCGAGAACGTCTCCAGAGCACAGGCCGACACGACCGAAATGGCCTTGCCAAGGTTGGGGTCGCGGGTTCGAATCCCGTCGTCCGCTCCAAAGAATCCCCTGTTCAGAAGGGGGTTCTCGCTAACGGGGTTCCCGACATCCCGCCGCCGCTGCAGGGGCGAAGGTCGTTCTTGTCGGCGATCCGAATGTGCGATCCGAAGCAGTTGCCCGAGATCGACGCCGGCGGTCTGTTCTCAGGCCTCGCCCCATCGCCTCGGCTACGTCGAGCTCGTCCAGAACCGCCGTGGTGCCCTTCGCTTACCTGGAGGCGGGCGACCTCACCCACGGGTACGCGGCAACGGTCCACAAGAGCCAGGGGGCGACCTACGACCGGATCTTCGTCCTCGGACGACACGTTCACGATCGAGACCGGCTACACGAGCCTCACCCGCGGCAGGGAGCAGAACCAGCTCTACCCGTCGCCTCGGATCGCGACGAGGGGCACGCTCTCGGCGCTCGGCGCCGACCTCGCGGAGGAGTCGTTCCTTGGTTTCCCGCTCAGCCGTTGCGGACGGGCGATTCTCCGAGCGCCGGACATCGTCGGCCGTCGGCTCGAATCTCGGCTCGCACTCGCAGTAGGCAGGAGCGTTGAAGCAGATCGGGCAGAGCGGCACCGCGCCATGGTCCCACAGGTAGGAGGTTGGGAGATAGCGTCCTAGCGATCGCAGGGATGGTATAATTCTGGCCATGGCCAGCAAGGACTTCCTGGACGAGATGATCGACGAGCGCACCAAGGCGAACCCGGAGTTTCCCGCGCTCCTCGACGCCGCCGTGCGCCGCCGCCAGCTCCTCGAAGAGCTCACCGCCGAGCGCGAGGCCCTCGGGCTGTCCCAGACGATCGTCGCGGCCCGGATGCACACGTCACAGTCGGCGGTCGCTCGCCTCGAGTCCGCCGAGATCGATGCGAAGCTGTCGACCGTCGAGCGCTACGCCGCAGCCCTGGGCAAGAAGATCAACTGGGAGCTGGTCGACTCCTGAAAACTACGGCGCGGCGACGTCTTCGTGGCCGCGCCGCCCTCCCTCCGAACTCGTCCTGAGCGTGCTTCACTGCGGCTAACGGGACTTCGCCCCAGCCCTACGAGGCGGTGTCCGGGGTCCACTGACGCCGGTGATGGGCGGGGACGGGCTGGGGCGAAGTCCCCTCTTCGAAGGCGCGGCCCCCGGCCGATGCACGCGGCTTACGGGTCCCTGAGTGTCCGGTTCCCGAGCTGACTGACGCCCGCCTCGATCTCAGCGCTGAGCGGCCCCGGTGGCATACGCCCCGGGGCCGGGTCAGCCGACCTCGGCCGTGAGGCGCTCCAGGTCGGCTCTGACCAAGCCGCCCAGGCGGCACCGATGGCCCTCGTGATCCTGCCCGCCCGGGCCACCGGCGGTGGTGAACCGGACCCACATCAGATGTCGGCGGCGTGCAGATCCGCTGCATCGGGGTTGAGGTGTTTGTCCCATGCGGGCTGCGGATATACTCAGATGGTCGATCGGCCCCCCGACCCGGGGTTCGTCGGCGGCACGGTAGAAGCGCTGTCCTGGACCCCGGCAGCGGTCGCTTTGTTCGACGATCGCAGGGGAGCTCGGGCTGTGCCATTGCGACGGGCAGTACTGGGACGGGCTGTACCGGAACGACGCCATGCGCCGCCACGAAGTGGTGCGCCGGGCGGTGGTCGGGATCGCCGTTCGGACCGGGTGGCCGGTGCACACGAGGCTGTGCTGCTGGCCGCCGTGGCAGCGCGCCATCCAGGCGCTCACGTCGAGCTCTACCGTCGTCACGCCATCGCCGTCTATGAGGTGGCGCTGCGCCTTGTGGCAGAGCCCCCGATCGCCCGGGCGATCGTCGACGGGGTCTTTCGCGAACTGTGGCGCCGCCCGGCGAGGTCGAGGACCCACGGTGGGCCGGTGCTCGCCTCCCTGCTCTCGCTCGCCTACCACGACGCGGCAGAGCGCCTCGCTGCGCCACCCAGGCATCATGGGTCCCCGGATGCCGGTCCCGGACCCCCCCGGACAGCGGAGCGCGAGTCCGGGACGCCTCCCGTTCAGGTGGGCGGGACGGCGCAGCTCTCCGGAGACGAACGGGATGCGCTCGAACTGGCTGCGCTGTCCGGGTTCACGTACGTCGAGGTCGCGATGCTGACGGGGCAGGACGAATCGACGGTCAAGCAGGGAATCCGCGCAGCGCTGCTGCGGTGCAGGTGCGGCGCCCCCGAAGAGGGTCGTGGACGTCAGCGCCGGAGCGGTGCACGACGGCAACCATCGAGGCCCAGGTGACGATGCAGCCGTAACGCAGGGGCAGTCACTGACCGACGCGGCGTAAGTTCTTTCCGTGGCTCTTTCGGTTTTCCTCGACGCGTCTGCGCTGACGGTCGACCCGGGGAGCTTCGTCCGCACCGAGGCGCGGATCCGCAACACCTCGGACGAGGCCGAATGGGTGCGCGTCCGCGTGACCGGGCCCGCCGCCCCGTGGTCGTGGGTCGTGCCGCCGGAGCTCGACGTGGCCGCCGGCGGGGAAGTCGCCGTGAACGTCGGGTTCCGGGTCCAGCGGACCTCGGAGCCAGCTGCCGGCGTGCTCGCCTTCGCGATCATGGCTGCAGCCGGCGTGGGCCGCGGCACCGAGATCGGCGCACGGGAGAGGGTCGTGGGGGCGCCCGGGGTCTCGGTGGACGGCACCCTCACCGTGATGCCCTTCCGGGACATGGCCATCGAGCTCGACCCACCCGATGCCCGCACCACGGTGCCGACCGAGCACTTCCTGGTCGTGGAGAACCGGGGCAACATCGCCGTGAGCACCACCATCGGGGGGTCGAGCGACGACCGGGACATGGACGTGGCCGTCGGCTCGGCTGTGGTCGACTCGCCGCCGGGTGAGCGCATCCGCGTGCCGGTCACCCTGCGCCCCGGAAAGCGGCCCATGTTCCAGCCCCGGTCGCGGCCGTTCGTCGTGTCCGCCGTCCCCGACGTGGGCGAGCCCGTCACCTTGTCGGGCGCGATGGCCCATCCCGCCCGCTTCAACGGGCGCTCCGCCGCCACCGTCGCGGTCGCCGTGCTGGTGCTGGCCGCCGGACTGCGGTTCACGGTCCTGGCCCCCGACGACAAGCCGACCGACCAACAGGCCGGCGCCCGCGCCACCGGTACGGCGGACACCGGGACCGACGACGTCAGCGCGTCGAGCACCCTGGGCGGGGCGGAGGAGGGCGGCTCCTGTGCAGCCGAAGGCCACCGCGACACCCGGGCCACCGGCCTCACACCCGAGGACATCCCGAGCCTGCCGCCCGACTATGCCTTCTTCCAGGTGGCGTCGGACAACTGCTCGCCCGTGCGCTGGAACCCGTGCGAGCCGGTGCACTACGTCATCAATCCGGCCAACGCCCCGCCCACCGGCGTGGCCGACGTGCACGAGGCGTTCAAGCGCCTGGCCAAGGCCACCGGCATGACCTACGTCGACGACGGCATGACCGACGAGGACAGCCAAGGCAACCGGGCGTACCAGCCGGAGCGCTACGGCGAGAGATGGGCGCCGATCCTCATCCACTGGATGTCCGGCAGCCGGCCCCAGGGCGACATCCAGGTCGTCGGCGGCGGGTTCCCGACGCAGGTGGGCGACGTCTACGTGACCGGCAACCTGTTCCTCAACCCCTCCGTCGTCACCGACAAGGAGACCCGTACCACCGTGGCGGGCGGCTTCGGCTCCCAGGGAGGCCTCGGTCCCATCGGGCCGCAGGGCGTCACGTGGGGTCGCGTCATCCTCCACGAGCTCTCCCACATCACCGGGATGGGCCATACGAGCGATCCGTCCAACCTCATGTACCCGGAGACGAGCGACCAAACCGGTGCCGCCGACTTCTCGAGGGACGACCTGGCGGGCATCAAGCTCATGGGCAAGGACGCCGGGTGCCTGGAGACACCGAAGCCCGGCACGCCTGTCAACGATCGACCAGGTCGCCGGTAGGCGGCGGCCAGCGGATCCCAAGGAGGTCGGTCGTCGGGTGGACGACCCGGCGCTCAGGCCTTCCGGCGGTCCATCACCACCTGGAGGACCACCAGGCACGCCAGGTTCGTCACCAGGGCGACGGTGAAGCCGGTGACCACGCCGCCACCAGGACCCGGTACGATGCACACCGCCGTCCACCAGGTGGGCGCCAGCAGGCGGTCGGTGCGCCCCTCTCCGTCGGTCATGACATCGGCCACGAACCGGTTGTACCGGTTCCGTGCCGCACGCGCCAGCGCTGCCGGTTGCGGCCCGCCACGGGCGGCCGAGTAGATTTCGGGCGACGGTGAGCGACGGGGCGATGGCGCGCGAGGGTGACGAGAACGCGGCGCCGTATCCGCCGGGTCTGAAAGGCGACATCGCCAAGCTGTTTTCGCCCGCCGGAACCCATGAGGGCACGCCCGACTTCCGCTCCGCCGCCCGGCGCGTCCTCACCCGGCCGGGCCCGCTGGCCCTGGCCCTGTACCGGGCGTCGCACCGGCTGTGGGCCACGGGCCACCCGGCGCTGGCCGAGGGCATCTGGCGGCTGAACCTCCTGCTCACCGGCGCCGACATCCACCCGGCGGCCGAGATCGGCGGCGGCCTGCGCCTCACCCACACCTCGGGGCTGGTCATAGGCAAGGGCGCCCGTCTGGGTTCGGACATGAACGTGCTGCACGGCGTCACCATCGGCGGGTCCGGGAAGCGCTGGTTCGACGAGACGTTCGAGGACGGGCTGCCGGAGATAGGCGACGGCACCGAGATCTGGGCCGGCGCCAAGGTCCTCGGCAACGTGAAGGTGGGCAAGGGGTGCCACATCGGCGCCAACGCAGTCGTCACCCGGGACCTGGCCGACGGCGCGTCCTATACCGTCGGCCAGCCCGTGCGCGAGCTCCGCCGGCGGGTCGAGGAGCTGGAGGCCCAGGTGCACGAGCTGCAGGAGAAGCTGGACGGCCACCTCGGTGGGATGGCATGACGGCGCCGGCGGGGATGGGGCCCCCGCTTCGGCGAGGAGGCTGGGGTCCCTGGTCTCGCCTTCGCTTCGCTGCGGCTCGCTCGGGACTTCGTTGGGGCCCCAGCCGGGGAAAGGCATGACGGCTGTCCTCGGCCTCAACTGCTTCAGCCACGACACCTCGGCCTGCCTCATGGTGGACGGGGCGGTGGTGGCCATCGGCGAGCAGGAGCGGTTCGACCGCGACCAGCACACCAAGCACTTCCCCCACGCGGCGATCGCCTACTGCCTCCAGCAGGCCGGCCTCGGCATCGACCAGGTCGATGCAGTGGCCTTCGCCCATCACGCCGCCCTCGACTTCGCCCGGGGAGCGGCGGACGCGGTGGCCCGGGTGTCGCCCAAGCGCCTGGCCGCTCAGGCCTACACCGACGCCCGCCTGGTGCTGAAGGAGCGCAACTTCCGCCGCATCTGGGGCTACAAGGGCAAGGTCTTCCACGTCGGCCACCACTCGGCCCACGCCGCCAGCGCCTTCTTCTCGAGCCCCTATGACCGGGCTGCCGTGCTCACCCTCGACCGGGGCGGCGACTTCTTGTCCACGACCATGGCGATCGGGGAGGGCAACCGCCTACGCCAGATCAACCAGGTGCGCAATCCCCACTCGCTGGGCGAGGTCTACACCGCCTTCACCTGGCTGCTCGGGTTCCGGCCCAACGCCGACGAGGGCAAGCTCATGGGCCTCGCCCCCTACGGTCGCGACGTGCTGGCCAAGGACATCCGTGACCTCGTCCACCTCGGCGACGACGGCCGGTTCAAGGTCAACCTGCGCTGGTTCAAGTACCAGCGCGAGGGTGGCTCGTTCTCCAAGGCGGGCCTGGCCCGGTTCGGTCCTCCCCGGGTGCCTGAATCGGAGATCACGGAGCGCCACCAGGACCTGGCCTACGCCTGCCAGGACCTCGTGGAGGAGGCCGGCCTGCACGTGGCCCGCGCCCTGCGCGAGGCGACCGGGATGGACCGCCTGTGCCTGGCCGGCGGCGTGGCCCTCAACTCGGTGATGAACGCCCGGATCCTCGCCGAGGCCGGCTTCGACGAGATGTACGTGGTGCCGGCCGCGTCCGACGCCGGCAACGCTCTCGGCGCTGCCGCCTGGGTGTGGCACCAGGAGATGGGCCAGCCCCGGTCGTGGTCGATGGACCACGCCTTCTGGGGCCCGAGCTGGACCGAGAAGGACTGCGCTTCTGCGCTCACGGCCCGGGGTCTCGAGATCCGCAAGGTCGCCGACCCTGCGGCGGAGGCGGCCGAGCGCATCGCCGGTGGGAAGGTGGTGGGCTGGTTCCAGGGGCGCTCTGAGATCGGCCCCCGCGCCCTCGGCGCCCGGTCGATCCTGGCCGACCCCCGCCGGGCCGAGATGGTGGAGACGGTGAACGCCCGCATCAAGCGGCGGGAGGCGTTCCGCCCCTTCGCCCCGAGCGTCCTCGACGAGCGGGGCTCCGAGTACTTCGAGAACTACTCGCACAACCCGTTCATGCTGTTGGTGCTGCCGGTGCGGCCCGACAAGCGTTCCGTGATCCCGGCTGTCACCCACGTGGACGGCACCGGGCGTATGCAGAGCGTGAGCCGGTCGTTCAACCCTGCCTACCACCGCCTCATCAGCGAGTTCGACAGGCGCACCGGCGTCCCGGTCGTGCTCAACACCAGCTTCAACCTCCGGGGCGAGCCCATGGTGAACCGCCCCGAAGAAGCGGTGGAGGACTTCCTCAAGTCCGAGATGGACGCCCTGTTCCTGGGTGATCTGATGGCCGAGAAGCCCGCCTGAGAGACCCCGAATAGAGGCGGAGGCCCCAGCCATCGACGTCGATCGTCCTGGCGGCCTGACACATGGTCCGAGTCATCCGATCGCTGCGATCGAGATGCCGAGCGCCTCCGCCGCGGCCAGCAGCGCCCGGTCACCTGCGACCACGACGAGATCGACGTCGGCAGCCCGGCGGACGGCGGCCAGGTGGACGGCGTCATAGGCGCGGAGCTCCTGGTTCTCTGCGAGATCGCCGGCCTCATGGATCAGATCCTCGTCCGCCTCGATGACGTCGACCTGAGCGAACAGATCTCCGAGCTCCCGCACGGAGGATCGGAGCTGTTGTGGGGAAATGCGGCGAAGGCGAGCAGCCTGGGCGAGAGCGGCTCGGGCCTCGACGTGCGCCAATCGGACGCTCACGAGTCGGTCGGCGCGATCCCAGATGTCGCCCGCCGTCTGGGTCCCGATCTCGGCGATGAGCAACGGGACGATCGCCGATGTGTCGAAGTAGGCGATCAACGCCGCTGTTCAGCCACCAGATCTGACACCGGCGCCGCTGTGTTGAGCGGCTTCGGGCGTGCTCTCCTGGGCTGCCTCGCAGGCGTGACGAGACCGTTCGCGATCAGTCGGTCGATCGTTCGCTCGCCGTTCATCGGGAGCACGCGGGCGATTGCCCGCCCACGATCTGTCACGACGACCTCCTCGCCGTCCTGGACGCGGTCGAGGTACCGGCTGAGGTGGTCACGTAGCTCCCGAATGCCGACTTCTGCCATGACGCCACTCTAGCGGAGATCCAAGTCGCCACATTGCCGCTCAGCGCTGCAGCGTCAACAGGTCCCTCTGGCCCTCGGTCGACGCCCGGCGCAATTTGGCGAGCGCCTTGGACTCGATCTGGCGGATGCGCTCCCGGGTGACGTTGAAGCGCTGGGCCAGCTCCTCGAGAGTGCGGGGGGCGCCCCGGTCGAGGCCGTAGCGCAGGTACAGCACCTCGCGCTCGCGCTCGCCGAGCGACGACAGCATCAGCCCGACCGCCTCGGGCAGCAGGTTGGCAAGCACCTGCTCGTCCGGCGGCGGCGCGCTGGCGTCCTCCACCGTGTCGCCCAGCTCCATGTCGCCCTCGGAGCCGAGGCTCTCGGAGAACGAGCGGGGCGAACTGAGGTGGGGGAGCAGGTCCTCGATCTGGCGGAGGGGGAGGTCGACGGTCTTGGCCAGCTCGGCCGAACTGGGGTGGCGGCCGTGCACGCGCTCGAACTCCGAGGTGGCCTTGCGCATGCGCAGCACCTGGTCGCCTGTGTGCACGGGCAGGCGGATGGTGCGGCCGTTGTTGGCGATGCTGCGCGTCATGGCCTGGCGGATCCACCAGCTGGCGTAGGTGGAGAACTTGAACCCCCGACGCGGATCGAACTTCTCGACCGCCCGCAGGAGGCCGAGGTTGCCTTCCTGGATGAGGTCGAGCATGGGCAGGCCCGACGAGCGGTAGCGGCGGGCCAGCGAGACCACCAGGCGGAGGTTGGCCTGCACGAAGTGGGTGGTGGCGTCGTCGCCGGCCCGGACGCGCGTTCGCAGCACCGTCAGCTCGGCTGCGCCCGGGCTCTTCGCCTCGACAAGCTCGGCCGCCGCCGCTTTGCCGTCGGCCACCAGCTCACCGAGGCGCACCTCGTCCTCGCGGGTCAGCAGCGGATGGGCGCTGATGTCCTGGAGGTAAATGCCCACCAGGTCCTCGTCGCCCGTCTGCGCTCTCCCTCGTGCCAAGCCGTGTCCCCTTCGCAGAGTGCTGCGCCGGCCGCCGCCGACAACACGATTATCCCCGATTCGGAGGACCCGCCGCGATCCGGGGGGCGATTGGCGCTTTCGTCAGTTTCCCAGAGGCGTGCGGAGCAGGCGCAGGGCGAGCAGCAGCACGATGCCCCAGAGGATGAACCAGATGGACCCGGCCACGATCAGGGTGACGAGACACCCGGGTGGTAGCTCCTTCATCCTGGGGATGCCGTTCTGGAACGAGAAGCGCTCGCCGTCTTCGGACATGAGCCCGCTGAAGACAACGAAGAGGATGCCGCCGAAGACGATGCACAGGACCACCAGAAAGATGAGCAACCCGGTTCATCCCCGTGCGTTGTTCGCGGCCCGCCCCAGGGCTCGGACCGCTGCTGATCGGTGCGGTGTGGAGCCGGGCGAGTGAAGGCCGCTCGGCGGGGCGCAGCCTATCCGGGATGTTCCCGACCTGACGTTTCAGCCGGTCCGTGCGCGTGACAGACTGATCGCCCGTGGAGAGCCCGTTCCTGGCGCGGATCGCCGCCATCACCATCGCCTTTGCGGCCATTGCGCCTGTGGTCGTTGTGGCACTGTCGATGGTCGCCCTGGCCACGGTGCCCGTGCCCGACAAGCTTCCGGTCGCACGGCCCCCCGGTGGGAGCCAGATCAGTCGGGTGTACGACGTCAACGGCCAGGAGATCGGCCAGTTCACCGAGTTCGAGCAGAACCGTCCGGTGATGCCCGGCGACATCCCGGACATCTTGAAAAAGGCGGTCGTGGCCGCCGAGGACAAGAACTTCTACTCCCATGGCGGCGTCGACTTCACCGCCACCCTGCGGGCCCTCGTGGCCGACCTGCGGGGCCGGGAGGTCGTGCAGGGCGGCTCCACCATCACCCAGCAGTACGTGAAGGCGGCCTACACCACCGGCGAGCGCACCGTCGCCCGCAAGGTACGCGAGGGCCTGCTCGCCCGCGCGCTGTCGCAGAAGGCCGACAAGGAGGAGATCCTCTTCAAGTACCTGTCGGCGATCTACCTCGGCGAGGGGGCCTACGGGGTCGGGGCTGCGTCGGAGACGTACTTCCGCAAGCCGGTCAACGATCTCACGCTTTCCGAGTCGGCCATGCTGGCGGGGCTGATCCCCGCCCCCAGCCGGTACGAGCCCAGGGCCAACCCTGGTGCGGCCGAGTCCAAGCGGGTGCTCGTGCTGGACCGCATGCTGGACGAGGGCTTCATCTCATCCGACGAGCACGCCGAGGCCACCCAGGAACGGGTGTGGCTGGCCGCCAACGGGCCGCTCACCAGCCGGCCGGTCACCAACGTGTACCCGGCCCGCCCGAGCTTCACCAAGTACCCCTACTTCGTCGACTACGTGCGCCGCTACCTCGAGAGCAAGCTCGGCCGCGACGCCGTGTACCGGGGTGGGCTGGAGATCCGCACCACCATCGACCCGCGGCTCCAGGACGCAGCCACCCGCGCCGTCGCCGACGGTCTCACGGGTGTCGACCCGGCCATCGAGATGGCGCTGGTGTCGGTGGAGCCCCAGACCGGCTACGTGAAGGCGATGGTCGGCGGGCGCGACTTCGTCGCCCCCGGCGGCCAGGTCAACCTGGCCCTGGGCAAGTGCGCCTTGCCGGCGGCCGACGTCAAGAGCAAGGTCGACGTGTCCGCCTCGTGCTGGGAGCCCGAGGCCATCACGGTTGAGGGCGGCGGCACCGGCCGCCAACCGGGATCGTCGTGGAAGCCGTTCGTGCTGGCCGCCGCCTTCGCCAAGGGCATCTCCGACAAAAAAGTGTACTCGGCGCCCAGCCAGTACCGGATCCCGAACTGCAAGGGCGAAAAGGGCTGCGTGATCGAGAACTTCGAGGGCACCTCGGGCGGCCGGGCCACACTGCGGGAGGCCACCGCGAACTCGTACAACACGGTCTACGCACAGGTCATCGGCGAGGTCGGCGTCCCTGAGGTAGGCGAGATGGCCAAGAAGCTCGGCATCACCTCAGCCTGGGTGGCCAACCCCGAGGTCCACGGTCCGAGCTACGCCCTCGGCGCCCAGGAGGTGTCGCCCCTCGACATGGCGTCCGCCTTCGGGGTGTTCAGCAACCGGGGCATCCGCAACGACGCCACACCGGTGGTGTGGGCCAAGCAGCCCGACGGGAAGTTCGCCGTCGACAACCGGGAGCCCGAGGGCCGGCGGGTGCTGGCCGAGATCATCGCCGACAACGTCACCGATGTCCTCAAGGGCGTCATCACCGGGGGCACGGGCACCAAGGCCAACATCAACCGGCCGGCGGCCGGCAAGACGGGCACCGCCCAGGAGTTCCGCGACGCCTGGTTCATCGGCTTCACGCCCACCCTGTCCGCCGCGGTGTGGATCGGCAACAAGGCCAAGCCCACCCCGCTGCGCAACGTGAAGGGGCTCGAGCGGGTCACCGGCGGCTCGATCCCGGCCCAGACGTGGAAGCTCTACATGGACGAGGCCATGAAGGGCGTGCCGATCACCGAGTTCGCCGTGCCCCTGCCGCTCGAGTCCACGTCGACCACGGCCGCCACGCTGTTCGCGCCGGAGTCGATCCCGTACCAGTTCGAGGACCCCACCACGACGTTCGACACCACGCCGTCGACCACCGGGGTCCCTTCGACGACCACCTCCACGTTCCCCACCACCACGACCCCGTTCCCGACCACCACGCCGACCACCAGGAACTGCGGGTTGCTGCTGCCCATCTGTTGATCGGGGGCCGCTTCGGCGCGCCCGCCGGTCAGGTCGTGGTGGTGATGGGGAGCGATGACGTCGTGGTGGTCGGTGCCGTGGTCGTGGTGGTGGCCGCTGTCGTTGTGGTGCTCGCCGTCGTCGTGGTGGTCGTGGAGGCGGCGGTCGTCGACGTGGAGGTGGACGACGACGTCGACGAGCTGGACGAGGTCGTGGTGGGCAAGGTGGTGGTCGACGGCGCCTCGCCGGTGTCGTCCTGCGCCTGGGCGAACAGCACGGCGCCGAGGACCAGGATCACCAGGCCGAGGCCGATGAGGGCGGCAAGCGCCCAGTTGAACGGCGGCGGTCCGACCGGGGCGTAGGCGGGCCGCCGGACCGGCTCGTCGTCGACGAAGCGCTCTTCGCGCTCGACCACGCGTGCAGCGGGCATGACCCGCGTCGCGTCCGGTCCGGGAAGGGGAGCCGGCACCGCCACGACCGGCGGCGAAGGCGGGGTGGGAGCGACGTCGCCCCGGGCCGCCCCACACTTCGTGCAGAACCGGGCCTCGGGAGCCAGGGGCGTGCCGCAGGAGGGGCAGAAGGCGCCCGCTCCTCCGCCCTGTCGGGGGCCATCCGGAGCTGTGGGCGGCTGGTTCTCGCTCATAGCGGGCATTCTTGTCCCTGCGAAGCCCCCAAGTGTTCATGGACACGTAGGGTTGCCGCCGTGACCGGCCCGGGAGGACGGTCCATGGGCAACTCGCTGGTGCGACATCACGAAGGGATGGTGCACGAGTGACCAGCCAGAACACGGCCGTCGAGGCGCTCGGTATCGCCGTCGCCGCCCACGTGCCCGTGCTCTTGTGGGGTGCCCCCGGAACAGGGAAGTCGTCGGTGATCCGGGCCATGGCCGACGCCATGGGATGGCCGTGTGAGACGGTGATCGCCGCCATCCGGGAGCCGTCGGACTTCTCCGGGTTGCCCGTGGTGGTGGCCGGGGTCGTCCACTTTGCGCCGCCGCGTTGGGCCGAGCGGCTGTCGGCGTCGGGCCGGGGCCTGCTCTTCCTCGACGAGATCTCCACCGCCCCGCCGGCCGTGCAGGCCGCTCTCCTGCGGGTGGTGCTCGAGCGGGTGGTGGGCGACATCGAGCTTCCGGCCGACGTCGTGGTCGTGGCCGCCGCCAACCCCCCGGAGCAGTCGGCCGACGGGTGGGACCTGTCCGCCCCGCTGGCCAACCGGTTCTGCCACCTCGAGTGGGCGGTCGAGCCGGCCGTGTTCGCCCAGGGTCTCGTCGGCGGCTGGGAAGCGCCGGACGTGCCGGACCTGCCCGAGGGATGGGAGGCGGGCATCGGTCGCACCCGCAGCCTGGTGTCGGCGTTCGTCACGGTGCGCCCCGGCCTCACCTGCCAGGTGCCCACCGATGCGGCGCACGCAGGCCGGGGCTGGCCCAGCCCCCGCACCTGGGACATGGCGGCCCGGCTCTGGGCGGCTGCCCAGGCGGCCGGCGCCAGCACCGAGGCGGAGACGGCGCTCATCACCGGCTGCGTGGGCGAGGGGCCCGGCATAGAGCTGCTGATGTGGGAGATGGACATGGACCTCCCCGACCCCGAGGAAGTGCTGGCCGACCCCGACGGCTTCGAGCTGCCCGAGCGGGGCGATCGCACCTACGCCCTGCTGTCGGCCGTGGCGTCCGCGGTGGCGGCCCGCTCCACGCCCGAGCGGTGGCTGGCGGGCTGGCGGGTGCTCGGGCGGGCGGGCGAGAAGACACCTGACGTGGCCGCCGTGGCCGCCCGCGTCCTGGCCGGCTGCCGTCCCCCCGGCGCCGTGGCTCCTCCCGAGGTGAAGTTCTTCGCCCCGCTCCTGAGGGACGCCGGCCTGTTGTGATCGGATCGCAACCGGAGGTTGCTCAGGCGCCGCTGGATGCGCGCCGGCTGGCGGTGGCTCGACTGTGGGCGGTGTCGCGGCACCCCTACCTGGCGGCGGCGATCTTCGCTTCGCCTGTGGTGGCCGTACCCGGCCTGGGCAAGGTGACGGTCGACGAGTCGTGGCGGCTCTACGTCGACCCCGCGCTCGTCGAGCAGTGGAGCGTGGAGGTGCTGGGCAGCCTCCTGGTGCACCACGCCGGTCACCTCGTTCGCGACCACGCCGGCCGGGCCCGCAGCCTCGGGGTGAGCGAGCACGTCACCAAGGACTGGGCGCTGGCGGCCGACGCCGAGATCAACGACGACCTGATCAACACCGGCCTGCGGTTCCCGTCTGCGCCGGTGCTGCCGCAGGACCTCGGGTGGGAGCCGAGCAGGCTGGCCGAGGAGTACTTCCACTGCGACCACCCCGACAGCGAGGTCGAGCCCGACTGCGGTAGCGGGGCCGACGCGCAGACCAGGTCGTGGGAGCTGCTGGCTGACCGCAAGAGCGGCCTGCCGCCGGGGGAGCGCCACCTCACCCGCGCCCAGGTCGCGTCCGACGTCCTGCGCTACTGCGAAGAGGGCCGGGGCAGGATGTCGAAGAGTTGGCTGCGGTGGGCCGAGGACATGCTCGACCCCCAGGTCGACTGGCGGCGCGTGCTGGCGGCCGAGATCCGCAAGGGCGTCGGCACCACGGCCGGGCTGGTCGACTACACGTACAAGCGGCCGTCCCGGCGGGCCGCCGCCAGCCCCGACGTGGTGCTGCCGGCCATGGAGCGGCCGGTGCCCGAGGTGGTCGTCCTCTGCGACACGTCCGGCAGCATGGGCCAGAACCAGCTGGCCCGGCTGCTGGCCGAGGTCGACGGCCTGCTGCGGGGCGTGGGTCTCGGCCGCAGCCGCCTGCGTGTGCTGGCCGTCGACGCCGCTGTGCACGCCGTGCAGCGGGTGTCGAGCGGCCGGCGCCTCGAGCTGCTCGGCGGCGGCGGCACCGACATGGGCGCAGGCGTCATGGCTGCGGCCAGGCTGCGGCCCCGCCCGTCGGTGATCGTGGTGCTCACCGACGGCCTCACTCCGTGGCCCGCTGCTGCGCCCAAGGGCATCGCCGTGGTGGTCGGCCTCATCGGTGGCGGGCAGGCCAAGGGCAACCGCACCTGGGAACCGCCGGCCTGGGCCCGCGTCGTGCACATCACCGACGCCGCGTGAGGGCCTGAGCAGCCGGTGCCCGTGCGAGACCGGTGGTGCCACCACGTGGCGCCGGCCACCGCCGTCATCCCGTGCAACGGCGAACAGCACCGGATCAGCTGGCGGCGGGGCAAGCTCAAGATCGAGGACCACGACCTCGCCGCCGAGCGCACGATGCTGGCTTTCGGGGGCGACACGCCCGCCTGCCTCCAGGTGATGACCCTGTGGCGGAACCTCCACGCATGGGCCATGTCCGGCCAGCTCCTGCGACAGATGCAGTCCCGGCTCGGTCCCGACGTGCTGCTGGCACCAGGCGATCTCCGGCGGGTCAGCGACCTCGGCCTCCTGCTCACGTGGGAGCGCGAGTGGCGGCGCTCCCGGTACTCGTCCGAGCACGGCCGGCTCCTCTCCGAACAGCTCCGGTCGAAGGCCATGAACCCGTTGCGCGAGCACCTCAAGGTCTGGCTGGCCCGCAACGGGTCCCGCCGGATCTCCAGGATCGATCTCGAGCTTGGCCGGCGGGGCCAGCCCGCCATGGTGCGCGGGCAGATGGATTCCGTCGGCGTGCGGGCGGGTGCCACCCTCGGCGTGAAGTGGATGGTGGAGGTCTGGGCCAGGGGCCTCGACGTGGTCGACGGCGCCTTCGTGCTCGACGTGTCCGGCGAGCCCTTGCGCAGGGTGCCCGAGGTGGTGCGGGTCCGGGCCGTGCGATGGGACCTGGAGGGCAGCGGGCGTTGGGGCCCGGTGGCCGCGCCCGCTGTCGTCCAGCGCCTTCCGGCCGGTGAGTGGCGTCTGGAATGGGAAACCGGGCCGTAGGCTTGGAGCAATGCCGGCACCGGTGCTCGATGCGACCTCTGGCCTTTTGGCGTTCATCCGGTACGGGTTCATGCCGAACCACCTGGGCTACTGCGGCGGCAACGACCAGGACGTCCTGTTCGAGCACGCCGTCGCAGGGAAGGCCGATCGGGGCCTGGCGCCGCTGCTCGCAAAGTTCACGGGCGCCGTCCCCTATCTATGCACCATCGCCGCGGCCAACGGGATCATCGATCCGTTCGACCGCCGTGTCGTGGACGCCTACTGGCTCGGCAACGACCTCCTCGACACCGTCGAGGCCAGCGAACTCGGCCGCTCGCTGGAGGAGCGGTTCGGCCGCCAGCTCACCGGCCGCCTCCGCGAGGAGGTGCTGCGCAAGCCGCCCGCTGGGGCCCGCCCCCACCACCTGTTCCACGTGCTCGACGTGTACCGGCGGCTGGAGGCGAAGGAGATCGGTATGGCGGCGATGGAGAACTGCCGCATCAGCTGGGCCCGTGTGAAGTCGGTGGAGCCGGCGGCGCTCATGGTCGAGCGCCAGCCGCTCATCGAGCGCGACGGCAGGCTCGAGCTCGGCTCGGTGGCTGTCGAGCGGGTCCTGCGCACGCTCGAGGGCCAGGGTTTCACCGATGCCGTGGCCGTGGGCGACTGGGTCTCGGTCCACTGGGGCTGGGCGTGCGAGGTGCTCGACGAGGCCCGCCTGGCCGGCCTGCGCCGCTGGTCCGACCACCACCTCCGCCTTGCCAACCAGACCGTCTGACCGCCCGGGTCGCAGTGCTCAGGCGAAGGTCCAGCGGGTGGCGGTGTCGGTGAAGGACTCCGGTTGCGGCTGGACGCGCACGGGCTACAGGCCGGTGCTGGAGTAGGTGCCTCCGGATATGAGCCACCGGCAGGCCCGGAGGCGTTCGGTGGTGATGCTCAGGGTGACGTCGGCGCCCGCCGCGTCGGCCGTCTCACCGGCGGCGGCGCTCAGCTGGCTGTGGATGGCGCGGTGTCGCGCCGCCTCGGCCTCAACGCCCGCCTGGAACCGCCGCCTGCCCAGATTGAGCACGGCCAGGGTCTTGGCTGCGTCCGGGAAGCAGAGGAGCCCGCTGAGGTACGTGGGGTCAGCCGCCTCGTCCTGGGCCGGCAGTTCGTCGATGAGGTCGAGCGCCCACGCCAGCACGGTTGCGCCCTCCACCTGCCAGCTCCCGTAGGCGAGCTCGGCATCGTCGAACTCGCGGGCCGGCCGTTCGAGGAACGCCAGCTCGTGCGGCTCCAGCTCGTTCGTGACGCCGACGGACCGGACCCAGCGGGCGATGCCGTCGCGCGCCTCTTCGAGGTCGCGCCCGTCGTACTCGGTGAGGGCGCGAGCGGCCACGGCCAGGAGCGCCACCAGCCGGCCCCTGATTCGGGTCAGTGAGGGGTCGACGGGCGTGGCCCCTTCGGCCAGGAGGCGCTCGGTGGTGCCCAGGACCTCACCGGTGATGGAGACGAGACGCCCGTTGTGGAGGTCGAGGACGAAGCCGTCGACCCGTGCCGACACGTCGAGGGCGAGGTGGGCGAGGGGGCCGGTGGGGCGTAGCTGCTCGGGGTCGAGGGGGCTGAACGAGATGCCGATCCGCAGGTTGGGAATGGCCGCCAGCACGCCGTCGAGGCCGGACCCACGGACCGACCGCACGAGGTCTTGGTGGACCGCTTGGCGGGCCTCGCTGTGCCCGGCGTCGAAGCCGGCGCCGTCGACCTCCACCATCAGGTTCGGCGGCTCCTGGCGGAACACCCCCTTGCGGCCGCCCAGCGTCACCAACCACGCCGACCTGACCCTCTTGACCTGAGCGCCGGTGAGGGAGCGGGCGATGACAAGGGCGACCTCTTGGGCGTCGCCCCGGCGGCCGTACACCCGCAGCGGGCCTTGGAGGGTGGTGGTGACCACGGGTTCGGTCGTCAGCGGGACATGGCCTGGAAGGCCAGGATCGAGGCGGCGATGTCGCCCAGTGCCTCGGTCGGCGTGGCTGTGCCCGCCTCCCCGCAGTACCGGGCAAGGGCGACGAGGTCGCCGGGGTCCGGTCGGGCGTCGGCCGTCACCAGCGACAGGGCGCTCGGGTAGCCGAACTCGGCCCGCAGACCGTGGTCGTCGGTGACGACGTCGCCCCACAGTGCGACCTGTCCCATCACGAGTGGCTCGGCCGGCGCCATGCACAGGCCCTGTTCGCGCAGGGTCTCGAGGCTCGGCTCGGCGTGGATGCCGCAGGCGCAGCCGGGGGCGGGCGCCCGGTGGCCGCCGATGAGGCACCGGGCGACCTGGGGCTCGTCGGGCCGCCACACGATGTGGCGGTGGGTCACCGAGCGC
>JBKJNA010000212.1:0-9003 GCA_046596195.1 Acidimicrobiales bacterium | reverse complement strand
CTCGGGCTTTCGAAGCGCTGGTCGAGCGTCGCCATACCCAATGCCATGCCCGGATTGTCGAACACCGGCCGGCTGGAGCGGTGGATGGTCAGACGACTACTTCAGCAGCCACCTAGGCCCCTCGACGACGATTCTCTGACAGCGATCACCCGTATAACTGCCGTACCGCGCACGACCATCGCGGAAGACGAGAGCGTTCTGTATCCCCTAGCCGGACCACTGGAGCGTCCATCGCGGCAACGAGTTGGTCGAGCACGGGCCGGTTCCTGGCGCCGCCGATATCGGCCGTCAGCACCAGCGGTCCGCTGGCTCCGGCGCCGAAGCCAGCAGCCTTGAGGTCATAGGCCCGCCGGGTGGTGTGGGTGGTGGCCGAGTTGCTCTCGTCGGAGGAACCGAGCCGGATCGACAGCACCGGCACAGCCAGCGCAATCAAGGTGACGAGGCCGACGGCTGCGAAGGCACGGGGTTGCCGTGCAACAGGTGGCCCCAGCGGTAGCCGGCGGTGGTGCGGGGGTCCCTGGCCTGGCCGGTGCCGGGGAGCTCGAGCTTGTCGATGTGGCAGCCCACGAAGCCGAGCACGGGGGGGAAGCAGGGTCAGCGACGCCAACATGGTCACCGCCACCAGCCCGGCCGCCCCCACGCCGAGCCCACCCACGACTGATGCGATGAGCGCATGCCGAGCAGGGAGATCACCACGGTCGTGCCGGCGAAGAACACGGCCCGGCCGGCGGTGTCGATGGCACGTACGACCGCAGCCTCGGGGTCGAGCCCGTCCTGCAGGGACCGTCCCCGGCGCCGAGGCCCAGGTCCTTCTCATCGTCCGGTGCCTCGACGAGAGGGTGACCGGCTTTCACCCTGCGCCGCGACCCGGTGTGAGGCTCTACTTGACCTCTCGCCGCACCGTCCGGACCAGCCCGAAGGCCAGCGGGACCGCCACCCACAGAAGGACGGATACCAGGATCTGCGGCGTGTGCCCCGACCACTCACCGTTGAGCAGCCGCTCCAAGGTGGTCGACGGGTCGAGCCAGTCGCCCACCAGGGCGGATGCCTGACCGAGCGCGACGAACACGGCCGGAAGGACGAACGAGGCGACGATGGCTGCCGCCGAGTTGTGGATCAGCGCTCCGAGCGCCACCCCCATGAAGACGTTGAGGAGCACGAAGAGCACGAAGCCGACGACCACGCCGGCATTGAGGTCGGCGTCCAGCGCCCGCCCGGAGGCGGCGGCCACCCCGAGCCCGACGGCGGTGACCAGCCCGCCGAACACGGCCGCAACACCACCCATGATGAGCGACACCGTCATCTTGGCGTTGACCACCCGGAGGCGTCGCGGTTCCTGAGTGAACGTGGTGAGCGACGTGCGCTGGCTCCACTCGCTGGTCAGCGTGAGGATGGCCACCACCGGCAGCAGGATGCTCAGCGGGGTGGAGGCGAATCCCAGATAGCTCGTGTAGGTCTGGTCGATGCTCGAGGAGCCGAGCAGCGGCGCCAGCATCAGCCCGACGGTCGAGGCCCCGACTATGGCCAGGAGCCAACGGGCGGCGCGGGTGTCGGTGGCCTTGCCCCACTCCACGCGGAGCAGGCGGCTGAACGGGAGGCCGGGGAGGTCGGCGCCCGGCGCATCGGGTCCGCCGTTCGGGGCGGGGTGGGTGAGGATGAGGGTCATGCTGCTGCCTCCTGGGTGGGTGCCGTTTCCGTGGCGGTGAGTGAGAAGAAGAGTTGCTCGAGGCCGCCGGAGTCGGATTGGCGCAACTCGGTGAGCAGCACCCGGCGGTCGAGGGCGGCCCGGGCGACCAGTTCGGCGGTGACGCGGCCGTCGAGGAGGTCGACCGTGAACGTCTGGTCGGGCCCAGGGACGTAGCCGATGCGGGCGGCGCGAAGGGCGCCGGCCAGGGCGTCGGGGTCGGGCGTGCGCAGGAACAGGCTGGAGCTGGCGAGCAGTTCGCTCAAGGGACCGGCGGCCACGACCACTCCGTGGGAGATGACGACGAGATGGTCAACGGTGGCTTGCACTTCGTGTAGCAGGTGGCTGGACAGCAGCACCGTGCCCCCTCGGTCGGCAAAGTCACGCAGCAGGCTCCGCATCCACGCGATGCCCTCGGGGTCGAGGCCGTTGGCGGGCTCGTCCAGGATCAGCACCGACGGCTCACCGACGAGCGTCTGGGCGATTCCGAGCCGCTGGCGCATCCCGAGGGAGTAGCCGCCCACCCGCCGATCGGCCGCATCGGCCAGCCCGACCAGATCGAGCAGCGCTTCTACCCGGTTGACGGGCACGCCGGCCATCCGCGCCGCGATGGTCAAGGTCGCTCGCCCGGTGCGGCCGGTGTGCATCGCAGACGGGTCGAGCAGCGTGCCGACGACCCGGGTCGGGTTGGGAAGCTCGACGAAAGGTCGACCGTCGATGGTCGACGTCCCGTGGTCGGGCCGGGCGAGACCGACGATCATCCGCAGGGTTGTGGACTTGCCCGCGCCGTTGGGCCCGAGGAAGCCGGTGATGGTGCCAGGTTCGCAGTGCAGTGACACGTCATGGACGACCCGGGCGTTGCCGTAGCTCTTCGTGAGAGCGGTTGTTGTGATCATGTCCGCCAGCCTGCTCGTACGACCGGTGCCCGCACATCGGCCGACCGGCCAGGATCGCTCGTCCGAATGGACGGTCCCCGAAGCTGCGGATACCGCCTTTCGTCGCTGGTCGCGTCGACTTTCGTCGGTGTCGGGTTCGCTACCTGTCCTCTACGCTCGACCTATGCCCGGGTCGCGCGGTTTCTGGCGGCAGGTGGTACCGGCGGCGCTGCTCGCGCCGGCCGACCCGGACCACCTCGAGACCGTCGGTCCCAGGACGCCACGCGACTGGGTCGTCGACGCCGCCGCGTTCGTCGTGGCCGCCGTGGTGGGCGCAGTGATGCTCGGCCGCTCCGGGCATGACACCGCGGACCTGTTGACGACCGCGCAGCTGGTCCCCGACGTCGTCGACGGGGTCCTCGGGTCCCTGTGCTGCCTCATGCTGTGGTGGCGGCGCCGTTGGCCGCTCGGTGTGGCGCTGGCAGCCCTACTGGTGGGGGGGTTGTCGACGTCGGCCACCGCCGCCCAGCTCCTGGCTCTGTCCTCCCTCGCCGTGCATCGCCCCGCCCGGCCGGTCTTGCTTGTCGCCGGGTTGTGGCTCCCAGTTGCGGCCGCCTGCTCCACCTATTTGGGCATCGACCCGGTGGTGGCGGTCTCGGTGACGATCCCGATCCTCACCGCTGCCGTTGCCTGGGGGATGTTCGTCCGCGCCCGTCGTCAGCTCCTCTTCACCCTGCGAGAGCGGGCGCTGCGGGCCGAGGCCGACCAGCTCTTGCATGCCGACAGTGCCCGCATGGCCGAGCGAAGCCGGATCGCCCGCGAGATGCACGACGTGTTGGCTCACCGCATCTCACTGGTGGCCCTGCACGCGGGTGCGCTGGAGGTCCGCCCCGACCTACCGCCGGCGCAGGTTCGGGAAACCGCAGCGCTGTTGCGCTCGACGGCGCGCCAAGCACTCGAGGAACTGCGTGACGTCATCGGCGTGCTGCGCGACGAGCCAGGGCAGGAGGCGCCGACGGCGCCGCAGCCGACGCTGGCCGACATACCCCGCCTGGTGGAGGAGACCCGGCGGGCCGGCGTGAAGATCAACTTCGAGATGCAGGTGGACGACCCCGAGGCTGCGCCCGGCGCCCTCGGACGCGACGCCTACCGGATCGTGCAGGAGGCGCTCACCAACATCGGCAAGCACGCCCGCAGCACAGAGGGGCGGGTGCGCCTCAGCGGTGCCCCCGACCGCGGCCTGCACGTCAGCGTCCGCAACCGCCTATCGGTCAGAGCGACCCCGGCACCGACGCTGCCGGGTGCGGGCGCCGGCCTGCTCGGGCTCCAGGAGCGGGTCACCCTCGCCGGCGGCGTCCTCGTCCACGGCCCCGACGGTGCCGGCAACTTCGTCGTCGAAGCCGACCTCCGGTGGTGACGGTGCGGGTGCTGCTCGTCGACGACGACGCACTGGTGCGCGCCGGGCTGCGCATGATCCTGTCGTCGGCCGACGACATGGAGGTGGTCGGTGAGGCGGACGACGGCGCCCGGGCCGTCGACGCCGTGCGGGAGCACCGGCCCGAGGTCGTGCTGATGGACATCCGGATGCCCGATACGGACGGCATTGCGGCCACCGCCGCGCTGCGCCTGCTCGATACGCCGCCGCACGTGATCGTCCTGACCACGTTCCAGGCCGACGAGCAGGTGATGAGCGCGCTCCGCGCCGGCGCGGACGGCTTCCTGCTCAAGGACACCCCACCGGCGGAGATCCTCTCCGCCATACGCCTCGTCGCCTCGGGCGAGGCCATGCTCTCGCCGTCGGTGACCCGCACGCTCCTGTCGCACCTCGGAGGTACTGAGGTATCCGAGCGCCGCCGCCTGGCCCCCCGGCGACTGGCGACGCTCACCGAGCGGGAACGGGAGGTCGCGGTCGCGGTCGGGTCCGGCGCTTCCAACGCCGAGGTGGCCTCCTCGCTCTTCATGAGCGAGGCGACGGTCAAGGCCCACGTGTCCCGCCTGTTGTCCAAGCTCGACGTCGCCAACCGTGTTCACATCGCGATCGTCGTCCACGACGCGGACCAGTAGTCCGGCGCTGCCGGCGGCCCGGACCGTCGGGCCGGCGCCAGTCACGGGTGGGCCGGGTCACTCCACCTCGGGAGCCATCTCCTCCTCCTCGGCTCCGACAGGCGCTGCAGTGAGTGGTATTCCTCTCCGCCCGCACAACCGACGTCGCCCCGACCCAGATCCTGGATTGCGGCGCAGCCATCGTCATCGTCGCTGGTCGGCGATCGTCGCAGGGGGGTGATCACGCCATCCGCTACGAGTTCGCCCTCTGGCGCAAGGCCAAGCTCACCATCGACTACCACGTCGAGGTCCGCAGAATAACTGCCGTTCTGCGCCCTCGACGGTTACGCGATTCCGCACAGAACGTGAGCGCAGATTTTCGGGGTCGGTCACGGCGGACGACAACTTCGCCAAGGCATGAGAGACCAGCCGAACCAGGCGGTCGTAACGACGTCACCAAGGGGCAGGCAAACACCGCGAAGGAAGGCTGACCCGCTCGGGAACCGGCGAAACTGCGCAAGGGACGCGCTGGCGGATCCAGAGCGGGACGCTGTTGCGCGCCGATCTGGGAGTACGGCGCGGTTCGGGCCGCCGTCAGGCCTGGGAAGTGCGACTACAAGCCCAGGCCCATGCCCCGGTCGAGCCCTCGCTCAGCCGTCCGCCGTTGCGTCTCCAGCAGCGCCCCAGCCTGATCGAGGATGTCGGCCCAGGAGAGCGGCTCGGAGCCGACTGGGCTGGCGCTCGTACGTCCCTCGATCTCGGCGGCCACGGCCACCAGAGCCCGGCCGTGGCGGAGTTGGCCGGCGAGGTCGTCCCATTCGGGATCGGGCAACCACCGCTCGGCCTGGCGCGGTCCGATGGCGGCGGTCACGCCGCCGGCAACCTCGTGGCCCAGCGCCTCGGGGTGGCGGTCCCGGTAGGACTCGATGCGGCCGGCCAGCTTGGACCACGCCTGGCGTGGGGCAGTGTCGGTGGGTGGCTCACCCAGGGCTGCGACCAGGTGGGCAGGGACGATCGCCTCGTCGGCCAGGGCGGCCACGCGTGCCGGGCGGGTGTCGTCGAGGGCAGCGTCGAGCTCGGCCAGCGCCTCGGTCAGCTCCACCCGCCGGGGCTCGGTATCGGCCAGCGCCCGGCCTCGCTTGCGTTCGTTTGACACCGCAACGCCTAGGCGCAGGCGGGCACCCCGTTCGGCATCGACTGCCGTTGCCACGGCGCCCTCGGCCCGCTCCAGTGCCCGCCGTGCTGCCACCACGCCGTCCTTGTCCCTCCGGCCCCAGTGGCGCTCGGACGCGATCTCAAGCTGCCGACGGCGGTCCTCGACGCCGGAGCGGGCCTCGCGCAGGTCCTGCTCTCGGGCCGCAAACCGACGCTTCGCCTCGGCGACGGCAGTGCTGTTGTCCAGCGGCAGGCTGGCCCGGTAGGCGTCGAGGTCGGCGGCGTAGGTGGCGCGGGCGGCCCGGAGGTGTTCGATGCCGAATGCCAGCGGGTCGTGCTGGCGCACGGCGGCCAGGGTGGCGGCGGCCCAGTGGCGGTCCAGCTCGGCGTCGATGGCGCCGAGCCGCTCCACCCGCCAGGCGTGCTCGGCGTCGAAGCGGGCGCGCTTGGCCCCGGCCGCCTCGAGTTCGCCCAGCCGCCGCTCGCTTACCCGCCGGTTGGCGCGCGCCGCGTCCAGCCCGTCCCTGGCCCGGGCCACGGCGTGCTCGGCGTGGCTGCGCTCGGCGCGGGCCGAGCGGCGCAGGCCGGTCAGGGGCCCGAAGGCGGCGATCCGGGCCTCGGCTCGGTCCAGTTCCTCGTTCGCCCGCGTGAGGATGCGCCCGTCCCGCACCGCTGTCGCCCGTTCCTGGTCGAGCGACCTTGCCGGCTCGGGTGGCGCGCCGGCCAGGACGCCCAGGTGCTCGTAGCGCTCGGCCATCAGCCGGGCGTTGATGACCCACGGGTCGTCGGCGGCGGCGAAGGTGGTCACCGGCTCGCGGGACAGCCCGGCCAGCACCACCTCGGTGGCGCTGCGGCCGTCGGCCACCTGCCCGCCGTGGTCGGCCACGGCCAGGGTCCGGGTGTTCCAGGTGTGGGTGGGCGCTCGTCCCCTGCTCTGGCCGGTGTAGCCCACCAGGGCGTCGAGCGACGCGCTGCCGAGCAGGTGCACCGCCTCCCAGGTCCCGCCCTGGGCCCCCTCGACGGTGCGACACCACGCGTGGGACAGGTTGGGGTTGGCGTCGCCGCGCCGCCCGGTCACGAACGCCTTGGCCAGGGTCACCTCGCCTGCCTTGTCGAAGGCGACCCGCAGGCCGTGGTCGTGCACCGCCACCACCGTGCCGGTGGAGCCGTTGTGCAGGCCGGCCGGGCCCGGCTTGGTGTGCAACAGCACCCGGTCGCCCCGGGCGTAGTGGCGCTGGGCGCCGGTGCCCCAACCTGGTCCGGTCAGGGACTCGCCGTCGATGGAGCCGGCGGCGGCCAGGCGGGCCCGGATGCGGTCGGCCATGTCCTCGCAATCGGCGTGGCTGACGGCCAGTGCCGCTACGTTCGCCGCCCCGTGGGTGTCGACGTCGTCCGCCACCGCCTCGGCCATGGCCTGCCGGGTGGCGAGGGGGGTGGGCGCCTCGTGCTCCCAGCCCGCGTCGGTGCGCATGGCCTGGCTGGCCCCGGGGCGGCCGGCCCGCAACTCGGCCAAGGCCGTGCGGTCGACGCCGTCGCGTTGGCGGCGGTTGACCACCAGTGCGGGGGCGGGGATGGTCCCCTGCTCCCCCAGACGGGCCAGCTCGGCGGCCAGGCCACCGGCTGCCACCGCCTGGGACTAGCGGGGATCACCCAGGCACCACAGCTGGGCACCGGGGGTGTTCACCACCGCGGCCAGGACGACCTCGGCGTCCCTGGTCGCAACCTGCGAAATCTCGTCCAGGATCACGAGGGTGCCCGGGGCGAGGGGACGGTCTGCGAGGTCCATGCGCAGGCGGGCGATGGTCGTCGCGTCGATCCCCACCGAGCGCAGGCCGCCGACGGCCTGGTTGGTGGTGGCCAGCCCCAGCACCGGTCGCCCGGCGGCGGTGGCGGCTGCCGCTCCGGCGTGCACGGCGGTGGTCTTGCCGTAGCCGCCGGGGGCGATCATGCAGCGCAGGGCGGGGCCCGGGCCGCACAGGGCCCGCACGGCCGCCTCCTGGTCCGCTCCCAGGCGCCCCTCGGCCACCAGGGCCTGCTCCACCAGTTCGGGATCGACGGCGGGGACGGGGGTGTCGACCAGGGTCCCCAGGTGGTCGAGGACGGTGTTCTCCAGTCGGCGGTGGGCGACGGTCGACCACTGGGGAGGACGACGGCGTGCCTCGTTGGTGTCGGGCACCAGGCGGATGACGTGCTCGGAGGCCAGGAAGTCGGCGGAGAGCGCCAGGATCTGCTCGGTGGTAAGCCGTCCGGCCGAGGCGGCGCAGACGCGCTCGACCACCTTGGCCTCGGTGAAGCGCGCCTCGGTGGCGCACAGGCCGGTCTCGGGGTCCAACAGGCCGGCCATCACCTCGTCGGCACTGAGGCCGACCGCCCGCGTCCGCCGGCCGACCACGGCCGCCTCCACCGCCTCGGGGCAGTCCAGGCCGAGGGCGCGGGCTTCGCTCTCCCAGCGCTCGGCCAGCAGGGTGGGGGTGAGGGAGTGGTCCTTGCGGGGACGGGTGGCGAGGGAGGCGTCGTCGTTGGCCCGCATCCTGGCGGCGGCGGTCTCGTAGACGGCCCCCGACGCCTCCAGTTCGGCCTCGATGGCCACGGTGCGCTTGGAGAAGGCCCGGAGCTGCTCGGTGCTGTAGCCCAACATCTCCCGACAGCCGTTGCGCTCGGGTCCCCACTCGATTCCCAGCTCGGTGCTCAACAGGCGCTGGATCTCGGCCTGGTACACCGAGCCGGCCGCCTTGGCCCAGTCGTGGAGGGGATTGCCGTCGAAGGCGACGTGGGAGCCGTCGAGGCGGCGCACCACGTTGGCGATCAGGCAGTGGGAGTGCAGCTGGGGGTCGCCCTCACGCGAGGTGCGGTGGGCGAAGGTGGCCACCGCGAACCCGGTGGTGGCGACCCGGCGGCGCACCCCCTTGGTCTGCTGGCGGGCCACGGCCGCCTTGTCCTCCAGGAACGACACGGCCGTGGCCACCGCCTCGGTGTGGCAGCGGGTGACGACGCTCGCCGTGTGGTCGGAGCCCAGGGCCCACAGCACCGACACGCCTTTCGGGCCGGAGAAGGTGGCGTCGAAGGCGTTGACCTTGCGGGCGGGACGTCCGGCCAGCAGGTCGACGCCGGTGGCGGGATGGAGGCCCTGGACCAGGGCCCGGAGGTCGTCGGCGTCGACCACGCCGGCCAGGCCGAGCTCGGGGGCGAAGCGGCCGGCCCAAACGCCTGGCGCCTCGCCCACGCCGGCGTAGTACTCGTCGAGGC
>JBKJNA010000048.1:0-6577 GCA_046596195.1 Acidimicrobiales bacterium | reverse complement strand
CATGGGCCTCAGCTCCGGCGCGCCCAGTCTGCACATGTCGTTCACCGGCAACCCCGGTACCGGCAAGACCACCGTCGCCCTGCGCATGGCCGAGCTGCTGCACCGCCTCGGCTACCTCCGCAAGGGCCACCTGGTGGCGGTCACCCGTGACGATCTGGTGGGCCAGTACATCGGCCACACCGCGCCCAAGACGAAAGAGGTCCTCACGCGGGCCATGGGCGGCGCGCTGTTCATCGACGAGGCGTACTACCTGTACCGCCAGGAGAACGAGCGGGACTACGGCCAGGAGACCATCGAGATCCTCCTCCAGATGATGGAGGCGGAGCGCGAGAACGTGGTCGTGATCCTGGCCGGCTACAAGGACCGGATGGATACGTTCTTCCAGTCCAACCCCGGCATGGGCTCCCGCATCGCCCACCACATCCACTTCCCCGACTACAGCCTCGACGAGCTGGTGGCCATCGGCGGCTTGATGATGGCCGAGCAGCACTACGAGCTGTCGCCCGACGCCCAGGTGGCGTTCCGCGAGTATCTCGAGCGCCGCATGCTGCAGCCCCGCTTCGCCAACGCCCGCAGCGTGCGTAACGCCCTCGAGCGGGCCCGCCTGCGCCAGGCGTCGCGCATCGTGTCCGGCCCCAGCCGCAAGCTCACCAAGGGTGACCTCATGCGCATCGAGGCCGAGGACATCCTGCAGAGCCGGGTGTTCACCGACGACAGCCCCGAGGACGCCGTGTCGGCAGCCGACGCCCAGCCCTCCTGACGCGCCGCCGGCGGCGGCCGGCGACAACGACCTCGGCGGAGGCCACAGCGGTGCTCGGGGTACGTCTCCTCTCGTCCAGCCACATCTGGGGTGGGTAAACGAGCAAGGAATGGGCATCGGCGCCGCTATCGGGGGGTCCCGCGATGCTCGGGGCGGACGGCCATGTCCGGTCAGGCGTCGGGGATCTCGGCCGCCTTGCGGGCGAGGGACGGCACGGCAATGGCGTAGCGCTGGCGGCCGTGGCGCAGGCGGAGCCCGTCCCAGTGCCCGAACTCGTTCTCGGGGATCCACTCGTTGGCCCAGCAGCCGTCGGGCCACCGCTTGACGGCGGCGGCCAGGCGGGGCGAGTCGAGCAGGCGCCGGGCCGCATCGCGGTCGGCCCACACGCACAGCAGGTACACCTGGCCCGGCTTCCCGAAGCCCAGCACGGTGCGCAGGCTCTCGGGATCGGCCCGGGCCTCCTGGCGCAGCGCCCGCAACGCCTTCAGTGCCGCCCACGAGTCGAGGGCCGACGTGGACAGGTGCACCACCAGCCCGCCGGCACCGCCGACCTCGGCCCGACTGCGACGGGCGTAGGGCGAGCTCTCGTACGACAGCGTGCCGTCGGCCGCCGTCGCCGCCTTCAACCTCGGCAGGTGGTCGAGCGCCTTCTGCAGCGCCTCGCCCTTGGCCCGCTCCATCGGGGGCTTCTCGTACTCCGGCTCGGGTTGGCACATGGTGATGCCCTTCCACCGGCCGATCTCGTCGGGGCCCGGCCGCCAGCGCATGAGCCAGAACGACTGCAGCCACTTGGAGAAGAGCCACATGATGTCGTCGTGGGCGCCCGACTGCATGAACTCCTGCATGTCGTGGCGGCTCTTCCACACCGTGATGGTCCAGAACTCCGATGGCCCGGCCACGATGCTGGCCCACCGCACCACAGTTCCAGTGGTGGCCAGCTGCCGGCGGACCCGCACCGAGGCGATCATCATGGCCGGGAACAGCCAGGGACCCTTGAGGCGGGAGCGGGTCGTGACTGCGAACAGCTCCTCGGCCATGCCGTCCTTCCCTTGTGCACGCCGGGCGGCGCGCTCCTCGTCGGGCACCCTCTCCGAGGAAGTATCGCGCCCCGATCCCCGGTTCGGGACAGCTGGGCGCACCGTGCCGGGGGTCCTTACCCCTCGAGCAGGCGGACCAGGGTGGCGGCGTCAAGGACGCCGGTACACCCGGTGCGGCGGGGGTCGGCCAGCACCCGAGCCGGCTGATCCGGCTCGCCGAAGCCGTCGAGCACGAGATCGGCTCCGTCGAGGTCGTGGTCGCTCGTGTACCCGTTCACCACCACTGCGCAGCGCAACCCGGCACCGAGGGCGGACGCCAGACCCTCGGCCGAGTCCTCCACCGCGACCACCTCGGCCGCAGGGACACCGAGCAGCTCCACCGACCGCACGTAGGCCTCGGGGTCCGGCTTGCGTGCCTCGACGTCGCTGCCGGTGACGACCACTGCGAAGTGGGCGCTGGGGGTGGACCGGGCCAGCACCCGCTCCACCCAGCCCCGACTGCCCGTGGTGGCGACGGCCAGGATGGCACCGGCACCGGCCAGCTCGGCCAGGAGGCGGCCCACCCCGGGCCGGGCATCGATCCGTCCCTCCTCGATCAGCCCCGTCATGAGTTCCGTCTTCCGCTCGTGTAGCGAGGCGGCGAGGGCGACGCGCTCCTCCCCCATGCCGGCGCCCTCCAGATAGCGCTCGATGCGCCTGCGTCCCCCGGTGAGCCGGAGCAGCCGGCCGTACTCCTCCTCGTCCCACCGGTAGGGCAGGCCGAACGCCTCGAAGGCGAGATTGAACGCCACCCGGTGCCCGTGCCGCTCGCTGTCGACCAGGGTGCCGTCGACGTCGAACACGACGGCGACGGGCGCTGCGCGCGCTGGCTCTGCCGCGGAGGAGAACAAGGTGGAGCGTCGGCCGCCGGGCAATCAGCCGAGAGGGCCGGGCCCGGGCACCGACGGCGGTCCCTGCGGGAACATACCTTCCCACTCGCCGGCGGCGGCGGTGCGCAACTCGAGGAAGGACTCGTCGATATCGGCGCCCCAGAGGTCCCAGCTGGCCATGCGTAGGCCGAGCACCTGGATGGCCACCGCAGCCGCCAGCGGGCTCTCCTCGTCGAGACAGGTGTGGCCGGCCGCACCGAGGGCCCGGGTCAGCAGGCGATCGGCCATGTCGACGGCGTCCGGCAGGTCACGGCGGAGGAGGAAGGTGCGCGGAGCGATGCGCATGGCGATCGAGAAGTCGCCGTCGGCCACCAGCGTGGCCCCCTCGAGGTGCAGCAGCGGCGAGTGGACGAGGGCAGGCTCATCCATGATGAACACCTCGAGCACCCGTGCGTCATCGACCCGGTCGCCGACGGGCTCCCCATACGGTGGCAGGAGCCCGTCGGTCATTCCGGTGACAGTACTAGCGGGCCAAACGCTCCGTGCGGGAGGCCGCATCTTCGAGGCCGGCGGCGACCGACGCCAGATTGGCGTTGATCCGGTCGGCGGCGGGGCCAATGGCGTAGCACTGCGTCTCGACGGCGCGCACGCCGAAGGTGATCTTGGCCAGGGTCTTGTTCACGCTGACCAGCTGCTGGGTGATGCGGTTGAGAAAGAACCCGAGGACGCCGACGAACAGCAGGATCTCGAGCACCGTGAGGAAGACTCGCAGGGTCATCGGCGGCCGGCCCCCTTGGCGGCGAGGAGCTCGGCGTGGCGGTCGACCTCGGCCCCCAGCTCAGCGGTGCGGGCGACGGTCTGGCCGAGCATCCAGGTGGTGGCCGTGTTGGCGGCCAGCCGGGTGGCAGTGTCCCAGACATCCTTGAGGTTGCGGTCGATGTCGTCCACGAAGCTGACGAGGAGCGACAACAGCACGATCACGGCGATGATCACGACGGCGCCCATGCCGAGGGTGATCCACCAGAATGTGATGTGCTCGGACTGGAGAGATAGCAGCATCAGTTCCCACCTCCGAGGACGGCGCGAGCCTGCTCGGCGTTCCGAACGATGAGCCGGAGCTCCTCGTTCACCTTGTCGACCTCCCACAGGGGGAGCGTGTTGAGCCGGCCTTGGTCGAGGCCGACGGTGATGGCTTCCGCCTGCACGGCGATGCGCCGAGCCAGGCCCAGGATCATGCCCGCCAGGACGACGATGATCGTGATGACCACCAATGCGATCACGAAGCCGATGTACCAACCTGTGAGCACGGCAGCTGCGCCAAACATACAGACCCCCTTCGTTTTGGGTGCAACCTCACCATAGTCTTTCGACAGCTAGGTGGTCAACGCACATGTACCGACAAAATCTGGATCGTGGCCGCACGGCGTGGCGAGCCATGGTCCCATGAACGGGCGCACCCGTCGACCCCCGATACCCGGCTCCCGGCGCAGCGACCGCCACCTGCAGCGGCGCGCACGGTAGCGTGAAGGGGTGACCGCACGTGTCTGACCAGCACCCGTCCGAGCCAGGTGTGGTGGGTTCCGCCTCCGGCGGGACACCCGACGCGCAACCGCCCGCCGGCGCCGGATGGATCGGTTCCGACCGCCCTGAGGCCGGCGGTCCCGTCGCTGCACCGTCCGCGCCCCGGCCGTCCGAGCCGCCGATCGACCTGTCGAAACCCGAGGAGCCGGCGCCCCCATCACCTGTCGACGGCGAACCGCTCGTGTCCGCGCCGGATGCCGAGCCGATCGTCCCCGTTCAGCCCGCCATCGAGCCCGTTCCGGCGCCCACCACCGGGGACGCCCCCCCGCTCCCACCCGCACCCTCGCCCTCGACTGAGCCGGCGCCCGAGCCCGGGCCCGGGCCGTCCGGAGGTTCCAGCGGCCAGGTCTGGAAGATGGTCCTCGTGGTCGCCGTCTTCCTCGCCGTGGTCGTGGTGGCGTTCGTGCTGGGCAAGAAGGACGGGGGCAAGGACACGGCGTCGCCCACCACGTCCACCACCGCCGTCGACACCAGCCCCGTCAACACCTCCAGCTGGGCCACGTTCACCGACAGCGAATCTGGTTTCACGTTCAAGCACCCGAAGGACTGGATCAAGCTGCCCACCGACGGCGCCGAGCGCGCTGTGCTCCAGGCAGGACCCGAGAGCTTCGCCATCGTGACGGTGCGGAACATCAGCTCCGACGACGCCCCGGAGATCATCCAGGGGGCGCTCGAGGGCACCAAGTTCGTCGAAGGGGGTGACCCGGCCAACGACGAGATCAACGGTCTCCCCGTCGTACGCGACATCTTCGAGACGACCATCGACGCCGACAGCCCTGACCCGGGCCTGGCCGTCCGGTACTTCGTGGTCGCGCCCACCAAGCTCTACATGCTCGTGTTCGTGACCCGGCCGCCCGAGGAACTCAACCGGCTGGCCCGCACCTTCAAGGGCGTGGCCAACAGCTTCACCAACACCTCCGACCAGCCCGCACCCGAGCCGTCCACCACCGTCGCCCCCGGTACCACGCCCACAACCTGAGCAGGCGCCGCCGGCCGCTCAGCGGCTGAGGAGCACCTGGTCGCAGCTCGAGCAGAAAAAGACCGTGTCGATGAGGCGATCGTGCCAGTCGACCGGCAGGCGCTGGATGGTCCGGCAGCTGCGGCACGCCAGCTCGTTGGTGTGCACGGCCTGGCCGGCGCCGGCCATGGTGCTCGGGATCCGGCTGACGAGCCGCGACTTCGCCTTGGCGACGGCGTCGCCGTACTGGGCCGTCTTGCGGGCGTCGAGACGCAGGCGCTGGAAGATCCGGGCCTGGGTCTCGTGCTCGCGCGCGGCCCGCTCGGCCTGGTCACGCGAGACGGCGATGCGCGACGCCCGGGCGGCCGAGCTCTCGCTGCGCCGGGCCGTACGGGCATAGGCGCCCACGTCGGAGCCTTCGTACCGGGTTGCCCGTGAGCGGGCCCGGGTGCCGTAGATGTCGTCGTCGACGCCCCTACTGAGCTTCTCCCGGGCCAGCTTGTACGCCTCGTTGAGCTCGGCCATGCGCTTCTCGGCCGCCTGGCGTTCCTTCTCGGGCCTCTCCTGGTACTTGTCCGGGTGGTACTTCTTGGCCAGCGTACGGAAGGCGGTGGTCACCTCGGCGGCCGTCGACGTGTGCGGGATGCCGAGCGTCTTGAACGGATCCGGTCGCCGCAACCGCCGCGGCGGACTGGCCGTCACCGGCCCCGGGCGCGACGCCGGGTGACGACGGCTGTCCGGGAGGCTCTTGGCACCGCCATCACGTACGTCCTCCTCGGTCCTCCGCCTGCGACACCTCGGGCGTCCCCACTCCAACCTTGCGTGTCCCCGAATCGAAGATCGTAACGGCTGACGGGGCGCGAACTCCACCGGGCAGGGTTGGTCCCCCGCCCGCACGCGACGATCGGGCAGGTGCCTCGCCCGCCGACGAGGCACCTGCCCGACGTTGTGCTGCTCCGTTCGCTACCGCTCGCACCCCTGGCTGCCCACGAGGGGCAGCGCCACTGCGGTGGAACAGTCGATGGAGTTGGCGTGACCGGAGATGGTCTTGCCACCGGCGTTGGTGTGGCCGCCAGCGCCGCCTGTGCCGACCTGGGCCAGGACGGCGGCCAGGTCGTTCTTGATGTTGCGGACGTCACGGATGACCCGATCGGCTCGACCGTTGATGTCGGCCACGCCGTTGTTGATGGACCGCACCACCGGCTGCAGTGCGCCCAGGTTGCCCCGGATGCCCTTCACCGTGCCGTTGATGGAACCGGCGTTGCCGAGGATGCTCGACACGGTGCCGTCGATGCTCTTGGCCGTGTCGAGGATCTCGCCCGCCTGGGCCGACAGCGGTGCTGCCGCCGCCCGGATCTGCTTGGCGATGCGG
>JBKJNA010000046.1:0-4492 GCA_046596195.1 Acidimicrobiales bacterium | reverse complement strand
CTGGTGTCCATCCCGGTCAGCCCCTACGTCGAGGTGGCTCGGTGGGTCCTCGACCGCCTTGGCATTGCCTACCGGGAGGAGGGCCACGCCCCCTTCCTGCACCTTCCCGCCGCGCTCCGCCGTAGGGGCGGCACCGAGGTCCCCGTCCTGGCGGCGCCGGGGATGGCCCTGACCAACGCCAGCGCCATCCTGGAGCACTACGGCTTCCGCGGCCCGAAGCCGCTCTACCCCGCCACGGCCAACGCGCGAGCCGAGGTCGAGCAACTGGTCTCGCTCTTCTACGACGACATGGGAGTAGCGGTGCGGGCCTGGGCCTACGCCCAGATGCTGCCCGAGCGAGCCTCCACAGCTCGGGTGTGGAGCAAGGGCGTGCCGGCATTCGAGTCGTTCGTGGTGAGGAAGACCTATCCGTTGCTGGCCGCGTGGATGGGCCGGGCCCTGGCGATCACCCCGCACACCGTCGAGGAGATGCTGCCCAGGATCGACGCCGCCTTTGACGAGGTCGAGGTGAGGCTCGGCGACGGTCGCCGCCACCTCACCGGTGACCGCTTCACTGCTGCCGACCTGGTGTTCGCCGCGCTCGTTGGTCCCGCCGTGCTGCCCGAGGGCTATGGCGGCCCGCTCCCGACGGCCGACGAGCTGCCGCCGCGGATGCGCGCCGACCACGAGCGGCTTCTAGCTCGGCCAGCCGGAGCGTACGTTCTGCGCCTCTACAGCGAGGACCGGCGCCTCCCCGTGGAAGTCCTCACCGACTGATCGGACCAGGATGCTGAGGATCCTGCGAGCCTCGCGCCGGACCGCCTCCAGACCAGGGAGGCTGATCCATGAAAAAGACGCTGTACGTCTGACTGCCCAGCCGACTGTCGACGAACTACTCGCAGGCCGCGAAGCCCCTCCGCTCTGGAGAACCCTGTCGCAGGCTGAAGCGGCCCCGACGGTCCGCCCGGTCCGAGAGGGTCGGGCGACGACACAGGCGGTCGCGGCAGCGGACGCTGATACCTGGTGCCGCTACGTGCCCATCCCGAGCGTTCTGCTGGCTCACGCTGCGGCGGTCGGTAGTGGGCTCGGGATGGTCCAGCGGGCTCTGCTGGATCCTCATGCCGACCCGAACGCTCGGACCCGGAGTGGGATACCTTGTTTGATGGGCGAGAGCGGCATCAAGACGCTCGCTTGGCGGCTGCCGATCGACGAGTGGCTTGCTGGCATGGGCCGGCGCATCTACCGGTCGGCGGCGTTTGATTATGGGCTCATCGGCTTTGAGGTCTCGGGGGAGGATCTGCCTGCAACGGACGATCACGAGCGGTACATCTCTTGCCTTGTTCCCGTAGAGGGAGACGTTCGCTACCTCGCTGCGACCCGGTGAGGTCCGTGGCGTTACCTTGCGCTCCACTGGTGCTGTTACACGGGTGATCCGGGGGTCCCTGGGCACGGTCATCCAACCACAGGCCGGTGTCGGTTGGATGGGGCGTGACGGGGCCGTGGCAGCTCAGCTGAAGGAACTGCACGGCCCATCGTCGGAGATGGTGGACAGCAGGCCGTCGAAGAGGTTGGCTCGGCCGGGGTCGGAGCGGTGGGCGGCGTCTTCGCGCTGGCGGCGGAGGATGGGGATGAACTGCGGCCCGGTCTCGAAGAACCCGCAGCGTTCGCAGATGCTCTCGAACTGGCAGTCGAGTGCGACGGGGCGGGTGCAGTGGCCGTTGCCGAGCAGCCGCCGGTGCGCGTCGGCTGCTGCTGGTCGTGTGCTGTCGGTGTCGATGCCGTCGGGCAGCGGGTCGTTGCCCTGGTAGCGGGCCTCGACTGCGTCGGTGACCTTGAAGTACTCGTCGGCGACGGTCCGATCGGAGATGCGGGCGTAGGTCAACGTCATGCGCATCGACCGATGCCCGAGCAGGGCAGCTATCGCCTCAAGGGACATGCCGCGGTTGATGGCTTGGGTGGCCAGTGTGTGACGAAGCTGGTGGGGGTGGACGTGGCCGATCCCGGCTCGACGGGCGATCGTGTCCACGTAGCGACCGATTGCGCATGCGTCGAAGGGGCTTCCGTCGTCGCGCTCGACGAGGCGACCCGTGAACGATGGTCCTCGCCGGGCCCGGTAGTCGGTGATGAGCTCGACGAGCAGCGGGTGGAGGGGAACGTGGCGGTCGTTGTGGAGCTTGCCGACCGGGATCCGCAACCAATGCGTCTCGCCGACGCGGACGACGGCGTCGTCCTCCAGGTCGGCCAGCTCGCCGACGCGCATGCCGGTGCGGGCCAGCAGTTCGACCACGAGGCGGCGCCGGCGGTTGGAGTCGGTGGCCAGGGTGGCCATGAAGTTGGCGGCGGTGGGGTCGTCGAGGAAGCGCGGCAGTGGCTCGTCGGCGCGGGGCAGGTCGTTGGCGTAGACCGGGACACGGGCCGGGGCGTCGTCGTAGCCCCACTCGATGATGCGCTCGAAGAAGGTGCGCAGCGTTCCCAAGCAGTTGCGGATGGTGGTCGCCGACAGGGTCGCGGCCTTCGTGCCGGGGCGGGCGGCCAGCCAGACCTTGTAGTCCTCGACGTGGCCCCGTCCGATGGCGGCAACGGACCTGCAGGCCGGGTCGGCGTCGCTGACCCGCCCGGCGAACAGGCGCAGCGTCGTGTTCGCTGAGGTGACGGTGGCCGGCCGGGACGACACGGCCAGCTGGTCGAGATAGGCGCGCATCGTCGTCGCCATCTGCGGCGCCCTGCCTGCAACCTCTTCCCACGACACCTCACCGCCGACCCGACGAGGCTCCGCCTTGACGACGGGCGTGGCGGCCGGCGCGGGCCGTGGGCTGCTCGGTCGCCGGGGACGGCGGGCCACCCTCGGACGGTCGGAGGATCGGATGGGGATCGTCGCCGGGACGTCGGCATAACCCCAGGTCAGGGCCCGTTCGAAGAACTTGATGAGCAGGCCGAGACGGTGGTCGACGGTGCGCTCGGACACCGTGGTGGACCACTGGGCTCCGGGCCGGGCCCGGAGCCACACGAGGTAGTCCTCGACGTGGCGTCGGCGGATCGCCGCCACCGACGCGCAGCGCACGTCGGCCTGGGTCACCCGCCCGGCGAAGTGGCGCAGCACCACCTCGGCCGCCTGCACGCTGGCCGGCTTGAGGAACTCGCCGAGGTCCTCGAGGTAGCGGCGCATGGTGGCGACCATCTGCGGGGCGGTCGCTGCGATCTCGTCCCACGTCGGCTCCGGTCGCGTCCAGCGGACGGGCGCGACGGCCAGGGCCCTTGCCGCTTGGGCGCTCATCGTCCCGTCCCGATCGACGCCTGCGCCTCGATGGCCTGAGCTGCCCGGTGATACTCGCCCGCGAGCCAATCCGGGGCCAGGTGGAGGTAGATGCGGGTCGAGGCGATGGAGCGGTGCCCGGCCTGGGCCTGGATGGCCTCGATGGCCATGCCCGCCTCCCGCAGCCGGGTGAAACAGGTGTGGCGCAGCTCGTGGCAGGTTCCGTGCGCTAACCCGGCACGGCGGCGGGCGCCGGTGAGGACCTCGTCGAGTCCCTCGGCCGACAACGGCTGGCCCCGGCGCGGACCCTTCAGCACGACGAAGACACGATCGGTGGCGGCGTCGGGTGGGCGCTCTTCGTTGAGGTAGTTGGCGACGGTGGCGAAGAAGGTGCGCGACACCGGGATGAGACGTTGGTGGCCGCCCTTGCCCTCGGCCACCAGCACCCGCCACTCGCCGAGCCGCAGATCGCTCAGGCGCAGGCCGAGCACCTCGCAGCGCCGCAGCCCGCCCAGCAGCATGGCTTCGACCATTGCCCGGTCCCGCCGGCTGCGTAACGCGCCGAGAAGCGCCTCCACATCGGCCGGGTCGAGGATGCGGGGAAGCCTCCGCGTCCCACGCACGAGCGGAACGCCGCGCAGCTCCCGGCGGGCGCGCCGGGTGGGCAAGCCGTGCGGCACCGGGTTGGCGTCGATGACCCCGCCGAGAGTGACCAGATAGCCGTAGAGGCTCGACACCGCCGCCAGCCGACGCTTGATCGTCGCCTCCGACAGCCCGCCGGAACGGTCGGAGATGCGCACGACGTTCTCGGCGCCGGGACGCGGCCGGCGCTGCGCCGACACGAACGCCAACACATCCGCCGGGACCACGTCGGCAGGCTCCTTCCTGACGACATCGAAGAACACCTTCAGATCGTGCGCGTACGCCCGGACGGTGTTCGGCCTCGCCCGGGCGGCTACGAACTCGAGGAACCCGTCGACGAGGTCATGGCCGACCTCATACACGGGCTCATCACAGCCAGGACGGACGACAGAACGGAACGACGGGGACCAGACCATGGGGCTCCTCCTCGGGGTTGATGAAGCCCAAAGAGGGTCCCTGGGCCGTCAGCCCAGGAGGTGGATCACCCGTATAAGTGCCGAAGTAGGGCGCCCACGACCCAGCCGAGCTGCGACCCACCGCCTCAAAGCGTTCTGTGTGCTTCGCTCCTTCCCCACCGCGGCCCCAGACCTGCGTCGATGCAAGCCGCCACCGCTCCGG
>JBKJNA010000010.1:0-4810 GCA_046596195.1 Acidimicrobiales bacterium | reverse complement strand
TCCAGCTCCATGGGGGGGTACATGCCCTCGGCGTACCACTCGAGGTGCCCGGAGGTCTCGAACAGGGTGGACTTGGCCAGGTGCGGGGTGTAGACGAACTGGTAGCCGCCCGCCTCGTGCTCGGCCCGCGAGTAGTCCTCCATGGCCTTGCGGATGAGGCCGCCCTTGGGGTGGAACACGGCCAGCCCCCCGCCGATCTCGGACGGAAAGTGGAACAGGTCGAGTTCCACGCCGAGGCGGCGGTGGTCGCGCTTCTCGGCTTCCTCCACCTGCTGCAGGTGCTCCGCGAGCGCCTTGTCGGACTCCCACGCGGTGCCGTAGATCCGCTGGAGTTGGGCCTTGTGCTCGTCTCCCCGCCAATAGGCGCCGGCCACCCGGGTGAGCTTGAACGAGCCGAGGCGGGAGGTGGATTGCACGTGCGGGCCGCGGCACAGGTCCACGAAGCGCTCGGTGTTCCGGTAGGCGCTCACCGAGCCGCCGGCTGCGCCCTCGTCGGGGTCGACGCCAGCGATGATCTCGACCTTGTACGGCTGGTCGGCGAACAGGGCCAGGCCCTCGTCGCGGGTGAGCTCCTCGCGCTCGAACGGCTGGTCCTCTCCCACGATCTCACGCATGCGGGCCTCGATGCGCTCGAGGTCGTCGTCGCTGAACGAAGCGCCGCCGGGCAGGTCGAAGTCGTAATAGAAGCCGTTCTCGATGGGCGGGCCGATGGCGAACTTGGCACCCGGCCACAGCTGGAGCACGGCCTGGGCCAGCACGTGGGCAGTGGAGTGGCGCAGGATGTGGCGCCCCTTGGGCGAGTTGGCGGTGATGATCGCCACCTCGCAACCCTCGGGAGGCAGGGGCGAGCCAAGGTCGACCTCGGCCCCGTTCACCTCGGCCGCGACCGCCGCCTTGGCCAGGCCACGCCCGATGGACGCAGCAACGTCACCCGCCGTGGAGCCGGCCGGCATCTCGCGGGTGGAGCCGTCGGGCAGGGTCACGGTGAGGGGTGCCATCACCGGTCGAGAGTAATCCGGCCCGCTTCCGCTCCCCTCCACAAATTCGCGGGGCCGACGCTCCCGGCAGCCCCAATGGTTACGCCGGCACCATCTGCGCCTTGCGAACGCAGACCACCTTGCCCCGGCGGTTCTTGCTGCACACCCTGACGACCCTTCGCACCATCGTCTGCGACGATCCGCCGCCCATGAACGTCATCGTCACGAACTGGTCACCCGACGCACCGCGAACGGCGCCCACGCCGACCGACTGCACGGCGGGGTCCACCATGTTGGCGTAGTGGACGGGACTGTTCACCAGGGTCTCGAAGATCTGGGCGAGATCGGCGCCCGTGCCCACGTTCTCAGCTAACCGGTCCCAACCGGCCGGCGCCTGAGCGCCCATGGACGGGTTGTGCGAAAGCGCGCCGGTCGCCGCCATCCGGGTCGACCACGCCCGCGACAGGTCGAACAGCTCACCCCTGAAGGCGAGCGGGGCCAGGCCCTTGGAGGCCCGCAACCCGTTGATGCGGCTCGCCAGATCCATCTCGTCGCCGCCTGTGTCGGCGCCGGCCACCTGGCCGCCGATGACGGTCATCGCCGTCAGTACGACCACGGTCAGAACGAGTGCCTTCCGTAACCTGCGCATGCGTCTCCCCCATGCCGTCGGCCGGCTGGTTCACAGGAGGGCGCTCGCGCCCCCGTTTCGGTAGCCCGGCTGCCTTGTGGGCGGATGCCCCGTCAAGCCCGTGGCTTTGCGTCGACCGGGTTTCCCCGGCCTTGCCCTTCTCGTTCGGTACTCCCTGTTCCTCGGCGCGGACTAGTCAGACCTTGAGCAGAATCCGGGACAAAGGTGGCCCAACATGACTAGCGCCGGCATAGTCCCCCGAGCGGCCTCAGGGCCGGCGCGCCGCCCATGCCGCCTCCAGCTCGCCCAGGCTGAGATTCTCGGACTCCCGGAGGGTGGCGTCGACGATGTGGTCGACGCTCCCGGGCGCCACCCGCACCGCCCCCAGTCGCTTGAAGAAGGTCGGTGGGGCATCGGGACCGCGGCGACCAGCCAGCACGGAGACGGCGGACCGGCTCTCCCTGTAGGAGCGGACGACGGCGGCCGCCGGGCCGGTGCTCATCTCGTAGTCACGCGGCAGACGGGCGTCGCCCCCCGGCGGCCGGCGCTCGCCGGTGGGCTTGCCGACGGCGACCCAGTCGGCCAGGCCCTCGTGGACCCACGCCGGCACGAACGGGCCCGACAGCGGGGCAGACGCGAAATGGACCAGCTCGTGCACCAGCGTCTCGACCTGGCCCGGTCGGTCGTACAGTCCCAGGCGGGCGTCCTGCACGTAGACGCGCGGCGCGGTGGCGGCCCAGCCCGTCTCGTCGCGCTCCACGCCGTAGCCGGCAAAGGCCACGAACTTGTCCAGGTCGACGGTGGACTCGAGGAGGCGCTCGAGCTCGTCCACCGACCCGGGGAGGATGACCGGGAGGCGGCCCGACCACGGCTGGCTCCACTGCCCGGCGAAGGCGACGGCCGCCTCCTCGGCGATGGCGGCCAGGGCCGCCGCCCGCTCCGCCTGCTCGGGATGGCTGAGGACGATGACGTGCTCGGTGCGCTCCATGCGCACGGGGCCGGAATCCCAGAGCTGGCGGTCGGTCTCCAGGCCGACCGCCTCCAGGTCGGCGTCGCCACCGACGTACCAGGTGCGGTCGCGCTGCACGAAGGTCAGCCACAGGTGGTCGACGGCATCCCGGTCGTCGTAGCCCTCGAACCGGTACACCTGCCGGGTCTCCGGCAGGAAGACCCTGGCGCCGCCGTAGCGCCCGGCCAGGCCGGTGCCGAGGTCGCCGGTGTCGTCGGTCGACGCCCGCATGGCGAAGGAGGCGAGCGGGAGGGACCGCAGGCCGTCGAACTGGCGACCCTGCGCCGCCTTGAATACGGGCGGCGCCTGCGGGTCGACGGTGGCGAGGAAGGCGCCCCGGTCCTTGCTCCGGACCGCCCGGGTACGGGCGTCGAGCACCGCCTGGACGGCCGCCAGCGGCTCGTCCGCCATGGCCACGGCCGCGCTCCCGAGCGCTTCGGCCGGCGCCGAGAAGGGCGGAGCGGCGGCGGCCACCATGACCAGGACCACCACCGTGGCCAGGGCGGTCCGGCGGGCGGGCGGACGCCCCGCCGATCGGCGGTGGCGCAGGCGTGGCATCCCGCCAGTGTGGCGGTTCCGCCGCCGGTGCCGGTATCCCCCGGTTGGCGGCCGCCCGTCGCTACCGTTTCCGGTCATGCCTTCGGGGACGGCCGCCGGCGTTTTCGTCCTGCCTCCGGGGACGGCCCTTCCCTCCCCTCCCCCACCCGGCCTCACCGTGGTTCTCGCTGCTGGCGCAGCCGCCGCCGATGGCACCGGTGCAGCCGTCGCTGGGATCCTCGGCAGCGGGCTGTGTGCCACGGTGAACGAGGCCGTCGCCGTGCTGGGCATCCACCGGGCCGGCGCGGTGGAAGGCGCTCTCGCCCACCTGCGGGCGGGCGCCACTGCCGCCGCCGCTGCCATAGCAGCGACGGACAAGGTGCGGCCCGGCCTCTCCACCGTGCCTGCCGGGCTGTCGGCGGCCACCGTGCGGTCGGCCGTGCGCACGGTGGGCGAGGCGGTCGAGGCTGTCCACGCCGCGCGCGAGGCCGTCGGCAGCAGGCCCGGGTATGACGAGGCATCGGCGGCCGCCGCCCGTGCCGCCCAGACCGAGGTCGACCAGGCACGCATGGACCGGGGCGGCGCCCTGCCCCGGGCCGCCCGGGTGCTCACGACAGCCAACGCGGGCGCCGCGCTGCTGGTCGTTGGGCGGGTGGTGAGCGAAGCGTTCGACCGGGTGTTCGTGCTGGTGGCCCTCGCCCCCCTCGCCGCCCTGGGCTACGCGGCACACGCCGTGATCGAGCCCGCCCGCAGGTCGCGCGCCGCCGCCCGGCGCCGGTGGTCGGCCCTGCGCGCCATGAACGTCAGCACGCTGGCCGGCCTGGCCGCCCTCGAGGAACGGACCGCCGCCTGGGAGCGGCGGGCGGCCAGGCTGACGGCGGCCGAGGCAGAGCTGCGCGAGGCCCGGGAGTTGTGGCGGTCGCTGGTGGGCGACGCCGTGGCCCTGGCCAGCGCCGAGCGGCTGGCGGCCGACCTCGACGCCTTCGCCGCTCTCGAACAGGCAGCCGGGGACGCCACGCGCGCGTGGGCGGAGTCGGCCGCCGACCTCCAGGCGGCCGAGGACACGGTGCCGGCCGGCGCCCCGCTCGTGATCGTCGACGCCGACGCCGACGCGGACCCCGACGTCCGCGCCGCTGCCATGCGCCGCCTGGCCGCCGTGGCCGGCGCCACCCCCGTCGTGTTCGTCGTGGCCGAGCCCGTGCCCACGGCGGTCGTCGCCGAGGTTGCCCCCACCTTCTCCGACGGCGCCCCTCCGGACGATTCGCAGGTGGGCACGCCTCCGTGGCCGGCGCCGGCGCTTGTACCGGAGCCATTGTCTTCCCAGCCGGTGCCGGTGGCCGCCGTCAACGACAACAGCGGCGTCGTCGACCTGCGAGAGCGGGTGCGGGCGGGGCTGCTGCGCCTGCGGGCCCGCACTGTTCCGCCCGACCACACGCCGGCGCCCGGTTCGGTGGCCGCCGAGGGCTGAATCCACTCCCTGTCCAGCGGCGGGCGGGCGAGAATGCCGGTGTGGGCGACCGGTTCGAGTACGTGGACGTCCGTGTGGACGGCGACGACGGTCCCATCGTGTCGGGGTTCTCAGCCCGCATCTCGGCCGCCGGGCTCACCGCCGTCATCGGCCCGTCGGGCGCCGGGAAGACCACCCTGGTCCGCCTCCTC
>JBKJNA010000229.1:0-9183 GCA_046596195.1 Acidimicrobiales bacterium | reverse complement strand
GCCGTGAGGTGAGGGCACGGCGCCTTTGACTTGAACCGTCGACCAAGACCGTTCAAGGAGGCGCCGATGCCCCGGCCCCATATCAGCATGCGCAAGATCCGAGATGTGCTCCGCCTGAGCCACGACGGGCTCAGCCTGCGCGACGTCGCAGCGTCGCTGCAGATCCCGCACACCACCGTCGCCGGCCACCTCATGCGGGCGAAGGCGGCGGGGGTGGGCTGGCCGCTGCCCGAGGGCCTCGACGACGACGGCCTCGAGGCCCTGCTGTTCACCAAGGCCGCCGAGCCGGCGCAGGCCCGTCCGCTGCCGGACTGGCGCAAGATCCACGTCGAACTCCGCCGACCCCACGTGACGCTCATGTTGTTGTGGCTGGAGTACAAGGAGGCGTTCCCCGACGGCTACGCCTACAGCCAGTTCTGCGCCCGCTACCGGCGCTGGCAGCGCCGCATCGACGTCGTCATGCGCCAGGAGCACAAGGCGGGCGAGAAGCTGTTCGTCGACTTCCCAGGACGGCGGATCCCGATCTACGACGACAAGACCGGCGAGGTGGCCTTCGAGGCCGAGCTGTTCGTGGCCGTGCTCGGGGCCAGCAGCTACCTCTACGCCGAAGCCGTGCGCTCCCAGGAGCTGCTGCACTGGGTCAGCGCCCACGTGCACGCCTTCGAGGCCCTGGGTGGTTGTCCAGCGGTCGTGGTGTGCGACAACCTGCGCTCGGGCGTCACCCGTCCGCACCGCTACGAGCCCGACGTCAACGCCACCTACCAGGACATGGCCGCCCACTACGGCGTGGCCGTCATCCCGGCCCGGTCCTACAAGCCCCGCGACAAGGCCAAGGTGGAGGCCGGGGTGCTCGTGGCCGAGCGCTGGATCATGGCCCGGCTGAGAAACGAGCGGTTCGGGAGCCTGGGCGAGGCCAACGCCGAGATCCGTCGCCTCGTGGAGTGGGTGAACGCCCGGCCGTTCAAGAAGCTGGCCGGATCCCGGCGCAGCCTCTTCGAGGAGCTCGACCGCCCGGCGCTGCGGCCGCTGCCGGCGGATCGCTACGAGTTCGCCCTGTGGCGCAAGGCCAAGGTCAACATCGACTACCACATCGAGGTCCGCTCCGAGCGCCACTACTACTCGGTCCCCTACGCCCTGGCCGGCGAGTCCCTCGACGTGCGGGTGTCGGCCGCCACCGTCGAGGTCTTCCACCGCCATCGCCGCGTCGCCTCCCATGTGCGGCGCTACACCCCCGGCTACTCCACCGATGCGGCCCACATGCCCGAGTCGCACCGCCGCCACGCGTCGTGGACGCCGTCGCGCATCATCTCGTGGGCGGCCCAGACCGGGCCGGCCACCGCCAAGCTGGCCGAGACCATCCTGGCTGCTCGGCGCCATCCTGAGCAGGGGTTCCGGTCCTGTCTCGGCATCGTGCGCCTGGGCGACCGCTTCGGCGCCGAGCGCCTGGAGGCCGCCTGCGAGCGGGCTTTGGCCGTGCGGGCCCACAGCTACCGCTCAGTGGAGTCGATCCTGCGCACCGGCCTCGACCGCCAGCCGCTGGCGCCCGAGGGCCCGGAGCGTTCCCATCCCGACCACGACAACGTCCGAGGCCCGGACTACTACCGATGAAAGGACACCACGTGCTCAACCACCAGACCATTGAGGGCCTCTACGCCCTCAAGCTGCCGGCCATGGCCGCCGGCGTGGCCGAACAGGCCGCCTCGCCCGCCCACCAGGGGCTCAGCTTCGAGGAGCGCCTCGGGCTGCTCGTCGACCGCGAGCTCGCCGAGCGGGAGGGGCGGCGCTTGGCCCGCTATCTCAAGACGGCCAAGCTGCGCAGCGACGCCGTGGTCGAAGACGTCGACTTCCGCCGCCGGCGCGGCCTCGATCGCCCGGTGCTGCTCGGCCTGGCCGAGTCCGCCTGGGTGGCAAGTCGCCACAACGTCGCCGTCGTCGGCCCGACCGGTGTGGGCAAGACCTTCCTCGCCTGGCCAACTGCGCCATCCGACGGGGCCACACGGCGTTGTACCTGCGGGCCAGCCGCATGCTCGACGAGTTGGCGCTCGCCCGCGTCGACGGGCGCTTCCAACGCCTCACCGCCGCCTGGGCCCGCATCGACGTCCTGGTCATCGACGATTTTCTCCTCAGGCCGCTTTCCCCCGACCAGGCCGCCGACACCTTGGAGGTGATCGAGGACAGGGCCGGGCTGCGCTCGACCATCATCACCAGCCAGCTGCCGATCACCATGTGGCACGAAGCCATGGGTGAGCCCACCGTCGCCGACGCCGTGTTGGCCCTCCGTTAAGGAACGTGGCACCAACCGACAAGTAGCAGCTCCTGTCGAGACCGGTCTCCGCCTTCAATCAGGGCCCCCCGATCTCGGCCTATGACGAGGAATGGTGCAGGATCCTGAACGCGCGGGGGGTCACGGCGACCGTCGGAGGGTTTCGCTGGCACCGCCGTTGTGGTGCTCTGGCTCCAAAGCCAGGGCCTGAGCTGGTTCTGCGGGACCTGGTGCGCAGTCTGAGCAAATTCTCCGAATCGCTCAGATCTGGGCGGCTTCAGTCGATGACTCCTCTTGGGGAGAGTCTCTGCGCCCTCGGTCCAGGAGGCCTCCGTGAAGAGTCGTCGTGCAACCCGTCTGTTGGCGTCGGCTCTTGTGCTGGCGATAGGCGTACCGGTCCTGGCGGTGCAGGGCCCTGCTGGGGCCCAAGAGACTGCATCGACGCCCTCGTCGACGCCGTCCCGAGCGTAGAGTCCGCCCCGACGAGCGGGACCACGACGACGACGACGCCCCCGTCCGACAAGCGCAGCTTCGCCGTCGCACCGGTGCAGACCGGCGCCGTGCCCGAGCCCGGCCCGGCCGAGCCGCCCTTGCCGCCGACCACGCCGCCGACCGGCGCCCGCCCCATCCCGGGGAAGGCGGCCGTGCCCGTCGTCAAGGCCCCTGCTGGCCCCGTCGCACCCGGCGAGGAGATCGTCGCCGAGCGCACCGAGGGCTCGAAGTCGTTCGCCACCGCCACCCCCGGGGAGTTCAAGACCCAGGTCTTCACCGGGCCCGTGCACTTCCGGAACACCACCACCGGCAAGTGGGACGAGATCGACACCACGCTGGTGGACGGCACCGCCGGCCGCCTACGGAACAAGGCGGGGGCAGCCACCATCGACCTGGCCAAGCAGGTGGGCGGCGCCACCCTCGCCCGCCTCGTGGTCGACGACAGCCACAGCGTGGGCTTCTCCCTGGTCAGCTCCCGCCCGGCCACCGGTCGCGTCGACAAAAACACCGTGACCTACCCGTCGGTGCTGGCCAACGTCGACCTGGACCTCACCGTGCGCCCCGACGGGCTGAAGGAAGACATCGTGGTGCGCTCGCGCACCGCACCCGACCGCTTCGTCTACGAGCTGGCCCTCCAGAACCTCACCGCCCGGGTGAACGGGGCCGGTGCTGTGGTCCACGAGGACGCCTCGGGCACCGAGCGGGCCATCACCCCGCCGGGGTCGATGACCGACGCAACCTGGGACCCGGTGCGCCCTTTGGCCGGTCGCTCGGAGGCGGTGGCCTACAGCGTGGCCACCGTCGCCGGCAAGACGCTGCTCACCGTGGCTGCCGACCGCACGTGGCTCGATGCCGCCACGCTGCCGGTGCGCATCGACCCCCAGCTGTTCGTGTCCACCGGCGAGGCGGACGACACCTATATCTGGTACCCGGCGGGCTACGCGCCCTCGGACCGGAGCTACGAGCGGTACCTGGCCGCCGGCAGCTCCGACGGCACCCACACCACCCGGGCGTACATGCACTTCAACCTCGCCCAGCTCAACAACAAGGCCATCACCGCCGCCACCTTCAACATCTTCCAGGCTTCGTCGGTGTCGTGCACCGCGTACAACTACAGCCTCTACCGGGTGACACAGGGATGGGACGGGCGCACCATGACCGGTGCCCCCGGCGCCACCACCGCCGACTGGGTGGGGGCGGCGACGATGGGCTGTGAGTCGACGTGGCGCACCATGAACGTGACCACCGCGGTGCGCAACTGGACGAGCGGGGCGTGGGGCCAGTTCGGCTTGTCGCTGCAGGCCGAGGGCGAGTACGACCCTTCCACCCTGCGCATCTTCAACGCCTGGGACTTCTCCGGCTGCGTGTGCGACATCCCCCACATCGACATCACCTGGAACAACCCGCCGGCGATGGCGACGCCGCTGGCACCGGCCAACGGTGCCAACTTCCACACCCTGACGCCCACCTTGTCAGTCGGCGCATCGGACCCCGACGGGGACGCGTTGCAGTACTACTTCCGGGTGTCCCGCTACGTGGGGCCGGGCAACGGCGACGACGCCGAGACCAACGTGGTCTACAACTCGGGGTGGATCGGTGCCTCGTCCATAGCGCTGCCGGCCGGCGTGCTGGCCTGGAACGCCAGCTACACCTGGCACGTCTACACCTCCGACGGGTTCGCCGTCACCGGCCCCACCTGGGTGTGGTGGTTCGCCCCGGTAAACACAGCGCCCGCCGTGGCGAACCCGCTGGCGCCGGCCAACGGCGCCAGCCTCCACAACCTCACCCCCACGCTGTCAGTTTCGTCGTCAGACCCAGACGGCGACGCCGTCCAGTACTACTACCGGGTGGCGCGCAACGTCCGCCCCGGCAACGGCGACGACGCCGAGAGCAACGTCGTGTACAACTCGGGATGGGTGTCGGGCTCGTCGAACGCCGTCCCGGCCGGCGTGCTGGTCTGGGACGCCACCTACACCTGGCACGTGTACACCTATGACGGCATCGCTCAGACCAACCCGAACTGGGTGTGGTCGTTCACCACGGTGAACAACGCACCCAACGTTGCCCTGGCGATCCCGGAGGCCGGAGCCGTGTCCGCCACCACCACGCCGACGTTGTCGGCCACCGCCACCGATCCCGACGGCGCCGGCGACAACCCGCTGGAGTACGCCTTCAAGATCTCGACCGATGCCGACCTCGGTGGCACGGTGTTCCAGTCCGGCTGGTCACAGTCGCCGTCGGGACCGTGCCCGCCAGCCTGCTGGCCGACGGGAGCAGCTACTACTGGTCGGCCCAGGCCCGCGACCGCTACGCCCTCACTTCGGCGTTCGCCACGCCGGCCCGGGCGCTGTCGATCGACCTGCGCCTCGGGGTCTGCCCCGCACTGCCCTACGACGCCGCGGGCCGGTGTCGGTGAACCTGGCCACCGGCAACGTGGTGGCGTCGTTCTCGTCGCCGACGGTGGCCAGCGTGGGCGGCCCCCTCGGCGTGACCTACGCCTACAACTCCCAGGGCGCCCCGTCGGCCGGCCTCGCCGGGGAGTATTTTAACGACCCCGGTGCCACCCGTGACTTCACCGCCAAGGTGGCGTCGGTGTTGCGCATCGACCCCCAGGTCGACTTCGAGTGGGGCCAGGGCTCGCCCAACCCGGCCATCGCCGCCGACAACTTCCTGGCCCGTTGGACCGGGACCCTCACCGCCCCGGCCGGCATCTACAACTTCGGCACCATCAGCGATGACGCCGCACGGGTGTGGATCGACGGGGTCAAGGTGATCGACAACTGGCCCAACCCGGCCGGCGCAACGACGACGCCCGTCTACGGCATCGCCTCGAATCTGAACGGCGGGCCGGTGCCCATCGTTGTGGAGTACTACGAGGCCACCGATGCGGCGTCGGTGTCGCTGTGGCAGTCCGGCCCGGGCACGGCCTCGCCCGTGCCCGCCGCCTGGCTGTCCACCGCCCCCCCGGCCCTGCCCGTCGGCTGGTCCCTGTCTCCCGACCCCGGTGGGGATCTGGCCTACACCTCCGCCCGCATCGGCGCCCGCTCGGTGACGCTGATGGACTCCAGCGGCGCCACCCACCCCTTCACCTGGAAGGGCACCGCGTGGGCGGCGCCGGCCGGCGAGGACACCATCCTCACCAACGACGCCGGGCTCGGCACGCTGGTGGCCACAGTCCCCGGCGGGGGCACCTACGCCTTCAACGCGAACGGCACCCTCGCCTCGGTGGCCTCGCCCGCCGCCTCGATCACGCCCGGCGTCGACGGACGCCGCAGCATCATCCGCTACACCTGGTCAGGCTCGCCGACGCGCCTGGCCTCCATCACCGACCAGGTCTCCAACCGCTCGATCATCTTGTCCTACGGCTCCCCCTGCCCGGCCAACCTGTTGTGCACCGTCGACCTCAGCGCCTTCGGAGCCGGTGTCGAGCAGCTGTCCTACGTCGCCAACCACCTGTCCGCCATCGTCGACCGCGGAGGGGCCAGGACCACCTTCGGCTACGACACCAGCGGCCGCCTGTCCACGGTGGCCGACGTGTTGACCAAGGATCTGGTCAACCCCGTGCCGGCCGAGCGCATGACCGCCATCGCCTACAACAGCGACGCCAAGGCGGCCTTGGTCACCCCGCCCGCGGCCGCTGCCGGCGCCCCCCGGGCCAAGCGCAGCTACACCTACACCCCGGCCGCCGCACCCGCCTCGGTCACCACGTCGGTGCGGGTGGGCGACGTGCCGGCAACGCCTCTGTTGGTGCGCACCGTCACCCTCGACGGCGTCGGGCGCCTGGCCGAGGACCGCAACGGCGCAGGGGAGGCGACCACCTACGACTGGGGGACCGGCGATCTGCTGCGCAAGCGCACCGATGCGCTCGGACGGGTGTCCACCACCGTCTACGACAGCGCCGGGCGGCCCACCGACACCTACGGGCCGGGCCTGGCCGGCGAGTTCAGCGGCTACACGTCGACCTCCGCCCCCCACGCCCGCGTCGCCTACGACGAAGCCATGGTCGGCCTGGGCGCCACCTACTTCTCCAACAAGTTTCTGGCCGGCGATCCGGTCGGCGTGGGCACCGGGGTGGGCAACCCGACCGGCGCGCTCGACCAGGACTGGTCGGCGGGGGCGCCGGCGCCCGTGCCGACGGCCAGCGGCGGCGACAACTGGTCGGCCCGCTTCACCGGCGACATCGACCTTCCCTATACGGGCACGGGCGCCAACGCCGATGTCTACAAGTTCCGTGTGGCAAGCAGCGACGGCGCCCGGGTGTTCATCGACGACACCCGGGTCGTCGATGCCTGGTACGACCACGACGGGACGAGCGCGCCGGGCGACTTCGCCGTCGCCGCACCGCCCCCGAACCCCACCAATCCGCTCACCAGCTCCCGCCACCGCATCCGCGTCGAGCTCTACGAGGCGACCGGGAACGCCTCGGTCCGCCTCGAGTGGTCGCCGCCGGCAGCGGGTGGAGTCTTCTCGGTGGTGCCGGGGGCATCGCTGTTCCCCCGCTACGGCCTGGCCACCAAGACCACCGACGCCGACAACAAGGTGTTCGCCACCGAGTACGCCGACGCCGCCCAGGGTCTCGGCCCCGAGCACGGCCTGGCCACCGCCACCGTGGTGGACCCCTCCGGGGCGGCCCCTCTGCGCTCCACCACCGCCTACCAGACCACCTCCACCGGCTACCGCCGGCCCGCCAGCCGCACCCTGCCCAAGGGAGCGGCCACGGCGCTCACCTACGCCTACTACGGCGACTCCGAGATGGTCGACAACCCCTGCACCACCGGGGCGGACCTGGCCAACCAGGCCGGAGCGGTGCGCTCGTCCACCGGAGCTGACCCGGCCGGGCCCCAGGGCCGCATCGCCCATGAGTCCGTCTACGACGGCGCCGGGCGGGTGGTGGCCACCCGGGTGGCCACCGATGCCACCTGGTCGTGCACCACCTTCGACGCCCGCAGCCGCCCCACCTCCACGGTCGACTCGGCCGGCAAGCGCACCGACCTGAGCTACGCCACGCCAGGGCAGGTGTCCACCTCGGGCCCTGACTCGGCCGGCACGCTGCGCACCACGGTGGCAGCCGTCGACTGGGCCGGTCGCCCCGCCTCCTACACTGACGAGGCGGGCACCACCACCACCACCGCCTACGACGCCTACGGACGGCCCCAACGGACGCTGCGCGCCTTCGCCGGCGGTGGAGCGGCCACGGTCCTCACCGAGGTTGCCCTCTACGACGCCGCCTCCCGGGTCAAGACCTTCAAGGACTACGCCTCCGGGGCGGCCAGGACCCACAGCTTCGACTACTTCGCCGACGGCGCCCTCAAGACCACCACCAGGGCCAACGCGGTGGTGACCACCGCCACCAACGACAACAACCGGGGCTGGGTCAAGGCGCTGAGCAATGTCGGCCCGCTGGGCGAGATGTCGCCGTGGACCTACGCCCGCTCACCCGCCGCCAGGGTGACGACTGAGACCACCACCAACCGCAGCCGGGTCTTCGCCTACGACGGTGCCGGCCGCCTCGCCACCACCACCGAGGGCGCCACCGTGCGGCCCTACGCCTACGACGCCAACTCCAGCCGCTGCTCGATCACCCAGGCAACCTGCGACGGCTCGTGGGCCTACGACGACGCCGACCGGCTTTGACCTCGCCCTATGCCAGCGCCAGCTCCTACGACGCCCACGGCAACCTCGTCGCGGCCACGCCCACCGCCGCGGCCTCGCCGGTGGTGAACGAGACCATCGCCTACGACGGCGCCGACCACGCCACGGTGATCAGCGACGGCAACACCATCACCACCGAGACGCTGGGGCCGAGCGGGCGGGTGCTTCGCCGCCAGGTGGTCACTGTGGCCGGCCTGGTGCAGACGGAGGACACCACGTTCAGCTACTCGGGGCCTGGGGATTCCCCGGCATACTCGTGGGCCACGCCGGCCATGGGCTTGCCGCCACTGGCAAGGACGACCAATGTTGTCGGCCCCTCGGGCCTGCTGCTCGTCGACTCGGGAGTGGCCGGCCTGGCCAGCTACCCGATCGCCAACGGCCACGGCGACATCGTCGGCACCACCGACAACCTCGGGCTCTACACCGCCAACCCAGTCACCGACGAGTTCGGCCGGGGAGAACCGCCGTCGAACCGCCTGGGCTGGCTGGGCAACCACCAGCGCTACTCGACGGGGGCCGCACTGCACCTCGTCCGAATGGGCGTCCGGCTGTATGACCCCAACCTCGGACGATTTCTTCAGGTGGACCCCGTGGAGGGGGGATCGGCCAACGACTACGACTACGTGTCGGGTGATCCGGTCAACAACCTCGACCTTGAGGGGACGCACTGCCAGAAGACCAAGACGGTCATCGATGACGAGACTGGTAAGCGGGTTCAACGGAGCCACAAGGGTCACTACAACAGCATCGGCTGCCGGGCAGCCCGTATAGCGGAC
>JBKJNA010000016.1:0-21780 GCA_046596195.1 Acidimicrobiales bacterium | reverse complement strand
GTCGGGAAAATTCAGCGGTCTAGGAAACCGTCACCCAGGCATCGCAAAGGGAGAGGGGTACCAGGTCGCCGGCGCGCGGCTTCATCCCGAGCCCGGGATCGATCCCGACGATGCGATGGTCACCGTCGGTCCACCACACGTGACGCTCCTGCTCGTAGAGCGTCGCGTGTTCGCGAAGGCTCTCCGGCACCTCGGGGTGCCACCGTTGACCGCGGAAGTAATACGGGGCCGTGTGGCCGTGGATTTGATGGAACGGCATGTGGTGACCTGCCCAGCTCGCCCATACCTCGCGCGCTGCCTCCGCCCAGACCGGTCCAGGAGCACCCTTGGCCAAAGAGCCGTCGAGCATCAATCCTGGGCGGAAGACGACCCCGGGTCGAGTGACGGCGAGTTCACCGAGCCGTTGCGCGCAGGCCCGGACGTCTCGTTCTCCCTTCAGCGCCGTCAGCCAGAACTCGCGACCGACGCCGGCGTGAGTGATGAGCGCCTCGCCGCCACGCTCTGATCGCACGGTTGCGGCCGTCACCATTGTCCCTGTCTTCCACCAAGCCTGCAGTCGCTTCACGGCCGGCTCGGGTAGTTCGACTCGGTCACGTCGGCGATGGCCGAAGACGGGACCACCAACGTGTCGAGCCTCCCAGTTGCCGACGAGCTGGACCCAGCGCCCCGGGTTGCTCTGGATCAAGCAGTCGACATCCTCGACGAGGCCGGCGTCTTCCTGCCCGCCTCCGACGAGGTCACCGACCTGGATGATGCAGGTGTCCTCGGGGATGGTGCCGCCTTCGACATCGATGCCGAGCTTGGCCAACATGTGGCGGAGAACCCAACGGTGGCCACCGACGTCACCAATGACCATGACACGGCTGAACCTGCGTGAGGACTGATCGGCAAGGGTCGCTGGCCCCGTCCCGTCATCTCGTACGAAGTCGGCCATGGCTACCAGGCCTCCGTCAGCGTGTTCGTCGCAGCACCCGCCCCGACGCGAACGCCCACGTAACGCGACAAGGTGAACGCCGGGTTGGAGTGGCCGAGCATCCGGCTCACGACCGTCGGCTCGATGTGGACGTCGAACAGCATCCAGCAGGCGGCCACGTGCCGAAGGTCGTGGGGATGCCACTCGGCCGCGTGCGCTGACTTCATCGGCCACTCCGCCTCCTGCGCTGCTCGGAGCCAGAGGCGAGAGAACTTCTTCCGCTCGGCTGGCTGGCCGTCGGCCTGCGGGAACAGCAGCGCCTGGTGGCCTCGCGACCTGCTCACCTCGTCTCGGTGAGCGACGAGGACATCCGCGAGGCTGGCCGGGAAGATCGACGCTCGCTTCTGCTTGTTTTTGGTCGTCTTGATCGACCGTCCGAGCCCCGACTGCTCCACGGCCCTGTGGATCTGGACCACCCGGTGCGGTTCGAACTCCAGGTCGCACGGACGGAGGGCGATGAGTTCACCCCACCGGGCGCCGCAACGGTGCTTCAACTTCATCGCCAACGCCCAGACCGGCTCCCCGAGCTGGACGAGGGAGTCGAAGAGGTGCGCGCACTGTTCGTCGCCGGGAAGGGCCTCCCGGGGCACGAACCCGTTGGCTTCGCCCTGAAACTCCGCCTTGGGCGAGTAGGCGACGAGCCACATCGGGTCCATCTCCCTCGGCAGCCATCGACTCTTGTGCGCGAACGTGACGAGCGACCTCATGCAGGAGCCGACGTTCTGGACGGTGCTGGGCGAGCACCTGCCCCGGGCCACGGTGAGGATCTCCTCCGACATGGAGGAGGTCCACTCGCTGACCACCCTGTCGCCCAGGTGGGGGAGCACCCAGCAGCGCAGGATCGAGTCCTGTCGCTCTCGGTAGCGGACCGACCGTCCTCGCAGGTGCTCCAGGTACGCGGTGGCCAGCGCCGTGACCGTTCGAGGCTGGTCCGGGCGGGCACGCAGAAGGATCCGTGTCGAGAGGAATGCCTCGACCTCTCGTGCCTTGGCCCGAGCGTCCCCTTCGAATTTGTACTTGACCGAGACGCGGCTGCCGGCCACGTCAGTGGCAACGACCCGGAAGCGGCTCTCGCCGGCGCTGGGAGCGTAGATGCGCGTTCCGTACTCGAACACGGCGAGCGGCTTTTTCCGGTAGTGGTTTTGGGCTTGCCCCATGGGCTTGCTTCCTCCGAAGAGAGATCACTGGAGGAAGCCCAAACGCACTGCACAGACGAATCCGTGGGCTCGACGGATTTGTGCCCATGATTTTGCCCACTCGGCCCTTCCAAGTCAAGGCTTTGTAGCCTGACCAGCAGCTCCGCGTTCTCATCCGGACCGGTGTCACTCCACTTTCAAGGTGGCGACACGGGTTCGAATCCCGTTGGGGGTGCCAACAAAAGTCCGGTTCAGAGCGACTTTGACCCGGCTCCTTGCCTCTCCGGCCCTCGATTTGCCACTCTACTGCCACTCCATCGGGCTTGCGAAGGAGTGGCAGGCTGGAGTAGCAAGGGAGGGCACGGTGCCCGGTTCGATGCGGCTGCGGGGCGGTTCGTGGGAGTTGAAGGTATACCTGGGGAGCGACGCGCTCAGCGGGCGCAAGCGCTGGGCCTACCGCAGCTTCCGGGGCGGCATGCGTGAGGCCCAGCGGGCGCTCGCCGCCATGGTGGCCGAGGCCGACCGGGGCGGGCTGGCCCGCACCACCGCCACCGTCGGCGATCTGCTGGAGGAGTGGTACGCGCACGCCGCACCGTCGTTCTCGCCGAAGAACGTGGTCGAGACCCGGGGCGTGCTCGACCGCAACCTGCTGCCCTTCCTCGGCACGGCCCGTTGACCAAGCTGGGCGCCGCCGACCTCGACCGCTTCTAACGTCGCCTGGCCGACAAGGGCGGGCGCAGCGGCCGGCCACTGTCGGCCTCCACCGTCCGCCGCACCCACGGCATCCTCCACCGGGCCCTGGTCCAGGGCGTGCGCTGGGGCTGGCTGGTCCAGAACCCGGCCGCCTCGGCCACGCCGCCCCGGGTTCCCACGCCCGACATCCGCCCGCCGTTCCCAGCCGAGCTGGCCCGGCTGTTCGCCCTGGCCAAGGAGACCGACGCCGACCTCGCCGACTTTATCCTCCTGGCCGCCGCCACCGGGGCGAGGCGCAGCGAGCTGGTCGCCCTAGACCCACGCCTCCCGCCGGAGCGGGCGACCATGTGCGGCATCAGGCTGCCGGCGCTCGCCTTCGTGTTCAGCGCCGAGATCGACGGCTCCGTGTCCTGGCACCCCGACTCGGCGTCCCGGTCGTTCACCCGCCTCTGCCGGCAGGCCGGCATCAAGGGCGTACGCCTGCACGACCTCAGGCACTACGTGGCCACGCGGCTCCTGTCGTCAGGGGTGGACGTCCGCACCGTCGCCGGCCGCCTCGGTCATCGCAACGCGGCGACGACCCTCAGCGTGTACTCGCACTTCATCGTCGAGGCCGACCGAGAGGCGGCCGACGTGCTGGGGAAGTTGTTCGACGACGCCGTGGAGAAGGATGCAGTCGAGAAGACGAAGGCCTGAGAGTGGAACCGATCGTCCTACGTGACGGGGACCCGCCCGAGGACGTCGTCGTCGTCGTGAGGGGTGGCGCCATGGAATCGGAGTTCCTGCGCCGGACTGCGCTCGATGCCCACGACGAAGTCGGGCCGTACACGGTCTCGGTCTTCCTGGCGCTCGACGACTCGGTGGAAGGACTCTGCGCCCGGGAGCCGTACCTGCTGCGCTACGGAAAGGTGCGGCTCTCGACGGTCGGCACTCTCCGCGCCGCAGGCTTCGCCGTGATCCCCACGCTGGCTCGGCCGCACTACGACGTCGTCTTGCCCGACGTCGCCGCGCCGACTCTTGGCCGGCTGGAGGGCTGCTTCGAGCCTCCGGTCCCCAACCCGGCCCGTCAGTCGGGATGGCTTGCGGGTCGTAGCATGGACCTCATGAAGTGGGACTTGTGGGTTGATTACCACCGCACTGACGGGGACGGGTTCACGCATACGAACGTCCGCAACGCCGAGCCCGGCGTGAAGTTGAAGCAGGGCGCCCACGTGGTCGTGGGGAACGAGGAAGCGGACCCGGCGGTGGCGGAGGTCATGGCCGTCAAGCCGACCGGCGTCGTGCTCGTCAGGCCCCTGCCGGGGCCAGCGGAGGGTCACCTCCACCTCGTGCGGCGCGCCGACGTTAAAGCGCACTGAGGACGACCACTTCACCAAGATTGCGGGCCCAGAAGTGACATCGCCTCCAGAGGCTTCGCCCGATGGTCGACGAACTGAGCCGCCAGTTCGCCACGCGGACCCGCTAGCCACCGCTCAGCCTTACGTCCTCGGCAAGGACCTCGTTCTCGAGCGGCGCCGCAAGGCCGTTGCGGAGCCGCTCGAGCTGGGCCCGCTGGGAGGGCCCGGTGAGGTCGGGCGCTGAGCCTCGCCCAATGCACACTTACGCTGACGGAGCGGAGATGTCGAGGGGCGTGCGCAGCACTCGGTGCGCGCCTGACTGATGCCGGGACGCGCTGTCGCTCGGTCAGCGCGAGAGAATGGTCGGTGCGGCGGCCGTGCAGCCGTCGACGATCGTTGTCAGTGCCTTGACCGCTTCTGCGCAGCGCGTCGCTCGGCACGGTTGACGTGTCGCTCCTCGCCGAGACCGGCTCGCCGCTCTTTCCAACTCGCCGGCAGTGCCGCCAGACGCTCGAGCGTCCGACGGGCGTCGGGCGTTCCGCCTTGGAGCGCCTCGAAGACGTCTGCGGAGACCACCGAAGCCAGCATGTGGAGAACTTCGTGGCGTTCGTAGCCGTCAGCGCTCAGCCGCTTGGCGGTGTTCCACGTCTCCGGGGGCGTGTCGTCCCACAGCTGGTTCGCAACGACGAGGTGCATCTGCAGGTGGAGCTCCGGATTGACCAGCTCGCCACCCCGCTTTACCTCTCGCTTGCCTGCTGCGATGGCTCGTTGAATATCCGGGTGATCCGCCAGGACCAGCAGCCGTCGGCCGTCCTCGTCCTCGGGGTCGAGCAGCGAGACGTCGATGCCGTCGACCGTCCCGGTCGGCTTGCCAAGAGCGAAACTCCGGCGGCTCTCCCTCTCGCGAGGCATGTTTCCGAGGCTAGCTGTGAACCGCTCAAAACGCTCGCGAACGGACGATCGGGTGGGCGATCGGCGCCGTCGATGGGCCTCACTCACGAGACGAGCGGGCGCTCGCTATTGGCACGTAGGAGCCAGCGCGAGCGCGCAGGCCTCTCGCTGCTGGAGACGGCCGGATGAGGGTACGGCTGCAAGACTGGCGTAGTGACTACCGGGCAGTGCGGCGACGGGCTGACGGAACTCGAACTGAGTCTTGTCTTCTGCCTCGGCAACGGCTCCGAGACGACGCTTCTGTTGCTGGAGATGGTGGATGACGTGGTCGAGGACGGCGCCACTGGAGCGCGTGCCGACGAAGAAGACCTTCGCCAGGCGCTGTCATCACTTCAACTACGGGGTCTTGCGTTTCACCGGGTCGAGCATCACGACTGTGGTCCTGAGCCTGGGACAGGCGTACCGGAATACGAACAGGGCGATCCTCAGGTGGGTTGGTGGGACTTGACGGAAGACGGTAAGCGGCGGCTTCACGAAGAGGTCGAACGACGGGGGTGGCCGTAACCCAGAGAGGCGCGCCTATTGCTGCCGGGTAGCGAGGCCCGTCGGCCAGCGCAACGGTCGTTCTGTTCGCAAGGGCCTCGGTGGCCCGCCATGGGAGGGGGGTCGTCGCCGGTGGCTGACAGCGGCGCCTGGTCGGCCACCAGGCCCTGGCTGACGGCTACTGACTGTCTTCACCGGCTGTTCTCGGCACGAATGCTGGCATGGTTGTAAGGCGAGCGCCCATGCTTGGGGCACGCCGCGATCTTCTCCTCTCGCGTGGCGGGGGAGAACATGACGTTTCGACCGATGAGCGCTCCCGTGGGCGCGATCACTATCGGATGGTCGCACAGCGGGCATGTAGCGTTCGCCCGCCTTTGTGCCAGGGGATCGGTGATCATAGCCACTTCCAAGCTCGGCCGAGGACGCGGCTCACAAGCGCATATTGCCGGCTCGCGCGCCGGCAAGGCCAGCGCGACGGAGTGATCGGTGCGCAGCCGACTCGGCCGGCGAGGCGAAGTACTTCGTCCCTGCGGCCGCCACGGCGGCCTGGGGTCGGGCGGGGTGGGCGTGGATGAAATTCGGCGAGGCCCCACGATCAGCTCGCGCCACGATGGGTGCGTGAACCTCACTGCGCTCGTCACACGTGTCGCAGCGGGCGACACCGTGACCTGCCGGCCGGTAGGCCACTCGATGAAGGCCCTCATCCCCTCGGGGGCCGACGTGGTCATCTCGCCCCGTGTACGCGGCGCTGATCGAGGTCGGCGACATCGTCCTCGTGCGGATCGCCGGCCACGTCTACCTGCACAAGGTTCTGTCGATGGAGCCCGGCCTCGACTCGACGGCAAGATCCGGGAGAGCGGCAATTTGTCGACTTGACCTCGGTGACCCTGCCTGTTTTGCCACTCCATTCGCCACTCCAATCGGCGATCCTGGCCGGACGGGGGGTGACCTGGAAGACAGGCGCATCCCCTCTGAGCTGCGGAAACGCACTTGAGCGCACTGGCCAGCATGGAACCGTGTCGCGCACGCCCGGCGGGTGCGGTAGCCGCGGTCTGATGGAATGCGCCCGACACTATGTTTGACGTTGTGTCACGAAACGGCGGCTCGGTCCGCTGACGAACATGCGGAGTCGCTCGCGCCGAACGACCGCTGTCGCGGCGGCAGCGCTGGTCCTGCTCTCGCTCATCGGCCCGGTTGCCGATCACGATTCTGCCGGCGCCGCACAACGGGCACCACAGGGGGCCGGTGAGTCGGGCAGCGGGCGAACGCACGGTGCCGAGTCGCAGGAAGGACATGAAGCAGCGGAGGGACTGAAGCTGGTCGCGGCGAAAGACGACGACTCCTCCGTCGCCCGAGCCAGGTGTGAGCCGGGTGCCCTGGTCCGGGCCTACGACGTCGCCGCCATCACGGTGGACATCACCCTCAACCGCTACTTGGACCACGATCCAAAGGGCCGGATGTACGTCCTCGAGGAGGACCTGGCCTGGGTACGTGCCGAAGAGGCCCAGAACGCAGCCGCCCGGGAGGACAAGGCTGAGCCGGCTGTCTCCGTGGGTCTCCAGGGTGACGCCATCCAGCCCCTTACCCTGCGAGTCCTTCCCGGCGAGTGCCTGCGGATCCGCCTCCGTAACGCGGTCGGAGGGACTGAGCCGGCCAGCCTGCACCTCCATGGCGCCGGGCTCGTCGTGGCTGGGACCAACAAGCCGGCCGTGGCAGGGGAACCTCGCGCCATGGCACGCGCCGGCGCGACGGTCACCTATGAGTGGAGGGTCCCGTCGGACGAGGCGGAGGGCACCCATTACTTCCACAGCCACGGGAGGACCCGGGAGCAGACGGGCCACGGCTTGTTCGGCGCCGTCATCGTCGAGCCCGAGGGCTCCGCCTGGCTCGACCCACTCACCGGCGTCGAGGCGCCTACGGGGTGGGCGACCATGGTCGTCGGCGCCGACGGGAGCGACTTCCGGGAGACGGTCCTCTACTACCACGAGATCGGCAACGAGAACTACCAGTTCCTGAACAAGGCAGGAGGCCTGTTACCGCTCGTCGATCCGATCACCACCGCCTACCGGCCGGGGGCCCGCGCCATCAACTACCGCAGCGAGCCGTTCATGAACCGCCTTGCCCTCCAACAGTCGCTCACCGGGTCGACCGATGTCTCCCTCTCCTACAGCTCCTATGCCTTCGGTGATCCGGCCACACCTGTCCCGCGCAGCTACGTCGGCGATCCCGTCAAGCAGCGGGTGGTCCACGGCGGCTCGGAGGTCTTCCACGTCCACCATGTCCACGGTGGCGCAACGCGCTGGGCCCGCCAGCCCGGCGTCCAGGACAACCGGATCGACGCCGGTCTCGACAAGCGCCCGGCCATCAGGGTCGCCGCCTCCGAGCGCACCGATTCGCAGTCGATCGGCCCTTCGGAGACCTTCGACGTGGAGCAGGAGTGTGGCGCCGGCGGGTGCCAGCAGTCCGCCGGCGATTTCATGTACCACTGCCACGTCTCGCAGCACTACTTCGCGGGCATGTGGGGCGTGTGGCGCGTGTACAACACGAAACAGGACGGGCCTGCATCCACCGACGCCATGCCACCCCTGCGGGAGCTGCCCGACAGGGCGGGCGGCGTGAAGCCGGCAGTCCCCGCGCCGGACCTTGTCGGGACCGTTGTCGACTGGTCGGGCAAGAGATTCACCATTGACCGCGATGGGCTGGTCCCCTGGGTCGAGCGCCAGCTTCCCCCGTCGGGTGTTCCCAGGGGCTACGACGCCTCGGTGATGGACTGGCGTCGGGATGGCGACTCGTATCTGAACGAGCCGGAGACCGATCAGGCGTGGCCCGGCTACCGCCCACGGGCACCAGGGACCAGGCCCCCCGTCACATTCGACCCGGTCACCGGCAAGCTGGCCTACCCCTTCCTGCGGCCCCACCTCGGCCGCCGCCCTCCCTTCGCACCGAACCACGGCCCGGCGCCGTACCTCGACCCCACGGCCAACGGCTCGACGCTCCCAGCGCCGGGGGAGAACGGTCCCGCCAGCCTGTGCCCTGCCGGCACCAGGTCGAAGAAGCTCGCCGTCAATGCCGTCCAGGCTCCTGTGACCCAGAACACCAAGGCCAATGTGGTGGACCCCAATGGACAACTGTTCGTCCTGCGTTCGCAGCGCGACGCCCTCCTGGCCGACCCGGCGAAGCGCGTCCCCCTGGTCGTGCGCGCCAATGCCGGGGAGGACTGTGTCGACGTGGTCCTTCGCAGCGAGCTGGAGGACAACGCCGCCGACCCACTGAGCAAGGTCAACATGCACATCCACTTCGTGCAGTTCGACGTGCAGGGAAGCGACGGCGTCGACACCGGCTTCGGCTACGAGCAGTCGGTGAGGCCGTACCGCTCGGAGGGCCAGGTGCTGTCGGCCCCGTCACCCGCTGGGGCTACCAGTGTCGGCCTCGATGACACGGACCGCTTCCAGGTCGGGGCGATGGTGGGTGTCGGCATGGACCAGGACGAGGCCTTCGAGGTGCGACGTATAGCCGCCGTGAACGCCACGGTCGTTACCTTCGACGTGCCGCTGGCCAACGCCCACGGGGCCGGCGAGGTCGTCAGCACCGAGTTCGTGCGCTACCGCTGGTACCCCGACGCGCAGGTCGGCACCACGTTTTTCCACGAGCACGTCAACCCGCTCGTCTCCGGTCGCCACGGCCTCTTCGGCGCTCTCGTGGTCGAGCCCCCGGGCGCCACCTATCGCGACCCGAGGACGGGAGCGGAGATCGAGAGCGGCCCGGTGGCCGACATCCACAACTCCGGACGGGTCTCGGTCGACGTCGCTGGCAGCTTTCGCGAGCTGGTCATGTTCATACAGGACGACAACCCGCTTTCCCGCGTCGATCGCTCGACAGGCAGCGCCTTCAACCTCCGGACCGAGCCCCTTGACCGGCGCGGCCGCGACCCGGCTGCGCTGTTCAGTCAATCAGCGGGCGGCGACCCGGAGACGCCGGTTCTCGAGGCCTACCTCGGCGACCCCGTGGTCGTCCGCAGCCTTGTGAGTTCCAACAACGAGATGCACACGTGGCACCTCGACGGCCACTGGTTCCGCACCGAGGCCGCTAGCCGTACGTCGGCGCCCACCAGCACAGCCCACCTCGGCATCTCCGAGCGCTTCGACCTGGTGGTTCCTGCCGCCGGTGGCCCGCAGCGCATGCCGGGCGACTACCTCTACTACAGCGGGAGGTCGTTCAAGCTGAGCGAGGGCAGCTGGGGGCTCCTCCGGGTGCTCGACGCCGGAGAGAGCGGCGGGCTGCGGAAGCTTCCCGGACGCGAGGAGACCCCTGCCGCGGCAAGCGAGATCTGCCCCCCGGGCGCACCGCAGAAGCGCTTCGACGTGACGGCGGCAGAGGCGCCGCTGCCCATGCTGGGCGGCGCCCCGGGGAAGGTGTACGTGCTCGGCGACGACCGGGAAGCCGCCGCTCCGGGCGCTCGGGCGCCCGAGCCCCTCGTGCTGCACGTGAACGTGGGGGACTGCGTGCGGGTCGACCTCGCCAACGCCACCAACAGACCGGTGTCCTTCCACGCCGACATGCTCGCGTTCGACCCAAGGGATTCGGCCGGCGTCGCCGCCGGGCGCAATCCCCCCCAGGCCGTGGCACCGGGGGCGAGCCGTTTGTACACCTACTTCGCCAGCCCCGAGGTGGGCGAGACGACCGCCCTGGTCCGGGACATGGCCGATGTCGTCGTCAACCCGGGCCTGGGCCTGTACGGCGCCATCGTGGTGGGCCCGGCCGGCGCCCGCTACCGGGACCCCGCCACCGGTGCCGACGCGTCGCTGACGTCGTCATGGCGCGTCGACGTGGTGCCGCCGTCAGGAGCGGCGTACCGCGATTTCAGCCTCTTCTTCCAGGACGAGGACGAGGGCCTGGCCAATCACCAGATGCCCTACTCCCAACAGGTAAATGGCGTGGTCGGCGTCAACTATGCCGCTGCCCTCCTCCGAGACCGCGCCGCCGCCAGCGCCGACACCGGCCTGGCCTTCAGCAGTGCGGCCTTCGGCGACCCGCCGACGCCGCTTCTCGATGCCTTCGCCGGCGACCCGGTGCGCATCCGCGTGCTCGCGCCGTGGAGCGAGCAGTCGCAGGTGTTCTCCCTCGAAGGGCACCGCTGGCCGGTGGAGCCGGGGCGGAGGGGCACCACCCTGGTCAGCTCGGTGAAGCTCGGCGGCATGGAGGCCTTGACGATCAGGCTGGACGGCGGGGCAGGGGGCCCTGCGCGCCTGCCAGGCGACTACGTCTACGGCGACCACCGGGAGCCCTACCGTGAAGCCGGGCTCTGGGGCGTCCTCCGCGTGCGGCCGGCGAACTCCAAGGGCGGCGCACCCCTCCTCCGCCTGCCGTGTCAAGGCACCTCGTGCCCGAGCGGCGCGAACTCGTCCATCGGGCCGGTGCTGTCGGTGCTGCTCCTGGCGGCGATGCTGGGCCTCGGCGTGATGGGCAGGCGGCGGTCGGCGGGAAGGACGCCGGCGGCGAAGTTCAGCCGACCTTGATGGTGCCCTCCATGTCGGTGTGGAAGTTGCAGCGGTACTTGTACGTACCGGGCTTGGTGAAGGTGAGGCGGTAGGAGACACCCTCCCCCACCAGGATTCCGGAGTTGTGGAAGCCGCTCCCGTCGAACTGGCCGCCGTCGACCAGGCCAGGAGGGGCTCCACTGCCCTGGCCCGGCCCGCCTGCCGGGCCGAATCCCTTCTTGTTGGCACGAACGATCCCGTCGCCCTCGACCGCGTACAGGGGCCGGCTGTCCTCGGGGGCGTTGAAGCTGATGGTGTGAGCGCCGTTGATCGTCCAGGTGACAGCACCGCCGGTCGCAACCGCGATCGCGTCGGGGAAGGCGTTGACCGAGGTCTCGAACTCCTCGACTTGGGCCGATGAGCCCTGCGCTTCGGCGGGCGCCCCGGCGACGGCTGCGTCCGGGGCGACGATGGCCTTGACCGCTGCGGCACGGGGCGCGAGCGACGCTACCGCCCGATCGATCCTGTCCTGTCCCTGCTGCTTCACCTCCGTCGGCGAGGCGAGGCGCTTTCCGGCAGCGACGATGGAGAGCCGGCCGCTCATGTTCCTTCCATCCACCAGGGACATGAACGAATGGGTGCCGGGCACTGCGTCAGCGGAGATCTTGACCTCGAAGGTGGCCTCATCCGGGAGGAAGCCACTGCTGAAGAAGGACTGCCTACCGTTGAAGTCAGGTTGCTCACGTTGTTCGCCCGAACAGGCCTCCTGTGCAGGCGGCTCCCCGGACTCGAGGAAGCAGGGCTGTGCGGCCGATGGTGCCGGGTCGACATCGACCGAAGTGGCGCCGGGCGGGAAGAAGGATGGCAGCTTGGCAAGGAGCTGCTTCGCCTCGGGAGGGGCCTCAGTGCCCTCGGGGACGGCGGCGTAGGCGGCGAGCGCCTGGTCGACCATGGTGCCGAGGGCGACGGTGTGAGGCTCCCCCGAGAAGAAGCTGGTGAACTCGACGGTGTCGCCCGGGCGGGCCGTTACCTCGTTCGGGAAGAACGCGAAGAAGCTGGCGCCGAACCCATCGGTTCTGGCGTCGACGCCGACAGGAATGGTGACCGGCACGGAACCGACGGCGGTGCCGGCCGGTGCCGGCGCCTCAGAATCCCCGCCGTTCCCACCGCCGCAGCCGGCCCCAAGAATAGCGGTCGCAGCAAGGGTTGCCAGGAGCCGTCGTACCATGTTCCGCCCTCCGTCGATTCGCCGGGACACTATCGCGGGAACTCCTTCGTCAGCGCGAGCGGGATAGCCCGTTCGCATGCACAACTGGCGCTCCGCATCATGGTTCGGGCGGAGCCATAGCCCTCGACCCGCACGGTGGAGGATGATGCGCAGTGCTGTGAGCGTCGGGCCGGGCCGAGCCCACTTCGTTGGAGCTACACTCCGTAGCAGTGCACACGAGCCAGTCGGGCGGTCCCGATGGGGAGGCCGATCGATGACCTCGCCGGGAACCGGCGGCAGCGATGAGGCCGGCCAGGTCGATGACGGTCCACGCCGGTACGACGGCCGGCGAGTCGTCCTGTGGTTGGGCCTCGTTCTTGGGGTGATCGCCGCGGTCTTCTTTCTGGCCGCCCGCAGCATGGCGTGAGGGATCTCTGCGTCAGACCGATGAAGGATGCGCCGTGGTGAGCTGGGTTCTTGGTTCAGCAGAGGGCATTCGGCAGGCGATCGAGATCGCTGTCTTCCTCGTCGGGCCCATCGTCGGGATCGCCATCCTCGCTATCCACAACGAACGAAACTGTCGTCGATCGGAAGAAGCGGCGAAGTCGTACCCGTTCCAGCCCGGGCCGGAAGCTGCATCAAGCTCCGTCGACGGCGTCGTGACGCCCGAGTGACCCGGAGCGGGCCCTCCTGTCCGAACGACGCTCTCCCAGGAAGCGGGGGCTTCGCTGCCGCCTACTGGGAGGTTTCCAGAAGAGCCTTCATCTCGGCGAGCTCCGCCTTCTGAGCGGAGGAGATCTGCTGGGCCACCGCCTTCGCCGGCTCGAACCTGCCGTCTTTCGACTCGGTCGTCGCCATCTCGACGGCGCCTTCATGGTGACGGATCATCATGGTGAGGAACATGCGGTCGAAGCTCGCGCCGGACGACTTTTCGAGATCACCCATGTCCTGGGCCGACATCATGCCCGAGCCGCCCATATGCTTGTCGCCGCTGTCGTGGCCCCCAGCCGCAGACTCGCCCCAGTCTGCAAGCCAGCCCTTCATGGTCGTGATCTCGGGGCCCTGCGCCTGCTTGATCCTGGTGGCCAGATCCTTCACCTTCGGGTCGGACGCCTTGGCGATCGCCATGTCGGCCATCTCCACCGCCTGCTCGTGATGAGGGACCATCGACTGAGCGAAGGTCACGTCGGCGGCATTGTGGCCAGCCGCCGACCCGTCGATCGCCGGATCGTCCTTGCTGCCACACGCCACGCCCACCAGAGCCAAGGCCACGAGCAGAGGTAGCAGGCGCTTCAAGGGCATGGATCGATCTCCTGGGAATGGGAGGGAGGATTTTCATCCTTTCTACCCCCGCCGGCGCCACTACTACTACTCACTGTCGTCCCGGGTCGGGCTCGTTCACGTCTCGACCGCCATGCCACGACTGCGATGCCCGTGACGACTCCACCTATCAACACGACCAGGGACTCTCTGTGTTGGCGGGTGAATCCAGCACTCACCCGGGGCAGCCAGACCGACGCCAGCGACCGAACTCCCGCCAGGCCCACGACGGCGACGACGAGGCCACCAGGAGCGTCCGTCCGAGCCGTCCGACGCGCCAGCGCGGCCACGGCTGCGATGCCGGCCGCGGCCACCAAGCCGACCGGGAACTGACGGGGGCCTCCACCGCCCGGTGACACCCCAAAGGCCGAGGACGGACCGAAGCAACCGTCGCGCAACAAGCAGGTGGCCTCGTATGCCGACATCGCCCACAACCCGTAGGGCGCCACGTCGGCCAGATGGCGAAACCACGCCACGCCCCGCTGGTGGCGGCGGTCACTCACCGCCAGCCAGCCTGCGCCTGCCAGGGCACCGGCCCACAGCTCCATTCCGCCCCGGATGATCAGGAGATCGCCGAATCTCGTCAGGGCCGACGGGTCTTCGAAGGCCACGGCCGTCAGCCTGGCGACGGCGACCCCGACGAACACGGCCGGCGATACCAGATCGACCAACTCCTCGCGACCCATGGTGCGGGGCTCGAGGCGGCGGGAGATCCCGACGACGACGAGCACCATCACAGCCATGGTGAGGAGCAGGCCCTTGTCGATCATCGTCGGCGGGCGGCGGCGATGTGGGCGGCCAGTGCCTGCTCGGAGATCCCGCCGACGACACTGGCCTGCAGGCGGCCGGCGCTGTCGAAGATGTAGGTGGTCGGGAAGCCACGCAGGGAAAGCAGGGCCCGGATGTCCCCGGAGCCGTCGAACACATTCGGATAGGCGATCCCATAGCGACGGATGAACGCCTTGGCCGGTCCTGGGTCGTCCCGGGAGTCCACGCCGAGAAACACCACCTCGCCGGCATAGCGTTCGGCGGCACGCTGGAGCAGTGGCGCCTCGACCCGGCACGGTCCGCACCACGATGCCCAGACGTTGACCACCACCGGTCGTCCCCTGGCGCCGACGAGCATCCCCTCGAACTGCTCGGCGGTGGCCGAGCGCAGCGCGCCGTCCGGTGGCAGCGCGCGAGCGGGACCGCGGGCCACGAAGTCCGACGGGCTACCCGTGCCAGCACAAGCGCCGAACAGGACCAAAAGGCCAAGGGCAGCAGCACGAAGGACGATGCGGCTACGACAGAGTGTCGTATATTCCATGAATGATGGACCGTAGTAGGAAACGGCGGGTCGACGTGCGGCCGCTCGGGCGTGGAGATCTTGCGTTCGCCGCCGATCTGCACACTCGGGCCCTTCCGCACGGCCTCTTCCCGAAGCTGGGGACGGCATTCATGCGGCGGTACTACGCCACGTTCCTCCGCAGCCCCTGGGCCGCCGCCCTTGTGGCTACGACCGGGGAGAACCAGGTCGGGGTGCTTGTCGGTACCTTCGACGACGGCGCCCACTATCGATTCGTGGCCCGGCGCTTCTGGTTTCCCTTGGTTGTGTCGGGCTCGTCAGCGCTCGCCCGGCGCCCCGCCGTGGCTTGGTGGTTCCTGCGGACCAGAGGCCGCAGGTACGCTCGCGGCCTGGTACGTCTGGCCGGCCTGAGGGACAGCGGCGCCGGGGGTGTCGCACCGGCGGCTGTGGCCCGGGTGGGCGTGCTTGCCCACTTGGCCGTGGTGGAAGCTGCTCGAGGCAACGGAGCGGGAGGAGATTTGGTGGCGGCGTTCGTGGAGCAGGCCAGGCGGCGGGGCGGTTCCCACCTGCGCCTTGTCACGCATTCGAGCGCGGGCGCAGCCCAGTTCTACGAACGCCTGGGCTGGACGCTGGTCGGCGAGCGCGCCGGGTTGGACGGCACCGGCTGGACCGAATTCCGCCTCGACCTGACGTGAGCCGCTGGGTCGCCGCTGCAGCTGTCGCCGCCATTGCACTTGCCGGTTGTCGGTCTTCCGGGCAAGGCGAGTCCCGGCGGCGCAGCCCGTCGACGGCTTCGTCGACGACAACCACAGAGGTCCGCCTCCAGCCCGCCGTCCGCTACCAGCCGCTACCGGGCGAACCCGAGCCCGGAGCCAAGCAGGCGGCGGCCGATGCGGTGCAGGCGCTCACCTCGTACGAGGCGTCGTCGGACCCCGCACCCGCCGTCGGCGCCGCCCTGGGCCGGCTGGGGGCGCCGATCGGGTTGGTGGATCAGACCCGACCGCTACTCGTGGCCGGCGCGTCGTCGATGGGGGACATCGTGTATCCCCAGCTTGGCGGCCTGACCAGCCGGTCGGCGTCGGTGATGGTGATCGTGCGCCAGCGCCTCCTCGAGGGGGGCGATGAGCGCAGGGTCGTGCGCAGCATCGACGTCCGGCTGGCCCGCGCCGGCGAGAACTGGGCGGTGACCAGCGTCGAATCCGCCGGTGGTGACGAGGTGGTTCCCGGCCCGGCGACCTCGGCTGCCGCCGCAGCGGTGCTTGCGGACGGCAATCTGGAACTGGCCGACTCCGCCCGGTGGGACATCGCCGCCGGCGGGATCGACGAACGAATCCTGACGTTGCTCAGCAAGCTCGGGGCGGCCCACCGTCTCGGCATCACCGTCCTCGCCACCGGGCATCCGCACAACGTGTTCGCATCGGAAAGTGTGAGCAATCACACCGAGGGGCGGGCCGTCGACATCTGGTCGGTCGACGGCCGGGCGGTGGTGGAACAGCGCGAGTTGGCAGGCCCGCTGGCCGACCTCGCCCGAAGCCTGCTGGCGGGCGGCGTCACCGAGTTGGGCGGTCCCTGGGACCTCGACGGACCAGGTGGAGCCTCGTTCACGAACCTGGTCCATCAGGACCATCTTCATGTCGGCTTCGACCGCTAGGCCCGGGGTCCTGACGTCCCGTAGAGCCGGTGAGGAGCTTTCGCGGAAGCTATGACAGTGTGTCGTAGTTGCCTCGCACTCCTGAGGAGTCGAGCATCAAAGACGGCAGACGTGGGCTGTGAATGCAAGCACGTGGTGCAACTGGACGGTGGAGCTCACCATGGTCGCGACGAGGGCGAGCACCGCTGCTGCAAGCGTCGTCTCCATCACGGGTGAGGAGACCGGCTCGGCCAGGAGCGCCTCGACCCGGGCGGCAACCCCCAGCCCGGCCAGGGACAGGGCGACCGAACCCGGCCGGCGGGACGGCCCGAGGGCGGCCCTGGCGATTGTGTGCGCCACCAGACGACGGTCACCGACGGCCGCGGCTGCGTCCTCATCGGCCCATCGCTCGGTGGCGAAGCGAAGCTGAGCGCAGAGCGGGCGCAGCACAGGCACGGCTGTGGCTGCGAGGTCGGCCAGTTGGAGGTAGCGGTGGTGGCGGTGGCGCAGATGCGAACCCTCGTGGGCGAAGAGCACACGGCGCTCTTCGGCATTCAGGAGCAGGAGCATTCCCGAGGAGACCACGATGTGCCCGGGCCGACCGGGAACGGCGAAGGCCACCGCCTGCTCGGTGGGCAGCACTTCGAGGGGGCCGTCGTGTGCAAGGCTCGTCACCATGCGCCGACGGCGAAGGAATTTCCCCGCCGACGCAGCGACCATCACCACAAGGCTCAGGCATGCCGTTAATCCCAGCAGTTGGGGCACAGCGTCGTGGGAGCGGGCAAGGCTGCGGCACCATCCGACTCGCGCAGCCAGCCAGGGCACCTGGGCCAGGTAGGCGATGGCGAGTATCGCGACCGCTCCCGCCGCCGCCAGGCTCACCAGCACCGCCAGGCCGGTCAGGATGGGCACAGCCGCCTGGGGCCGGAGACGGCGCTGCACGAGCCCGCCGCCCATTCCCAAGGCGATGGCGGCAACTGCCGGAAGGACGAGCGCCCAGCTCATCTCGGACGGGCAGCGCCGCCCAGGATCCGCCGCAGGGCCCGCTCGTCGCGCTGGGTGAGCGTCCCGACGAACTGGCTCAGGGCAGCCTCGCGGTCGTGCGTTCGGTCGAGGGTGGCACGCATCCGCGACGCAATGAGTTCGGCCTCCGACATCACCGGTCGGTACACGTACGCCCGCCCTCGCCGTTCACGATCGGCAAGGCCCTTCTTCCAGAGGCGCACGAGGATGGTCATCACGCTGCTGTAGGCCAGTTCGCCGCCCATGGCCCCCAGCACCTCACCGGGCGAAGCCGGCGCGCCGATCGCCCACAGGTGACCCAGCACCTCCGCCTCCAGCGCTCCCATTCCGCGTCGCTCCGCCATGCTCCTCCTCCTTGGGGCACGATGATCGCACGCGGCGGGCAGAAACCGGGTCGAGAACTCGACGCCGACACGGTGTAGCAACTACGGTCCAAGAAGTTCCGGCGGCCGGATGCAGCAGATCTCGAACTCTCTCGCTGGCACGCCCAAGACCCGTCCGCCGACGAGACACGGGAGCCACTTTGCCCTCTTCGCCATCGCGCAGGCGCCGCCCGCTTGGCGTCATCGGGCTCACCGCGCTCCTCGTCGTCTCGTTGCCGGTGTCGGCCGACGCGGCAGGCAAGGGCTCCGACCCCCAGGCGCGGCGCAGGGAGCTTCAGGAAAAGCGGGCAGAGCAGGCTGCCGAGGTGAACGTCCTGAAGGCCTCCGACGCCGAACTAGAGCAGGCGCTCGATCGCCTGGATGCCAATGTGCGGGCCCAGGAGGCTCAGGCTGCCAGCGCCCGGCAGGCGGCGGTGGCCGCGTCTGAGGCGGCGGCCAGCGCCCGCCAGGTTCAGGAGCGCACCGCCGCACGACTCGGCGATCTTCGTGGATCGATGAGGCAGGTGGCAGTCGCGGCGTACGTCCGGGGCCCGTCGCAGGAGACGATGCTCCCACTCGACGCTGCATCGCTGTCAGAGATCGCCACCAGGCAGTACCTGGTGGACGTGGCCTTGGGCAAGAGCACCGATCTGGCCGACGAGCTCCGCGCCACCGGAGAGGACCTGGAAACACAGACCGCCGCCACTGAGGAAGCGGCGCAGCGTGCTACAGCCCGGCGCAAAGAGGTGGACGGGCGCCTGTCCGAAGTGAAGCAGGCGCTGGACCTGAAGCAGGAGGTGGCCGAATCGGTCGAGCAGCGCCTCGAGCGGGCCCTTGCCGAGGCCGACTCCCTTGCCGTCCTCGACAGGCAACTCGCCACCGAGATTGCCCAGCGTCAAGCTGCGCTCGCGGCGCGGATCGCGTCCACGCCACGACGGGCACGGGCCTCGCGCAGCGCGTCGGGACCGGCCGGGGCCGTGGGCACGACGAGCGTACGGGGTATCACTGTCGCCACGGAGATCGCCGAGCAGCTGGAAAATCTCCTCAGCGCGGCCGAGGCCGACGGGTTCATCATGGGTGGAGGCGGCTACCGCGACTCGGGCGGCCAGATCGCTGTTCGGCGAGCCAACTGCGGCACGAGCAACTACGACGTGTACGAACGGCCGGCATCAAGCTGCGCCCCCCCGACAGCCCGGCCCGGACAGTCCATGCACGAGCGGGGCCTCGCAGTGGACTTCACCTGGAACGGCGCCCTCATCAGCAGCCGCAACGCCGCTTTCCAGTGGCTCAGTCGCAACGCAGGCCGCTACGGCCTGTCGAACCTGCCGCGGGAACCGTGGCACTGGTCTACTAATGGAAACTAGGGCTCGGTGAAAGTCGCCCCTGCCTTCTCTCGACGCCTCCTTGGCAGTCCGAATCTACTGTTGCTCTTTGTAGGAGTACGCATCTGGAGGGAAGACTCATTCGCGAACCGTCGCCGGTGCCGCTCCTGCCGTGACGACGGCGCCCGCCCCTGCGGCAGCCGCGAATCCTGTCGTTGAACCTGCTGCAGCCCCGGCGGTCACGGAGCCGGCCGCCGCGCCTGCTTCGCCTGTCACCACCGGCGCGGGCATGTGGGAGAAGACGAGTTCGTCAGAGGAACCCACTTCGTCGGACGGCAGCGGCTCGCGACAGGGCCTCGGCTTCGCCCTCTTGGCGGTTGGCGTGGCGGTGCTGCTGTTCGGGGGTGGAGGCCTCGCATTGCGTTGGCGCCGGAACGTGCCCCCGGCGCCCCTGGCCGAGTAGCGGGGCACTACGACCGTCGGTACCGACTGCCGTCCTTGCTGCTCACCGCCTTCATGGGCTTGCCGCACGGTGACTGGGCGGCGGTCGGGTCGTCCTTGTGGGCCCGCACGTACTCGCCGTGTGTGGCGTAGGTGCCGCCGCACCCGGGACCGGCATAGCGTCATGGCCGGGCGGGACGTCGATGCCCACCTTGCCGAGGGCCGAGTGGGCGACGTCCTGCACGGCGGCGGGCAGCGTTCCCGCCGACGCCAGGCCCATGCTGCCGGCGGCGAACCCGGCTTCCAGTGCGGCGGCAACCTTGAGCTTGGTTGAGTGCCACCAGGTCGCCGAGCCGCCGTGCGCCCGGGTCAGCACCCGCCGGGCGGTGGCCGGCGCCACGGGACGCTCTCCCATGGCGTGGAGCCGCCGGAGGAGTTCGGAATCGTCACCGCTGTCGTTCATGCCCAGTGAACGCAGCACCGCCGTCCGGGGATACGGGTCAGCTGCGGATTTCGAACCAGACGCGAAGCCCGGTGCCGTCCCGATCGAGCCCCCACGCCTCGGACATCGCTTCGAGCACGAGGAGCCGTGCCCCCGAAGGCGCTTCGGGCGACGACGTACCGGTCGGCCCGGTCACGGGCTCAGTATCGAGCACCTGGACCTCCACCCTGCCCATCCGGGGCTCGGCCACCACCTGGACGGCAATGGACGAACCGCCCTGGCCCACGGCGTAGGCGACCACTTCGCTGGTCAGCAGGACGGCGTCGGCGATAGACCCATCAGGGAAGCCACGCTGGAGCAACACGTCCGCCACGAAGCGCCGGGCGACGGCTGCGCTGCCAGCCTCGGCCGGCAGGATCGTGCGACCGGTCATGCCTAGACGGTTCCCTGGCCTGCGAGACGCCGAAACCAACCAATCTCCGGTGGGGGCTCCGGCGACCCCGCTAGAGTGGCCGGGTTGTACTCCTTGGAGATGCAGCGCTCCAAGGTCCTGTGGTGCAGTTTGGAGTGCACGCCGGCCTGTCAAGCCGGAGGTCGCGGGTTCAAATCCCGTCAGGACCGCGGTCGGGTAGCTCAGTTGGTAGAGCGCGCGCCTGAAAAGCGCGAGGTCACCGGATCGACGCCGGTCCCGACCACCGGTAAAACCCAAGGTCAGCGGGGATGCGGGCTCCGAGGCGAGGAGCCCGAAAGGGGCTCCATCCCGCGAGCATCCCGCCGACGATGCAGCAGCCGTCGGCACGGCCAGGAACATCGGCGGTGCGTGGGTCAGCGCCATGGGTTCACGACATCGAGGCCCTTGAAGCGCTCGAAGTCCTTGCTGTTGCGGGTCACCATGGCCATCCCGTGCACGAGGGCTGTGGCGCCGATCAGCGCGTCTCGGAACGGGGCCGGATCGGGGACGTGGAGGCTGGCGGCACGCTTGGCGACGGCCATGTCGACGGCGAGGATCCGCGTGTCGAACGCGGCAGCGACGCTCGTGTCGAGCCAGCGGCGCAGGACGGCCCCCTTGACGGGATCGGAACGTTCGGCAAGCAACACTCCGTGCTCGAGCTCATGCACCACGATCGACGAAAGGAACAGCCAACTCGACGGGACGCTCGATGCCCAGTCGGCGAGTCCCCGGTTCGCCTTGCCGCTCCTCACCTTGCGAAGCTCGGACACCACATTGGTGTCGAGCACGAACATCACTCGAACGTCGCCGGTCGCGCCATCTCGTCCGAGCGGGTGACCGTGAACTCGATGTCTTCGATCCCGGACGGCTCTGCGAGACGGTCGAGCACAACCTGGGCGCCCACCAGGTGCTCGTAGGCCTCGTAGGTCAAGAGCACGTGGGCCGGGCGCCCGCGATCGGTGATGTAGACCGGCCCCCGCTCGGCCGCCTTCTTCGCCCCGCTCGTGTCCTGGTTGAACTCGCGGCTGCTCATCTGCGTCATTGCCGCACCTCCCGATGTAGAGATGTACCTACGATACCTGTGGTGGGGAACGTGGAGACGAAGTAGGCGAGGTAGGCGGGAAGGAGGGCGAAGCCACATGGGCTGAACGCGGCCAGCAGGCCTGCGGCGAACGCCAGCGCAAGGGGAGCCCCCATCCCGCCGGGCTCAGGCCTTTCCGGCGAGGCGGAGCACCTCATCCTCG
>JBKJNA010000208.1:0-3727 GCA_046596195.1 Acidimicrobiales bacterium | reverse complement strand
CAGCGGCCCGTGGGCACAGCCGACGCCCGATCGGGCGTCCTCACACATTCGCTGTCATGTTCGGCCCGCCACGGCGGCCGGCCGAACCTGATCGGTGGATTCGGGCTAACACCGGCGGTATCTGCGGGAGGTACCGCAGATCGGCGCGGATATTGCTGCCGGATCTGGAGCGGCGCCGTGAGGATCCGCCCGTCCCTGCGTGAGGTGCTGGCCCACCTGCTCGAGCCGTAGTTGCGTATCCAGGACACGGAGCCGGTCCTCGGCGCCCGGCGCAACAGCCGCCACGGCATCGCGCTCGGCCCGTAGCCGGGTCACGAGCAGGGTGCTGTTCGTCCGGCGGGCCAGGTCGGGCCGGCGGGGCCCATCGTCGCCGGCCTAGATGTCGGTGTCGAGGACCCAGCGCTGGCGGGCCTCCCGGCGCCACTCGGCGGTGAGGTCCTCGGCGGCCTGGTCGACCTGGTCGGCCACCACGTAGATGTGGCTGGTCCCTCGGGCACGGCTCATGGCCACGTAGGCCAGCTCCCGCCCACCGCCGTCGGCCAGCACGTGTGCCCGGTCCACCGTCGCCGATTGGGTCCGATGGACGGTGAGGGCGTACGCGTAGTCCAGGCGCTCGACTCCGATCTCCTCGCCGGCCAGCTCCTCCTGGCGGTCGTCGTCGAAGGCAACGGTGAGCCGCCCTTCGCCCACGTCCACCACCTTGGCCCGCTCGCTGGTCACCCACCGGCCGTCGCCGGGAGCGAGGAACACCACCCGGTCGCCGGCTGCGTAGCGCCGTCCTCCTGCTCCCTCGACCTCGGGGCCGGCGACGACGCCGGCGTCGACGCAGCGTTGTCGGGCTCGTTCGTTCAATGCCGCCACGTCCCGGCGCCGCCAGGCCAGCAGGGCCACGTCGTGGCCGGCCCGGCGGTCGGCGTCCCAGGCGTCCACGGCGGCGTCGAGGGCGTCGGCTCGCTCCGGCGCAGCGACGATGCGGTCGTTGTCCCGGTACCAGGCCACGGCCTTGGCCACGTCGCCGGCCCGCAGCTGCTCCAGGGCGGCCCGCTCGGCCGGGTCACGTTGGCGGACGTTGTGGTCGAGGACCACCACGGCCGGGTGGTGGCGGGCGACCAGGGCCTCCAGGCCGCCGCCGGGGCCGACGGCGCCGAGTTGGTGGTGGTCGCCGATCACCACCGCCTTGGCGCCGGCCGCCTCCACGGCCACCAAGAGCTTGAGCAGCTGGGCGTCGTCGGCCATGCCGGCCTCGTCGATCAGCAGCAGGGTGCCGGCGTCGAGGGTGAGGGCGCCGTGCTCCAGGCGCCACGCCAGGGAGGCGACGGTGCGGGAGTCCACGCCGGCCTCGGTGGCCAGCGCCCTGGCCGCCTGGCCGGACACGGCGGTGCCCAGCACCCGGTAGCCGTCGTCCTCGAAGGCGGCCCGCACCACCGCTGCCACCCCCGCTGCTCGACATCACCGCCCTCGCCGAGCTGCTCGGCGTCGAGCCCCGTCACATCCGCCGGCTGGTGGCCGAGCGGCGCATCCCCATCATCAAGTGGGGGCACCTCATCCGCTTCGACCCGGTCGAGATCCGGGAGTGGATCGACAGCTACCGCCGAGCGCCAGGCCGGCCGGCCTGAGCGTCGCAGGCTGGCGGTATCGTGAGGGGCATCGCCAGCCTCACCGGGCGACTCGCGGCGCTGGCCGCCTCCAACGCCGTCGCCGACGTGTGGGTCCGCTCGATCCAGGGCCGGCGCAAGCCCAAGACGGTGGACGGCTACGAGAAGCTGCTCGACTTCCACGTCCGCCCGGCGTTCGGGACCCGGCGGGTCGCCTCCATCACCTACGCGGACGTCGACGCCTTCGTCCGCTCGCTGGAGGCGACCGGCCGCCGGCCGGGGACGGTCCGCAACACCTTCTTCGTGCTCAAGATGGTGCTCGACTACGCCATCAAGGACGCCAGGATCAAGGCGAACCCGTGCCAGGGCGTCGAGCTGCCGTCCCCGGCGTCGCCCGAGATGCTGCTCCTCACCGCCGCCGAGGTCCGCCTCCTGGCCGCCGCCCTCGACGCACATAGCCAGGAGCGGGCCCGGCATCGGGACCATCCCCCGCCGTACGGGCTGCTGGTCGAGTTCGCTGCCTTCACCGGGCTCCGCGCCGGCGAGACGGCGGCGCTTCGGATCGGTCATGTCGACCTGCGGGCCGGCACCGTGTTCGTGAACCGGTCGGCGTCGGTCGTCAAGGGCGTGCGCGTCGAGGGCGAGCCCAAGACGCGCGCCGGCCGGCGGACCGTCTTCCTCAGCAGGGCGCTCGGCGAGCGGCTCCGCGCCCACCTCGGCGACCGGGTCCTCGACCGGGACGGCTACGTCTTCGCCGCCGAGGACGGCCGGCCCCTCAACTACGGCACCTTCTACAGCGTGTACTTCAAGCCGGCGCTCCGCGCGGCCTTCGCCGAGCGCTGCACGGGCTGAGATATCACGACCTGCGCCATACTTTCGCGAGCCTGCTGGTCGAACAGGGGGCGCACCCGAAGGAGATGGCCGAGCTGATGGGCCACTCGTCGGTCCAGGTCACCCTCGACCGCTACAGCCACGTCATGCCGCACATGGCCGCAGCGCTCGCCGAGCGGATGGACGCGGCCTACCGCGCCGCCGAGCCGACCACACCACCCGGTGACGCCGGCCGGGCACCGATCGTGAGGCTGCCGTGACGGCGGCGGGCGACCGCCGGCGAGCCCGAGCTCGCCGGCTGACCGGGTGGGTTACGTCCGCCGAACGCGAACGGGCGACGGCAGCTGGTTCGACAGCTGTGACAGGTCGTCGACGTCCGATGTGAGGATGATGGCGTCCGTCCCGGCCGCCACGGTCACGATGTGGGCATCGACCACGTCGGAGGTGCCAGCGGCGCCGAGCAAGGCGCCTACAGCGTGGCCCTCGCCCGCGGCGAACGGCTCGATCTCGCACCCTCGGAGGAAGCGGCGCAGCTGCGCTTGGCGTCCCGAACGGCTGACCTGAGCGACCACGGGCGAGGTCGTCACCGGCACCAGCCCCAGTTCCAGGCGAGCCCGGTGCGCGGCCCACGCCAGCCGGTCGTTGCGATCGGCGGCGACGAGCACTCCTGCGTCGTAGACGAAGCTCATACCGAGCGCGGTCGAGCCGAGACAGCGAGATCGTCGGCGACGCGTTGGCGGGCGGCGGTCAGTTCGGCATCGGTGAAGGCGCCGTGCTCAACCTCCCACTCGGCGACGGCGCGGAGGCCATCGCGGACGACGAGCGCTCGCCGGGCGGCGTTGGTCATCCACGCAGACACGCTGACGCCCTCGTCGGCTGCGGCGGCGACGACCTGTTGGTGGACCGCAGGGTCGACGGTGATGGCGAGCTTGGGTGACGGGTTTCCTCGCGGCATGACCAAACTCTACTACCTCAGTAGGACACTCTGCGAGCCACCACGCTGCGTGCTCGGCTCGGGCGGGCGCCAGTGGCCGGATCACGCCCCTCCCCGCACCCCTTTCGCACCCCCAACTCTGCACGGCACCCCATCCGCTCCCCCAAATGAGCGGTCACAGCGGTCAGCAATTGGCTTCTATGGTTACTCGCCGACCGAGCCGGAACATGCCGCTGACCTGGGCGTTCGTGGGAACGACCAGGTCAATTGGCGGAGGGGGTGGGATTTGAACCCACGGTGAGGTTGCCCCCACAACGGTTTTCGAGACCGCTGCACGGGGGTATCACCAGTGGTCTATAGCGCTCTG
>JBKJNA010000114.1:0-3139 GCA_046596195.1 Acidimicrobiales bacterium | reverse complement strand
CCGCCGGCCGCGGTTGCGCCACGAACCGGGTCTCCCTGTTCGTCCCCTGCCACCGCGTCGTCCCGGCCACCGGTGGGGTCGGTGGCTTCCTGTGGGGGTCAGCGGTGAAGGAGGCGCTGCTCGTCCACGAGTGGGCTCAGATCGAGAACGGCGCCTGGACGTCGAAGTCTGCGTCGACGCGGCCGACCCGGTAGTAGTTCGGGCTCTGCGACGCCGGCATCAGGTTGCTGAGCTGGGCATGGAGCTCGCGATAGCTCCCCTCGAACGTGCCGTTCTCCCACACCCTCAGCAGGTTGCCCGTGAAGATGCCGTTGGCGGGCGTGTCGCCGGAGAGCTGGTTGTCGGCGCAGCCCGAGATCAGCAGGATGTCGGCGCCGATCTCGCTCTTCTTGGCGCCCCCCGGCGGGAGGGAGCTCTGGATCCCGTTGTACAGCGCTCGGTTGGCCATGTAGGTCTTCCGCTCGATGTCGTAGGGCAGGTTCTTGGTCTTGATCTGGTCGGGCTTCGCCTCGCCGGCTGCTCCGACGCTGGCCGTGTGCGGCAGGTAGGTCTCCTGGTACCGCACCTCCCGTGTGACGGTGCCGCTGTGGCAGCTGTCGGACAGCACCACGATCCGCACGCCCGGCTGGAAGGTGGCGTACAGCGCCCACAGCTCGTCGTCGATCATCTGGCGGTCGAACAGGACCCAGGTCTCGTCCAGGTGGTCGTCCTCGTCGGAGCCGGCGTCGGGCACCTGGCCGCCGTGACCCGAGTAGGTGAGGAAGAAGATGTCGCCGGCGGTGAGCCTGGCGGCGGCGGCGGAGATGGCGCCGCTCACCGCCTCGGCGGTGCCGTCGGCCGTAAGGATCGCCGTCGTCTCGAAGCCCCGCGAGGACGCCAGCGCGACCATGTCGTTGGCGTCGTTCTCGCAGCCGCCGAGCTGGCCGTCCCAGCCCTGGTAGTGCTCGGGGTCGACCGCGTTCAGGCCGACGTGCAGGGAGATGCCGGTGGCCCCGCCACCGCCACCGCCCCCGCCCGAGGGGTCCGGCTGCTCCGACGGCTGATCCACCATGTCATCTCCCTCGTTCCTCGAGGCGCCGCGCAACGCCTCCCTGTCGAGTCGGACGCTAACCCGTGTGGCCGTCGACGGCGGGCTCAGCTCCTTCGGCTGTCGGCGCCCGACTGCAGGAGCGGGGGCTGCGGGCGGGCCGGCACGCGGAGCACGGTGAAGACGGGCGTCGGCGCCAGCGGGCCGATGCCGATCAGCACGTTCACGGGCCCGAGCGGCATCCCCGAGTCGTGCGGGTGGCAGACGCTGAGGACGGTGCCTCCGGCCGGGTTCGTCTGGCCCGTCACCGGCGGGCCGTCGGCGTACTGGACGATCACGGCGAGGGCGGGCGGCGCGGCGCTGACCACGATCACGTTGCAGCGGCCGGGCCGCACCGTGTTCGGAGAGATCGACACCTGGGCGGTGTCGCCGGGTGTCGGTGTCGGGATGTTCACCGGTGGGACCCCGGGCGGCGGCACCCCGATCGGCAGGGTCGTGGTGGTGGTGGTGGGGCCGACCGTCCCCGTCGTGGTGGTGGTGGTGCCGCCCGGCGGAGCCCGGGTGGTGCTGGTGGTCGTCGTCGTCGACGGCGGCGGCGGGCACGGGTCGACGAAGGCGACTGCTCGGGACGGAGGGATGACGGCCGTGCCGGTGGTGCTGGGCCGGGTGGCCACGATCGGCACGGCGACGTCGGTGAAGGGCACGTTCACCGACGTCGAGAAGGTGCCGCCCTTGTCTGCGGTCACCGTGGCGGAGAGGGTCTCGGTGTTCCCGAAGGGGTCCACGTCGATCGGCACCTGGCTGCCGGCGCCGAAGCCGGTGCCGGACACCTGCACCAGACCCGGCCCGCTGAGACACGGCGGCTTGAGGGAGATCTGCAGGGGGCAGCCGCTCTGCGCGGCGACGCTGGCAGAGCGCACCAGCTCGCCCTGCCTGGCGGAGATCCGGAAGGGCCCGTCGGCCGTGATCGTGGTCGAGAACGAGAAGCTGCCGGCCTGCTGGCGAACCGGGCTGGTGCGGGCCGTCGCCGTCCCGAGCGGCGACTCGTTCTGCGTCAGCTCCACGGCGCCGTTGGACCAGCCCACCCCGAGGATCACCATGCGCGTCGCTACGCCTGCGACCACGCAGGTGGGGGCCACCGCCACGGCCGTGGGCGCCACCTGGGCGAACGCCGTCCCGGGGGCCGGGACGACAGCCGCCATCACGGTCACGACAACGAGGATGGCGCCGCGTCCGAGCCCCGTCGGAGCCGATCCGGAGCCTCGCCAGCGCACGAGCCGTAGTGTACGGACGAGCGGCGCCGGCCATGCTGACGGCGGCCGCAAATGCCGCTTTGAGCGGTGACGACGGAGGCGCTCCGGCGCCAGAAGGCAGGCTGAAGGCGATGGACCACTCCGCCACGCTCACCCCTTCGGCGCCGGTGGCGCCCGGCCAGCCGGCCAGCATGGGGCTCGTCGTCCGCAACGGCGGCTCCATCGTGGAGCGCTACGACATCAGGGTCCTGGGCGATGCCGCCGATTGGGCCGAGCCGCCGCAGTCGGTCGTGGTGTACCCGGGCCAGGAGCAGCACGTCTTCCTCACCTTCCACGTCCCCGAGCGGGCGCTCGCCGGCGAGGTGCCCGTGGGCGTCCTGATCACGGCCCAGGAGGCCACGACCCAGGTCACCGAGGAGACATCGCTCGTCGTCTCACCGACCCACGGTCTCGACACGGCGCTGGTCCCGATGCTCAGCCACGGCCGCCGCCACGGCGCTCACTCGCTTGCGGTCATCAATCGCGGGAACCTGCCCGTCACCGTCGGCTGCGAGGGCAGCGGGGACGACGTCGACGTGAGCGTCGCCCGGGCGGAGACCAAGATCGACCCGTTCGGGCAGGCCGAGGTGCCCGTCCGCGTCAGCCACCAGCGGCGGCAGTGGTTCAAGAAGGCGGGGCCGGCGCCGTTCACCGTCGTCGCCACCAGCGAGCACGGGGACACCTCCACGGCCAACGGCAGCCATGAAGCCGCCAGCAAGGTGCCGCGCTGGACGCCGCTCCTGGTCGACGGCCTCCTCGTCCTGGCCATGCCCGGCTTCGCCCTGCGCGGCTCACAGGATGCGAAGGCGATCGCCGGCCG
>JBKJNA010000052.1:0-2897 GCA_046596195.1 Acidimicrobiales bacterium | reverse complement strand
CTCAGACGACCAGCAGGGCTACCCTCACCCCGATCATCTCCGGGTCCACGACATCAGCATCGTGGCCTTCGACGCCGCCGGCGATCCCGACGCCTACCTCGATGCCGGCCCGCCCTGGCAGCCGCTGAAGCTGTACTACAGCGCCTGGGCCAAGGCCCGGATGATCGCCATCCACGAGAAGTTCCTCGAGCTGGGGATGGAGTCGCCCTTCGACGAGAAGTGGTTCGACCGGCCCGGCCTCGATGAGCGGGTCACCACCAAGATCGACGTGAGCGCGGGCGACGACATCCGCAAGGAGGCCCTGCTGGCCCACGCCACCCAGATCGACCCGAACTCACCGTTCTGGTTCGGCCTGCCGCCGGAGGTGACGTCGGTGTACCCGTGGGAGGACTACATCCTCGCCCGCTCGCTGGTCGAGAACCCTCCGTACTTTCCCGAGGACGACCTCTTCGCCGGTATCCGGGAGCGGGTCCAGCCGGAACTCGGCCGCTAGCCTCCGGACCACGGCCCCGAGTGGGGCAGGGGCCCCACTCCCGGGGAGGAGGCGGGTCGAAGACCCGTCGGAAAGGAGACAATGCACAGCTACCTGACCCAGGATTGGCTCGACGCCGGCCGTGAGCTGGCCCAGGAGTTCCCGGAGCGGCCGGGCGCCACCGCCAGGCTCCAGTACCAGGTGTCCGGTACCCCTCAGGGCGACGTCCACTACTACTGGGTGGTCGACAACGGGAACCTGCAGGAGTCCACCCTCGGTGACGACCCCGACGCCGAGATCACCCTGTCGATGAGCTACGACGACGCAGTGAAGATGCAGAAGGGCGAGCTCGACCCCAACGCCGCGTTCATGCAGGGCCGTATCAAGGTGGTCCCCGGTAGCAACATGGGCAAGCTCATGGCCCTGCTCCCGCTGACCCAGAGTCCCGAGTACAAGGCCATCCAGGCCAGGATCAACGACATCACCGAGTATTAGCCCGGCGCTTTCAGTAAGCAGCCTGGCTGGGCGGCCATAGGTCCGCGTGGAGGCCCTTCTGGCAAGGGAAACTGCTGGTTCTCGAGCCTGCAAGATCCCGACCAGAAGGGCACTTCCATGGTGAAGCGTAGTAGCGGCCGGCCTTACCTCGTGGTGACCGCCGACGGGACCGGGGTGGCGGCGCATGTGGGCACTCGCCTGCTCGCCGACATGGCCGACGCCCTCGGGCTGACGGAGGGCCTCTCGGCGGCGATGGCCCCGACCCGCCAGCGCCGCTCGGCGCATGACCCGGGCCGAGTGCTGGTCGACCTCGTGCTCAACGTCGCCGGCGGAGGCACGTCCATGTCCGATCTGAAGGTGCTGCGCGAGCAGCCTGATCTGTTCGGTCGGGTGGCGTCGGACCCGACGGCGTGGCGGGTGCTGGCCTCCGTCGACGCCGAGGTCCTCGTCTCCGTCGACGCCGCCCGGGCCGCGGCCCGGTCAATGGCGTGGGCGGCGGGGGCCCGCCCGCCGAAGGACTTCATCGTGTTGGACTTCGACGCCACCCTCGTCACCTCGCACTCCGAGAAGGAAAATGCCAGGCCCAACTACAAGCACGGCTTCGGGTTCCATCCACTGCTGTGCTTCGTCGATGCCACCAACGACGCGGTGGCCGGGGTGCTGCGCCCCGGCAATGCGGGGTCGAACACCGCGGCGGACCACATCGCCGTCCTCGACGCCGCCCTGGCCCAACTGCCGGTGAAGACCACGAAGTTTGACCCGGAGAAAGGCGAATGGATGCTGGCCCGGGCCGACTCCGCCGGCTGCACCCATGGGTTCCTCGACGCCCTCCGGGACCGTGGGCTCGAGTTCTCCGTCGGCTTCCCAATGGACGGACCAGTGCGCGAAGCGGTGCTGGCGTTGCCGGAGACGGCGTGGACCGGCGCCATCCGCCAGGACATGGAGGAGCGTGTGGGCGCCGAGGTGGCCGAGGTCACCGACCACCTGGACCTGTCGGCCTGGCCGAGCGGCACCCGGGCCATCGTGCGACGGGAGGAGCCCCACCCTGGGGCGCAGCTCACCTTCACCGACGTCGACGGCCACCGCTTCCAGGTCTTCATATGCGACTCCACCGACGCCGACCTCGCCTACCTGGAGGCCCGCCACCGGGGCCACGCCCGGGTCGAGGACCGCATCCGCAACGCCAAGCAGACCGGTCTGGCCAACTTCCCCTGCCACGCATTCGCCGACAACACCGCCTGGCTTGCCGTGGTGCTCATGGCCTGTGACCTGCTGGCATTCACCCAGTCGCTGTGCCTGGAGGGCGCCTTGGCCATCGCCGAGCCCAAGCGGCTCCGCTACTGCCTGCTCCACGCCGCCGGCCGGCTGACCCACTCCGGGAGGCGGACGTACCTGCGGATCCAGGCCAACTGGCCGTGGGCGAAGGAGCTCGCCGGCGCCTTCGACCGCCTGGACTCGCTGGTCCTGCGGACCTGAGGCCCGACGGGCGGGACCGGCCCCGCCCCACGATCACCGGTCATCAACGGACTGCCGCCCCAGAAGGTCAGCGACTCGATCTGTTGAGTCGCGTCCCGATCCCGCTGGTCCGGTGATCGAGAACGCTTGTCCCTGCCCGTGATCGTGATGGTCCTTCGGGCGTCATCATCAAGGAGCTTGCTGAAATGTCCGGGTTAAGGGGCGCGTCGGTATCACTGCTGGTCACAGGCGAGCGACTGCTGCGATGAGGAGTTCCTCGAGGCGGGCATTCATCCCGCCGCGATCAACCGTGGTCCGACCGGCGACCTGGCGCGGGAGACCGCTGTGCCACGCCTCGCTGAAGGAGAGCAAGGAGGTGATGTCCCATAGCGCATCGACACATCTGCCCGCCTCCCGCTCGTATGCGCGCTTGAACTGCTCGGCCAGTTCGGGCGAGAAGAGCACGGCCAGGTTC
>JBKJNA010000217.1:0-5440 GCA_046596195.1 Acidimicrobiales bacterium | reverse complement strand
CGATGCCGAAGACTGCGGCCAGCAGGGCGATGGCCGAGAAGACGAAGACGCTCACCGTCACGGCGTCGCGGCCGACCGCGTTGCCCTCGAGACGGTCCTCGAGGGCCGTGATCCGCGCGGTATCAGCGATCGGACCCGCCCCTGCAGGGATGACCTCAATGACCTCGATGGGCTCAGTTGCCGGCTCCGGAGCCTCGGCCCCGTCCGGCGCCTCAGGGTCGAGGTAGATGACTGTCTGTGACATGGGAAACCTCCAGCACACTTGCCTTCACCGTTGATCATCGGCCTCAGCCGTCCTGGTCGGCAGGGCCGTTGGTCCCAACCCCGCCGGCACAGGTCCCGCACCCCGCACCCTGCTTCACGTAGCCGACAGGAACCTTGCCCGCCGATGGAGTAGTAGCGCTGCCGGCCAATGTGGATGGGCGGGGCCGGCAGCGTCGTACCAGGCCAAGGCGACGACCTTGGACCGTCAAGAGTGTACGAGGGCTAACGTAGTCATGGCCCGCCACCGCGTCCTGCCGCCCGTTGCGAGGCCTCGGTCCGCAAGCTGCGCGGACCACAGGGCGCGCTGCGCAACCCAGGTGATAGCCGCCTTCCTGGCGTGTCTCCCCGAGTCACCTTTCTCTGCATCGACTCGGTAGAGCCTACTGAGGCCGTCGCTGACCACGGAAGCCTTGACCAAGAAAGCACGGAGCAGCAGAGCACTGGTGTAGAACAACCTAAGCGCTCGGTCCCGGCTGACGCCTTTCAGACGATTCGAACCTCTGCACCGGGGCCTAGCCATCGGTCAAGCCGTTCCTGTAGATCACGAGCATCGAGTAAGAGCGAACGCCGTGATCGGCGGGATACCGCTGGACCTGTTCCGATATTCGTCACGGCCATTCCGATCACGATGCCGGGCGGATGACGGCACCTACCTCCGTGGACCACCCCCGGGTGCCCATCGGTCGCGATGCGGGAGCCAGCCACCACGTCTCGGACCGATTGGTGGCCGCCCGGGCGCCGGGCGAGTGTCCACAATGAGTACGCTGCACGGGTGCAGGAATGCCTGAGCGTCGTGATCCCGTGCTACAACGAGGAGTCGACGATCGAGGCGATCCTGGTGGCCGTGCTCGCCCAACCGACTGTCGCCGAGGTCGTCGTAGTTGACGACGGCTCCACGGATGCATCCGCAGAGATCGTCGACTCCTGCCTGGACAGTCGGGTGCGGCTCATCCGCCAGCCAAGGAACCTCGGTAAGGGCGCTGCCCTCCGCCGTGGGATGGCCGAGGCCTCGCAGCCGTACGTGATCATCCAAGACGCTGACCTCGAGTACGACCCGCGGGAGTACGAAAAGCTGCTGCAGCCCCTTTTCGAGGATAAGGCTGACGTTGTCTATGGCTCGCGGTTCTTGAGTGGTGAGCCGCGACGAGTTCTGTACTACTGGCACTCAGTCGGCAATCGGTTCCTGACGCTCGCCTCCAACATGACGACGAACCTCAACTTCACCGACATGGAGACGTGCTACAAGGTCTTCAGGCGGGAGGTAATCCAGTCGATACTCATCGAAGAGGACCGGTTTGGCTTCGAGCCTGAAATCACGGCTAAAATCGCCCGGGCCGGCTGGCGGGTTCACGAGGTGGGGATCAGTTACGATGGCCGGACCTATGCGGAAGGCAAGAAGATCAACTGGAAGGACGGCCTTCGTGCGTTGTGGTGCATTGGCCGCTATGGCTTGACGATGTCCGTTCCCTCGACGCCTGAGAGGGAACCGGCTAGGTTTGCGGAGGCTGACGCCGAACTGGAAGGTGTGCTCGACAGCCTTGGGGAAAGCGCACCCAACTACGCCGCTTGGATCGCTTCACTGATGGAGCCTTACCTGGGACGGGTCGTCGTCGAGATCGGCGCGGGCCATGGCACCATGGTGGAGCAGCTGCGCGACGAGGGCCGAACAGTCGTGGCGACGGACGTTTCGAAGCGGTGCCTCGATGTCCTCCATGGGCGCTACGACGACATGGCTGGCGTCGAGGTCCGGGAACTTGACCTGCTTGTTGACGGCGCGCCCGAGAACGTCGACAGCGTGGTGCTCGTGAACGTGCTTGAGCACCTTGACGACCTCCAAGCGCTTAAGAGCATCCGAGCGATGCTCCCGGTTGGTGGTCATCTCCTCCTTTTCGTGCCGGCGCTGGACGCGCTGTACAGCCGGTTTGATCGCGCCGTTGGCCACAAGCGCCGCTACACCAAGCGCAGCCTGGCTGCACGCGTCAGGGACGCCGGCTTCGTCGTGGTGGAGGCCCGCTATGTCAACCTGCCGGGTGCCTTGGCCTGGTTCGTCGTTGCTCGCTTGCTTCGTCAAACGCCTACGGCGGATGCCCTCGTAAGCATCTTCGACCGGCAGGTTGTTCCGCGGTTGCGGCGGCTGGAGGCGAGGATTCGACCGGTCGTTGGGCAGTCGGTGTTCCTGGCTGCCGTCGTACCGGGATCGTGAGGCTGACGAGACGACGAGCGGGGGTGACGCCAACCTATCCGGCGCCAGCAGTTGAGGGTCGTGTCCGCCTGCTGCTGCTGCTCTGCCTCAGCGCGACGGCGCTGGTGCTCTGCGTCAGGACGGTTGACATCATCAGTGGGGATGTCCAGGACGGCACGGTGTGGCGAAGTGTCGACACCCGGGGACTCGTTGCCGGCGCGGACGTTGCCCTCGACTGCGCCCGTGACGGTCTGTGGCGAGGTTGTGGCTTGCTGCCCGCCGGCGAGTACTTCCCCGACTATCCGGAGGTCCCTGGTTCAAGGGTCGATCGCTTTCCACCGCTTCTTTATGTCCCGGCGCTTCTTGTGCAGGGCGCCGGCGGCAGTCAGACTCTCAGCCTGCGCGTGATCGGCGCCTTGAGTCTCATCTCCTTCGGCGTCCTCGTAGCGCTGCCTTGGCTGGTCGGACGCCGCGTTCGGGGCCTGCACCGCCATCGTCACTTGTGGGCGATCATGATGCTGGCCAGCCCGCTGCTCCCTTATGCCGGCTCGACCTGGAGTGAGGTTCACGCCGCCGCACTGTTCGCCCTCACCGTCGCCCTCGTGGCCGCCGAGGCTCCCCCGGCGTCCGTCGGCGCGGCCGCACTGTGTGCCGGGCTGTCGAAGGACACGGCGCCGATCTTCGTCATCATGCTTTCCTTCGCCGTGGCTCGACATGTTGTGGAGGGAGGAAGGGTCCGGATCTCACCCGCCCTGTTGGCCGCGACGGTGGGATCGATCACGGCCATCGCGCTGACAGCCGCTTTCAACGTGTTCCGCTACGACAGCCTGACCAACCTCACCTACCTGGCTTCGACCTTCCAAGTACGACGGCCCGCAGCGGTAGCGGGACACGGCCTGGCTCTCGTTGCCTCTCCCAACGGTGGACTGCTCCCGTTTTGGCCAGCGGCCGTGATCCTGCTCGTCCTGGCGAGCATCAGCTGCCGACGAAATGGGCGCGGGGTTCGGGTCCGCCTGCTTGTAGTGGGGCTCGCTCTGGCCGGGTTCATGCTGTCGCTGGCGATGTGGTGGTCGCCCTTTGGCTGGGCTGCCTGGAGTCCGAGGCTCAGCCTCCCGCTCCTGCCGGCCCTCGCGGTCGCTGTACTTGTTCTTGCTCCTCCGAACGTCACACCGCAGCGGCGCCACGTCATCGCCGCGGCCGCACTGCTGCTCGTCGCGGTACCTCAGGCCGGCGTCGCTGGGAACGCGGCCGGGGTCGGCGACTTCATGGTCGCCCCGCGTCCAGCCTGCCCGCTGGATGCCCAGGCGGAGGATGACTTTGTCCGTTGCAACCTTGACCGCGCCTGGCGACAGCAGCCGGGCCTCCTGCTCGAGGGAATGCGCGGCCTGGGCAGGCCGATGGGCCGCCTGCTGGCGCTCTCGACTGCGGCGGCTGGTCTGGCGCTACTCATCGCGTGGAAAGAGGAGACGAGCTCTGGCCGCTCGAAGGTTGCGAGCGCGGATCCAGGAGCTTCCCGCTAGCGCTAATGGGGCGCACCGGTTTCGGGAGCGGACGAGCTCTCGCGCCGTTGCTCCTCTTGGGCTGCCTCACGCTCGGCGAGCAGGGATTCCAGGTCGTGGATGCGGGTCGTGAGGTGGGCGGTGAAGGCGGCGACCTGCTCCTGGGTGTAGCGGCGGGTGATGTACTTCGGGCAGTTCCAGTCGAAGGCGATGACCTCGACCGAGACCAGCGCCTCGACGCGGCCGGTGAAGCCGAGCGAGGCGAGCAGCTCGGGGATCGGCTCGGGCTCCCAGCGGGCGTGGCCGAGCACCTTGAGGCGCTGGCGGGACGGGTAGTCGACGGCGATCAGCGAGATGCGGTCGTCGTGGTCCAGGTTCCCCGCCGTGACGAACTGCCGATTGCCGGAGCGTTCCACCCACGCCAGGTGGGTCGGGTCGACGACTCGGAGGAAGCCCGGCGGCCCGCCCCTGTGTTGGACGTACGGCCAGCCGGCCTCGCCCAGCGAGGCGAGGTAGAAGCTGTCCCGCTCCTCGAGGAACTCGACCTCGTCCGGTCCCAGGCCGTGCGGACCCGGGCCATCGTGCTGCTGGTACGCGTCGAACGAGCCCCGGCGGCGCTGATGGCGCCGCACTGACTCGGAGAAGGCGATGTTCCCGAAGGACTGCATGATCAGACGCCTCCCTGTCCGGCGCTCGAGAGGGATGGCGGCGACCGCCTGAGAATGCCCAGTTCTGGTCCCCAGGAAGACCAACAACGGGCATTCGCTGCGTGCGCTTCGCCGGCGGCGATCGACGTCAGCCCTCGATCCACGTCGGCTCGGGCGTGATCTCGTCGGCCGGCGTCGGGCCGGGATCATCGGTGCCGCTCGAGGACAGCGTCATGAGCGGTGTGACGGTCATCTCCCCGGCGCAGGCGATCTGGCACGAGAGGCGTGCTTCACCGAGGAGACCGCGATCCTCAAGCCGCATCCGCTCCGCCTCGGTCATCCGGGACGGCTCGCCCGCCTCGAACTGCACCCGGCACGTGGTGCACATGGCGTTGCCCCCGCACTTGTGCAGGATGTCGACACCGAGGTCCTGCTCGATGGCGAGCACCAACCGCTTCCCGTCCTCGACCTCCGCGTGCTTCTCGCCCACCTTGATCGTGGCCATCGAACGCTCCTCCTGTTGGGTCACCGCTCCCCCGGCCGTCTCCTCCGGAGGTGACGGCGGCGGCTTGGGGTTGCTGGGGCAACCGTATCCGGTCTGTCGCGTGCTGGCCGATCGATCCCGCACAACCTGTGAGGTTCAGGAGGTGGTGCCCGTGCACCGTCTGGCTCGCCAGATCGAGCACGACGACCATGACGACGTTCCGGTCCTCCGACTTGGCCAGGACGTGCTCCCAGCGTCCGCTGCCATCCCGGTACACCAGCTCGACGTCTCCAGCCGAGCAGCTCTGCTGCTCGAAGTCGGCTTTGGGATGGCTTCGGAGCAGGCCCAGAAGTTGAAGGGCGGC
>JBKJNA010000203.1:0-22659 GCA_046596195.1 Acidimicrobiales bacterium | reverse complement strand
TGGCGGGCCATCTTGATGCCGGTGAGCACGAGGAACCCCCCGAACAGATAGATCATCCAGTGGAACTGGTCGAGGAGGGCGGCGCCGGCGCCGATGAAGATCGCTCGGAACACCAGGGCGCCGAAGATCCCCCAGAACAGGACTCGGTGCTGGTAGGCGACGGGGACGGAGAAGTACGAGAAGATCAGCGCGAAGACGAAGATGTTGTCGACTGACAGGCTCTTCTCGATGAGGTAGCCGGCCAGGTACTCACCACCCGCAGACGGCCCGCCCCACGCCCAGATGAGCGCGCCGAAGCTGAGCCCCATGGCGATCCACACTGCGCTCCAGGTGGCCGCTTCGCGCATCGACACCTCGTGCGCGTCGCGGTGCAGCACGAACAGGTCGAGGAGCAGCATGGCGACTACGAAGGCCACGAACGCCGCCCACGCCCACCATTCAACCTCCATTGTCGACTCCTCGCCTTGGGCTACGGGCCCGCCGGTCGTCTGTGAGATTCATCGTCGGCTGACCTCGTCGGCTGACCTCGTCGGCGCCGGCGGTCGGGTCGGGCCGTTCGGCACTGAGCACCCGGCATCGGTAGGACCCGCCGGGGGCGCGAACTTCGACCTGGTCGCCGATCTGGCGTCCGAGGACAGCCTGGCCGAGCGGCGAGCCGGCGGTGACCCGCATGCCACCCAGCGTCGCTTCGGAGGCGTCGACCAACAGGTAGCGCTCGACCCGGCCGTCGGCGAGAGCGACGGTGACGGCTTCGCCCACCTCGACGACGCGGGGATCGTCGGGGGTCGATTCGACAGTGCGGGCGTGGAGGAGGAGTGCGCTGAGACGGGAGAGCTCGTGTGTGGCTCGCTGATGGTCGTCATCGACGCTGGCGTGGTGATCGTCGCGGTCGCCGCGCAGGGCGAGCAACTGGGGCAGCGTCACGTCGCGCAGGCGGTCCGCTCGGGCGGCCAGGGCGCGTCTTCCTTCGCGGGTCAGGATCGGCGTGGCGGTGGTCTCGGCGTGGAACAGGTCGGTCATCGGATCCTCCTGGCTAGGTGCGCGCCGCCCCATTGGCAGACGCTCGGACGAGAGGACGGGCGGCGGGGACGCCCGCACGGACGACGGCGACCGGTCGCGGGATTGGGCCGGGCGCCCAGTTGGTCAGGGACAGCCGGGCGAAATCGGACCTCGCGACCGGTGAGCGGGTTGACGATGTGCTGGCGAGACGTCCGCGGGATCGAGCTGGGGGGCCTTGACGACGGCGGGGGGCCCGTAGAGGTCGAGGCGGACGAGTCGGACCCGGATGGCGGGGAATCGGTCGACGACGATCTCTGCGGCCATGGCCAGGGCTGTGTCGAGCGTGGCGATCTCGGCTTGGCGGCCCGGGAAGCACGCCGAGCCGCCGAGGCGACCGCAGTCGTGGTGGGCGACGAGCAGGATCTCGGCCGGGTCGTGCAACTCGAACGCCAAGCCGATGGCGTTGACCAGGGCGTCACGGTCGGGGGTGGTGAGCGCCGCTGCGCCCCCGGGCCAGGCGATCAGGTCGACGGTGCCGGTCAGGCGGTGGTCGGCTAGGAAGCGTCGCAATGGCTCGACGAAGCGGTAGTCGATGCAGCACACCACCACTGCCCGACACTGGCCGAACGCCCCCGCGTCCTGGCCGACGTCGGCGACCGAGCGGCTCACGGCCCGGGCCTTGGACTCCCCTGTCCGCAGCGCTGATCTCATGGATTACATGCTGGACTGCCGGGGAGCAGCAGACAAGGCACAAATCCTACGAAACGGGGGAGCTACAGTTTCCGGAATGCGGAGGGATGTGGCTCGGGCGCTCGAGAGGGACAAGGCGGAGCCCCATGACCGTTGGTGAATCGGGCGGGGGGCCGCCGGCATCTCGCGTGTCCCCATCCCAGATCGAATCGCTGGTCGCCCCGTCCCGGGACAGTGGCATCGCCCGGGTGGTGGCAAAGGCGTCTCGCGACGCGGGCGTCGAGTCGGCCCTGCTCGGTGATTATCTGGAGTCCGCGCTCGCCGCCGTGGCCCGGGGGCGGCGGTTGGGAAGGGCCGACCTGGACTCATGCCGGCAGATGGGCGAGACCGCCGCCCTTGCGGGGATTGCGATGTCCGCGTTGCTGGACCTGTACCTGAGCGCGACCTGGCGCCTTTGGGAAGACATCGCCAGCCGAGCCGGCAGCGCGGCCGCGCCGGTCGTGGCCACGGTGGCCGGCGGACTCCTCCGGGCCGCGGACGATGCTGCCGAGGCGCTGGCCGAGGGCTACGAGGCGGCCCAGCGCCAGACCGTGCGGCGCGAGGAGTCGCTGCGACGCGAGTTCGTCGACGACCTGCTCGGCGGTGCAGGAGACCCCGACCTAGTGGGCGAGCGGGCCGCCCGATTCGGGTTCAACCTGGCTGGCACCCACCTGGCCGTCGTCGCTCGCACGCACCGCGTGCTGGTCGACGCGGGGCCGGTCCACGCCCGGGTCGAGACCCATGTCCTGGTGACCTTCGGCGGACGAGACGTCGTGGTCGCCACCAAGGACGGCACGCTCGTCTGCGTGGTCCCGGCAACCGCCGTCGACCCGGCTGCTGACCTCGTCCGCACCCTCGACGAGAGCGGCGAGGGGCCGTGGCAGGTCGGCGTTGGCCGCCCCTATGCCGGGCCGGGCGGCCTGGTCCGCTCCTACAGCGAGGCCCGCGAAACGCTGGAGCTGGCCCGCCGGCTGGGCCTGACCGACCCGCTCGTCCGCTTCGAGTCGCTGCTGCCCTACCGGGTCCTCGGCCTCGACCCGGTCACCATGGCCGAGATGGTACGGGGCGTGCTCGGCCCGCTCGAGGCCGCCCGGGGCGGCGCCGAACCGCTCATCGAGACGCTCGAGGCGTACTTCGCCTCTTCGGGCAACGGGTCGGCCACCGCCCGGCGCCTCCATCTCAGCCCCCGCGCCGTCGTCTACCGGCTCGAACGGATCGCCCATCTCACCGGCCACGCCGCCGACGAACCCGAGGGCCGCTTCGTCCTCGAGCTCGCCGTGCGAGCACGGCGGATGCTCGACCACTCCTAAGTACGTTCGCCACACGACCCACACGGCGATCCGCTGCCGGGGCCGGCCCACTCCCTCCGGCGTCGATGGCATCGCTCTGGTCAGCAGGCTCAAACTTGCCCTGCAGTTCGCGCTCCCTCCTGGTTGCGGCAATAACACCGGCCCGAAGACCTCCCGATCGCGTCGTTGTCTTCTGGGTCCCACCAGTCGATCATCTGGTAGCGGTTCAGTCCCGACTCGATGGCTAGCAACCTGCCGGTTGGATCCGGACCAGATTCACCAAGGCCACCAGGAGAGAAGAACTTGCTCGTACTAGCTGCATTGATCGCTGCGGTCCTCATCATCGTGGGCGAAGCTGACCGCCGTCGCCGCCTCGCTCGCCTTGCGGACGCTCGAGTCCCCGTCCGTGTGGTCGGGTGGCGGCGATGAAGTGCCCGGTGGATAGCACCCTGCTCGTCATCGCCGAACGCCAAGGCATCGAAATCGACCATTGCCCCGCATGCCGGGGGGTGTGGCTCGACCGAGGAGAGCTCGACAAGCTGATCGAGCGGACAGCCGACTTCGAAACCACCGATCGCGTACGGAGCGATCCGCCTGACGACCCGGGCGGCGACGACGACGAACGCACCTCTTGGAGGAGCGCGCACCCGCCGAAGCGCAAGCGCAAGTCGTTCCTCGGCGACCTTTTCGAGCTCGGCGGGTGAGCTGAGCATGAGGCAGGAACGGCGGACACACCCGCTCGGATGCGAGTGACGCCCCAGGACCATTCACCCACGGAAGGTCGCTTGCTGATCGTAGAGTGCGGTGGTAGCTTCGCAGGAAGCGACGAGACGATGGCGTCTCGCTAGCCCATGTCCACCCCGTCGCCCCGGACCCCGGTGACCTCACACTGAGAAGGTCGAGCGGTTGGTCTGGCTACTGCGGGCACGCAGGAGCGGGAAGCGCGACGAAATGGCGTCTCGTTCGAGTGGTGAGGTCCCGTCGGAGGCCATGCCGGGTCGAGGGGTCACCGCCGCGTCGGCGCTCGGCAGGACGATCGAAGACGACAATGGCATCGCTCCAGCAGTCAGGTCGACGGTTCCCTCCCCGCATACCCGTGCCGTGATCATCCACGCGACACGTGCCGGTGAGCCAGGCAGCTGATCTCGCAGCGGCGCCGACGACATCGTCGGGTGTGAGCTGCGGATGTGCGTATGGCACCGCAGAGCCGCGGACGAACGCAAGTTTCCCACCCAAAGAAGAATTGAGGTTCTATGCGTTGCTACTGATGGGCCCCGGAGGGCTCGTCTGTAACCCCGGCGCCCGGCCGCGGTGTCGGTCGGCGCAGCAACCAGCACCGCCGGCCCCAAGGAGATAGCCGACCACCCGGCGGAGAGCCTCACAACCCCACACCCCCCAAAAAAAGAAAGGCTTGACATGATCCAGTGTGACGTCCAGAAGGGCAGTGCCAAGGTGAAGGTGACCTTCACCTTGGCGGAGGACAGCCTCGACGGCCAGGTCGTCGCCGTCGTCGGTGACTTCAACGACTGGGACCCGACCGCCGTCCCCATGGCCCACAAGGGCGGCAAGCGCGTGGCCACGGTGACGCTGGTACCGGGACGCCGCTACGGATTCCGCTACCTGACCGAGCGGGGCCAGTGGCTGAACGACGAGGCCGCCGACGCCTACGAGCCCAACGAGTTCGGGGTGGACAACTCGATCCTCGACCTCACCAGGATCTGACCCGGCACTTTGGCGGGCGATCGCTATCCGATGACGATCACCGAGGAGACCACGATATGACCACAGCCACCACCACCCCGAGCATCACGTCAGTAGGAATCGCCGGGTCCGGGATCATGGGCTCGGGCATCGCCGAGGTCGTCGCCCTGGCCGGTTTCGACGTCACGATCCGCAGTAGGCAGCAGAACGGCGCCGACGCCGCCCTGGGCCGGCTGGTGAAGTCACTGTCCGGTCAGGTGGACAAGGGCAAGCTCACCGCCGACGAACGCGATGCCGCCATCGAGCGGGTGCGGGCCACCACCGAGCTCGACGCTTTGGGTACGTGCGGGCTCGTCCTGGAATCGGTCGTGGAGGACCTCGAAGTCAAGCGCCAGCTCTTCGCCGAGCTGGACCGGGTCTGCCCCGACGACACCATTCTCGCCACCAACACCTCCACGCTGGCCGTGTCCGACGTGGCCATGGCCACCGGCCGCCCCGACCGGGTGCTCGGTCTCCACTTTTTCAACCCCGCTCCGAAGATGCCCCTCGTCGAGGTCGTGCCCGCCGTTACGACGGCTCCCACGACGGTCGATGCGGCGCGCCGCTTCGCCGAGGACTGCGGCAAGGACACGGTGATGGTGAAGGACAACGCAGGCTTCATCGTCAACGCCCTGCTGTTCCCCTACCTCAACGGCGCCGTGAAGATGCTCGACGCCGAGACCGCCTCCAAGGAGGACATCGACGCCGCCATGAAGGGCGGCTGCGGCTTCCCGATGGGCCCCCTGGAGCTGCTCGACCTCATCGGTCTCGACACCAGCGTGTCGATCCTCAACGCGCTGCACGCCGACCGGCCCGACGCCTGCTTCGCCCCCGCCCCGCTGCTCAAGCGGATGGTGACGGCCCAGCGGCTCGGCCGCAAGACCGGCCAGGGCTTCTACGAGTACCCGGCCAAGCGATGAGTCGCTGACCCCACCGCACACCTTTCAACCAGGGAAAGAGGACCACACACGATGCCCGGATCTTTTCTCGCCGCGTCAGCGCGCACACCGATCGGCAAGCTGGGCGGCGCACTGTCGTCGCTGACGGCCATGGAACTGGGCGGTGTCGCCATCGCCGCCGCCCTGAAGCGCGCCGGAGTCTCGCCCGACCAGGTCGACCACGTCGTCATGGGCCAGGTGCTCCAGGCCGGCCAGGGCCAGAACCCGGCCCGCCAGGCGGCGGTCAAGGCCGGCGTCCCGATGGGCGTCCCGGCCGTCACCGTCAACAACGTGTGCCTCTCCGGCCTGCACGCGATCTACGTGGCCGACCAGATGATCCGGTCGGGTGACGCCGACGTCGTCGTGGCCGGAGGCATGGAGTCGATGAGCAGGGCCCCCTACCTGCTGCCCGGCGCCCGCGCCGGCTTCCGACTGGGCGACGTGACGGCCGTGGACGCGCTGGTGCACGACGGCCTGTGGTGCTCGTTCGACGGCGTGCACATGGGCGCCGGCACGGAGAATTACGTGAAGGCGGCGTCGATCTCGCGCGCCGTCCAGGACGAGCTGGCGGCCAAGAGCCACGAGCGGGCCGCCGCCGCCGTCAAGGATGGCAGGCTCGCCTCCGAGATCGTGGCGGTCACCGTTCCTCAGCGGGGCGATCCCCTGGTGTTCGACGCCGACGAGGGTGTGCGCCCCGACACGACCGTCGCCGGCCTGGCGCGCCTCAAGCCCGCATTCGCCAAGGACGGCACGGTCACGGCCGGCAACGCCTCGCAGATCTCCGACGGCGCCGCCGCCGTGGTGGTCGTGAGCGCGGCCAAGGCGGCCGAGCTCGGGATCGACCGGCCAGCCGAGCTGGTCGGCTTCGGCATCGTGGCCGGCCCCGACCCGTCGCTGCTGACGCAACCGAGCCGGGCCATCCTCAAGGCCCTCGACCGGACCGGCGCCACCGTCAGCGACGTCGACCTGTTCGAGATCAACGAGGCCTTCGCCGCAGTGGGCGTGGCCAGCATGGCCGACCTCGGGATCACCGACGGTGTGGTGAACGTCAACGGCGGGGCCATCGCCCTCGGCCACCCCATCGGCATGTCCGGCACGCGGGTCGTGATGACCCTGGCCGACGAGCTGCGGCGGCGGGGCGGCGGTCTCGGTGCGGCTGCCCTCTGCGGTGGCGGCGGTCAGGGTGAAGCCGTACTGGTAAGGGTGGCCACATGAGGCGCCCCGGAGCTCGGGGAAGCCGGCGTCGATGAGCTAAAGCCCGAGATCGATCCCGTGGTCAGGCTTCGGTCTCGACCAAGCCACCCAGTTCAGCGCGACCGGGTCGGGTTCCAGCTGTGCCCAGATGTCCTCCCACTCGATGGCCTGATGACGAGCGCGCAGTGCTGCTCGGCATCGGGTTGCTCCTGGCCCTTGCGCATCTGGTGTGGGGTCGACACCACCCCCGGGTGCAACCGGCCCGCTGACCGGTGACGGAGTAGGCCCTGGCACCTGCAGGTGGCACGACGGGACGTTTTCCAGGCGAAGCCGCCCTGACGGGGCTTTCCCCTCGATGGACATGAAGAACTCCAGCGATGTGACTTCGTTCCATGGCCGGAGCGGCGCTGACGGAGACCAGGGTCAGCGGCCCACGATGTACGCGTCCCGCAGCACGGATGCTTCCAGCTCCATCTCCTCGAGACGGTGCTTGACCACATCGCCGATGCTGAGTAGCCCTCGGAGAACACCATCTTGAACGACGGGCAGGTGACGATGCCGGGTTCTCGTCATCTCCGCCATGGCGTCTCGGATGCTGGAGTCGGGTGAACACACCGGAGCTCCCTTCGTCATGACGGTGCTCACCGGCATTTCGAGTAGTCGGGGGCCGTGCTTGACCAGTCCACGGACAACGTCACGCTCGGAGAGCACGCCCTCGAGTCGTTGGCCATCAGCGGAAACGACGAGGGCCCCGATTCCCTTTGAGGCGAGCCGGTGCGTGGCCAGCTCGACCAACGCGTCCGGCCGGATCGTCTCGACCGAGTGGCCCTTCGCCTTGAGGATGCTCTCCACGTTCATTCGCGAATCTCCCTTGTCTCGGGAACTGGCTCCCATGGTCCCGCGCCAGGGCGCTGAGCACAATGCCGCTCGCCAGCCTGCGCCTGGTCATTCGATCGCCTTGCTACCGAAGATTCGCTTTCGCGGGTATTTGGTGGTTGTGGCAGAGTGTGGCCACACGGATGCGCAGCGGTGCGTGTGGCGCATCGGGGGCCTTCGGCCGAAGTTCACTCGAGACAGGAGCAGTGATGTCTGACGAGAGCATGGATCTTTCTGAGTTGCGCGAGACGGCGGCGGCGGTCGCCGCGCTGGCCAAGGATCCGGAGGCGTTCAAGATGGCGGCGGAGGCCGCTGCCGCAGTCGATACAGCCCGATTCGAGGCCGCCCTGAACCGCGTCGGTCTCGTCGACCGGTGCCCGTTGATCTGCCGCTTCTTCTGCACCAAGCGATGCCTGGGCATCTGCCAGGGCTTCTGCCCGGAACCGGGTCGCGAGGCGGATGTGGGCGAGATGTTGGCATTCGCGGTAGCGCTCGACGGTCTGATGGCCGACGAGAAGGCCGTCGAAATGCTCCTGGCGGCCATGGCGGCGAACGACGTCAAGGCGTGGAACGAGGCGCTCAAGCGGCTCAAGCTCGGCAAGTTCTGCCACCAGTTGTGCCGCTTCCTCTGCTCGGTCCGGTGCAAGCGGGTCTGCCGCCAGCTGTGCCCGCCGAAGCCCCTGATCACCCGCGTCGGCTCGATCCCGGTGGATCAGATCTCCGGCCTCGGATTCGGCAACGGAGAGGGGGTGCCCCCTTTCCACGTGGGGGTGCCGAACTTCACGACGACCGGTAACCACCCCTTCGGGGCGAGCGTGTGGTTGATGGGCGTGTTCAACTTCCCCGGCGCCACGCAATACCTGGTGGAGGTCGCGCCGGCCCCCGGCGGGCCCTACACGCCGATCGACGGCGTCCCCGTCCCCGGCTACAACCCGAACGCGTTCCCCCCGCCCACCAACATCAATCTGCCCGCACCCGGGCGGGTGCCAGTCCCGATGTCGGGCGGTTGGTACGACATCGCAGACATCCCCAGCTCGGACGGCGGGCCGGTCGGCAACAACGAGAAGACGCTCATGTACTGGCCGTCGACCACCGTCCCCGACGGGGTCAACTACCTGCGGCTCCAGGTGCGCGACGGCGCCCTGACCCGTGTCAGCAGCCCCCAGATGGTGGTGATCGACAACAGCGGGCCGTTCCCGCTCCCACGGCCCACGATCAGCCTCGAGCTTCAGAAGGCCGACGGTACCCTCGAACCGCTCAAGTGCGGCACGGTGAGGAAGGGGGACGGGCTCATCCGCGTGACCATCCACGCCTTCGATCCCAACCTGAGCTCTGTCTCGGTGACCGCCCGCGGCAACTCCGGCCTGTCGGTCCCGGTGGAGGGCATCCCCGCCGCCCTGTTCCCGGGAGGGGCGGTCGTACCGCTGTCGAAGAGCTACAACGGCAACCTCGCCGAGCAGGGCTACCCGGTTCCGACCTCGTTCGTGTGGAACCCGTTCGACGATCCCCGCTACGTCCCCTGCTGCTATCTCGTCTACATCGAGATCAATGACCGCGCGATCCTGAACGACACCTACGCTGGCGGGCACTCCAACGCCGGGTGGGAGGCCATCGAGATCGGCTTCTGACGGTTCACTCTCCTACTCGTGCTCGCTGCCGTGGCGTCCCCGGTTCGGCCGCGAGCCGGCGAGGCCGATCGTCGGGCGGGCTGGGGAACCGCTCGGCGAGTCCGGCGCACCGATGGCGGTGGCGCCGGTGCTGAGGAGCTCAATGAGCGACCGCTGCGAGAGTTGGGCCGTGTCGCAGACAATCTGGTAGCCGTCGCCGCCTTGGATCATTGTGTTGTCGCCGTAGATCTGGAAGGGCTGCGGCGAGGTCGGGCTGGCGGGCGACGGTCATGAACTGCACGAGGTCCCAAGTCGGGGACCGGGGTCGAGGTCTTGGTGACCCAGTCGAGGTACCACTGCATGATCAGCGTCTTGTTGACTTGGTAACAGGCTGTCGCAAGATGCCCAGGCCGATCGCAGGCGGCCACAGGATGTTGGGACTACGGCCGCTCGATGACAACATCTTGACGAAATGCTCCAGCTCCGCCATTGCGACGGCCTCATAAGCAAGAATAAAAAGCTCAAATAGTCAAATCTGCAGCAAGGGGGTTGCGCCCGACAACTTCGTTCGTCATCCTGCCCCCAGGAGTCCGACGGGACTCGATGGCATCGGTGGGACCGGCACTCCGGTCCGTGGACGGGGGGTACGGGAGATGAAGACGAACGCGTCACGGCTCGCGGCCGTGCTGACGGCGGTTGTCCTGCTGGCGGCCGGATTCACGGGATTGCACACGGCGCGAGCCGACCTGGCCTCGCCGATCACGGTGACGCAGACATCGTCACCGTCACCGGTCGGGTCGGGTGACCAACTCACCTACACGATCGACATCACCAACACCGGCGGGTCCCAGGCGGACGAGGTCGTGTTCACCGATCAGGTCGCCGGGATGACCGGGATCATCCTCACCAGCACCGTGGGTGCCTGCACCGAGGACGAGGGTCTCGTCCGCTGCGCAGCCGGCTCGCTGTCGGGCTTCCAGCCCTGGCGGATCACGATCCGAGGCGTCGTCACCGCCGCCAACGGCACCACTCTGAACAACACGGCGTCGGTCACCGGCACCCGCTCGTCGCAGACCTTCAGCACCAACAGCACCCTCGCCACCATCGTGAACACCCCGCCCCGGGGCCCCCAGGCCGACCTGCAGGTCAGCGTGTCGGCACCCGCCACCGCGGGGCCTGAGGCGAGCAACACCACGGTCACCCTCACGGTGAACAACACCGGCACGGTGAACGCCACCGACGTCACGGTCGTCGAGACGCTCCCCGGTGGTTGGGCCTTTGAGAGCTGGACTGCGACAAGCCTGTTCTCCTGCAGCCACAGCGCCGGCACCGTCACCTGCAACGGCGGCGCCGTGAACCAGGGCGCCAACGCCACGATCACGATCAAGGCCAAGACGGGCGACCTCAGCCCGCAGCCCAACGGCGGGCCTCCCTATGACGACAACACCGCGGTCGTCGACCCCTACGACCTGATCGCCGAGCTGAACGAGCTCAACAACACCGGCTCGGCCCGCACCATTGTCCAGGTCCCGGCCCCGCCCGCGGGCCTGACCATCACCAAGGACGACTCGCCCGACCCGCTGCGCCCGGGCGACCTCCTGACCTACACGCTGGTGATGAAGAACACCGCCGCCACCCGCGCCGACTCGATCAAGGTCACCGACGGCACCCAGGGACTCGACGCCGCCAGCATCGTCGCCACGGCCTCCATCGGCACCACCAACGTCCCGTGCACGGTGTCCGCCTCGCAGGTGGTGTGCACCCGCACAAGCCCCACGTTGCGCCTCGAACCGAACCAGGTCATGAACATGACCGTGACCGGCAGGGTGGTGGCCACCCCGGGCGCCATCATCCGCAACACGGCCGCGCTGATCGGCAACATCAAGAACAAGGGCCAGACGGCGACGGCGACGACGCTGTCGAGCGTGCGCCCGGGAGTCGACCTCACCATCACCCAGCGGGCCATCACGCCGGACGGCCACAGCCACAACGGCGCCGGCTTCCGCGCCTTCGACTTCTACGACTACAAGATCGCGGTCGGCAACAGCGGCCTCGACAACGCCACCAACGTCTGGGTTCGCGAGCCCCTGCCGGCCGGCGTCCAGTACCTCGGGTTCACCGACCTCACGGCCGGCGGCTTCACCTGTGCCGTCGATGCATCCAACGTTGTCAACTGCCTCGGCGGCACCATCGCCGGCGTCAACTCGTCGGCCGTCCCCGGTGGCACGGTGGAGGCGATCGTCCTGCACCTGGTCACGCCGAACAGGATCGGCCCCATCTCGGCCACCGCCACCGTCGACCCGGCCAACGCCGTCTTCGAGGGCGACGAGACCAACAACACGGTGACCACCGCCACCAACGTCATCACCGGCATCGATCTCACCGTCATGAAGACCGGCACCGACCCGGTGGCGCCCAGCGGCACCCTCGTCTACACGGTCACGGTCAGCAACATCGGCACCCAGGACACCGCCGGCATCGTGCTGCGTGACACCCTGCCCGCCGGCGTGCGCTTCCGGGAGGCCGTCGGCGACCCGACCCACAACTTCACCTGCTCCCACGACGGATCGGCCACCGGCGGCACCATCGACTGCGTGGGCGGCATCCTGCGGGGCACCGACCACCACACCCTTCCGGTCGACGTGGCCACCGTCACCATCAAGCTGTTCGCCCCGTCGCAGCCCGGGTTCATCAAGAACCAGGTGCGGGTTGACCCGCTCTCGCAGATCCCCGAGATCGACGAGACCAACAACATCAACACCTACATGAGCGAGGTGCGCATCCCGGCGCTGCCCGGTGGCTTCAGCGCCTACCACTCCTTCACCATCGCCAAGGCGCACACGCCCGACCCGGTGGCCCCGAGCGGCACCCTGGTCTCCGTCATCACGGTGAAGAACCACGGGTCGGACGTGGCCTTCGGTGTCGACGTGCTCGACTTCCTCCCGGCCGGCGCTGTCTTCCGGTCAGCCGACGACACCAACCCCGGGCCCGGCGCCTTCTCGTGTACCGAGTCGGGCGGCGTCGTTCGCTGCTCGGACGGCACGCTCGACGGCACCTCGGCACAGACCCAGGCGATCGGTGACGACACCCGAAGCATCAAGGTGACCGTCTTCGCCCCCCGCCAGCCCGGCGCCTACACCAACCAGGCAGTGGTGGACCCCGGTGACGAGTTCCCCGAGGCCAACGAGACCGACAACAGCGCCCTCGACACCACCGTCGTCTCCATCACGGGCGGCGGCGTCTACCGCGAACTTGGTCTCACCAAGACCCAGACGTCGCCGGCCGGCAATGTGGCCCCGAGCGGCATCCTGGAGTGGAACCTCGAAGCCACCAACAGCGGCTCCGACGCCGCCTTCGGGGTGGTCGTCCGCGACGTCCTGCCGGCGGGCACGACCTTCCGGTCCGCAGCCGACACCAGCGGTGCGGGCACCGGCGTCTTCACCTGCAGCGAGTTGGGCGGAACGATCGACTGCGTGGGCGGCACGCTCGACGGCACGTCCAACCAGACGCCCGGCGGCCCCAGCCGCACCATCAAGGTGAGCGTCTTCGCCCAGGCCCAGACCGGCACTTACACCAACCACGCCTTCATCGACCCGGCCGACGCCATCGCCGAGGCCAACGAGACCAACAACGAGGCACTGGCCTCCTACACGGTCGCCCTGGGCGGCGGCGGCGGCTTCATCGACCTCACCCTCGACAAGTCCGACTCGCCCGACCCGGTGGAGCCCCTTTCGGCCGTGACCTACGACATCAAGGTCCGCAACGAGGGCACGGCCGACGCCTTCAACGTGAAGGTCAAGGACTTCCTGCCGGACAACGGGACCTACATGTCGGCCAGGGATGCGGCGCCCGGCGCCGGTGCGTTCGCCTGCTCGCAGGGCGGGGGAGTCGTCACCTGCACCGGTGGCTACTTGCCGCCGGGCGGTGAGCGCCACGTCACACTGAAGGTCGCAGCGCCCAACCAGCACGGCGTCACCATGGTGAACAACGCCGCCGTCGACCCGGACAACGAGATCGCCGAGGCGAGCGAGATCAACAACACCGACTCGGAAGAGACCACGGTGACGTCGAAGGTCGATCTCTCGGCGGCGATCGACATCTCGAGCCTCACCTCGGCGACGGAGAGCAACATCAGCTTCACGGTCACCAACAACGGCACCTCGACGGCCAACGCCCCGGTGGTGGTGGTCGACCTGCCTATCGGGGTGATCCCGCTCAACGCCAGCGGTCCCGACGGCACCTGGTCGTGCCAGACCACCGAGAACCCGGTCAACCAGATCACCTGTACCGGGTCCACGCTGGCCGGTGGGGCGACCGCCACCTTCAGCGCCCGGGTGTACACGACGGCCCAGGGCGAAACCGTGACGGCCACGATCCGGGTGGACCCGGCAAACACCATCGCCGAGTTCAACGAGACCAACAACACCAACCAGCACTCGAAGAGCGTTTGAGCCGGGGCGGCCAGGCCGGGGGATGACCTCCGGCCCGGCCGGGCCGTGCGCACCGCGCCTGCGACAGGTGACACGAGGCACATGAGGGGAGGGGGGCCGATGCGGCGTCTGAAGCGGTGGCAAGCGACATGGGTGGTGATGGCCACGTTGGCGGGAGGGCTCGCGCTGGTGACGGCCGAAGCCCGGCTGTCGGGCGCCGCCGACGTCGATTGCGCGTCCCGCTACGTCGCCGGCGGTGACTCCGTTGTGTGGGGCAAAGAAGCCGACAGCCGGGAGACCAACCGGTATTCCCGCCAGTTGCTCGAGGAGCACCTCAAGCCCTCGCCCGGCCCGTGGTGCGAGTACAACACCTCCGAGGAGAAGGTCACCACCGACGACTACGTCACCAAACCCACGCCGTCGCAGCAGGCGGAGGCGTGGAACAAGCGCCCGAAGCTCGTCACCCTCACCCTTGGCCGCCAGAACAGCGGCATCGTCGAGCACGTCACCACCTGCCTCCAGCAAATCAAGGACCACGACTTCCCCGAGGCCAACGTGTGCGCCCTCGCCGTGCTGGCCAATCAGCCGGCGTGGGACGAGCTGAGCAAGGACCTGTCCGAGATCCTCAACACCTACAAGGTCCAGATGGCCGGCAGCCCGGACCTCGTCGTGGCCGTCACCGGCTACTTCAACCCCTATCCGGCCGCCACCAGCGTGGCCACCAAGATCCCCACGTTCTGCACCCAGCTGGTCGACACGATCCCTACCTGCCTCATCCGCTGGGTGTTCCTGCCGCCGGCCCTCATCACCCTCGATCAGGTGGTGAAGAAGCTCAACCAGACCACGGCCGACGTGGTGCAGCGCTTTACCCAGTCGTCGCAAGGCCGCTTCGTATTCGTGAACCCCTACGACAAGTTCAAGGACCACTGCACGGAGATGCAGGTGACGATCAAAACGAAGGTGTACCACCCGACCAACACGGTGGAAGAGCACAACACCAACAAGACCAACTTCGGCTGTAGCGACACCTGGATCGCCAGCGACAAGAAGTCCGGCACCAAGACGCCCTTCCTCTACCTGACGCCAGCCGTGAACGGTGTCCTCCTGGTGGCGACGCAGACCACCGAGGAAATGGGGATCCATCCGAACGAGAAGGGCCACGACTGCATCTCGGACCTCGTCTGGGAGGCCACCAAGAACAAGCTGGGCGTCCCCGAGGCTCCCAAGGACGCGTGCACGTGATGACCTTCGCCGTCCCCTCCATGGGCCGTGCCCGTCGCCGGGCTGTCCTCGCCCTCGCGCTGGCCGTTGCGCTCGCCGCCGACCTCACCGTCGTTCTCGGCCCTGCGGCCAAGGCCGACCAGAACGAAGGCGCCTCGCCCGCCGTGTCCGACGCCCAGCGCCGCATCGCCGCCGGCGCCCTCCACACCTGCGCCGTCCTCGACTCCGGCCAGGTGCAGTGCTGGGGCGCCAACGACGAGGGCCAGCTCGGCAACAACAGCGTGACCACCAGCAACGCCCCGCAGATCGTCCCGGGCATCACCGCCGCCCTCCAGGTCAGCGCCGGCGCGTCGCACACCTGTGCCCTGATCCACGGTGGCACCGTCCGCTGCTGGGGCCTCAACGGGAGCGGCCAGCTCGGTGACGGCACCACCACCGACCGGCTGACCCCCACCGCCGTCGTGGGTCTCACCGGCGCAACCGCCATCGCAGCGGGGAGCTTCCACACCTGCGCGCTCGTGGCCGGCGGTTCCGTGAAGTGCTGGGGCCACGACGGTTCCGGCCAGCTGGGCGACGGCAACAACCCCGGCTCGTCAGCGGGCACCTCGCTGGTCCCGGTGGCCGTGTCCGGCCTCACCGATGCCGTATCCGTGGCGGGCGGCGAGTTCCACACCTGCGCCGTGCGTTCCACCGGCGGCGTGAGCTGCTGGGGCCACAACGGCTTCGGCCAGCTGGGCGATGGCACCAAGGCCGACCGGGACGCCCCCGTTGCCGTCTCGGGCATCCCCAACAGCGGCGGCCACGAGGCCAGGGCGGTCGCCGCCGGCAACGGCCACTCGTGCGCCGTCCTCGACAACGGCAGCGCACGCTGCTGGGGCGCCAACGACCGCGGCCAGCTGGGCGAAGGCACCAAGACGGCCAGCACGTCCCCCGTGATCGTGCAGCTCGACAACGACCCGAGCCCGCTGGTCACCGACGAGCAGGACGTGACCGGCGTCTCCTCCGTCAGCGCCGGCGAGTTCCACACCTGCTCACTGTTGTCGTCCGGCAAGGCCCGCTGCTGGGGCGATGCCGGCCGGGGCCAGCTGGGCGACGGCACCACCGGCGTCGAGGCCGACGGCCATGTGCAGAAGCTCGCTGTCGAGGTCGCCGGCCTCACGGGTGTGAGCGCCGTCACCACAGGCGGCTTCCACACGTGCGCGCTGGCCGGGACGGCAATGTCGTGCTGGGGCTACAACTTCCACGCCCAGCTGGGCAGCTACCTGGCGTCGAGCCTCGTGCCGGTGACGGTCACCGCCCTCCGGGGCGCGGCCAAGGTCGGCGTCGGCACCCACCACGCCTGCGCCCTGGTCGACGTGGAGGCCGTGCCCGGCACGCCTCCCTACGAGACGGTCTGCTGGGGCTCCAACGCCCAGGGCCAGCTCGGCGCCGGCCTCGATCCCGCCGGCGTGCCCAGGACGATCATCCCTGTCAGGGCTCCCGCTGCGCCGCCCGCATGGTCCGTCTCCGCCGGCAACGGCCACGTGTGCGTGCTCCCGTCCCCGACGGCGGGTGCCAGCTGCTGGGGCCGTAACGAGAACGGCCAGCTGGGCGACGGCACCACCGGCAACCGCCGGGCACCTGCGGCCGTCTCCGGCCTCACCGACGCCACCCAGATCTCCGCCCACGGCGCCCTCGTCGGCACCGAGCTCGGGCACACGTGCGCCCGGAGGGGTGACGGCACGGCCCGCTGCTGGGGCAACAACGACTCCGGCCAGTTGGGCAACGCCACGACCAGTGGCACCAGCACGCCCGTCACCGTCCTCTTCGACCACGACAGCGAAAGCGGCACCGCCCCCGTCACCTTGGGCGGGATCAGCGAGGTCGCCGCCGGCGGCCGCCACTCCTGCGCCCTCCTCGGCGACTCCAAGGTCCGCTGCTGGGGTCGCAACTCCTCCGGGCAGCTGGGCGACGACACCACCGACGACCGCACCGTCGCCGTCAGCGTGCTCACAGCCGACGACGGCGACCCCGACACCGTCCGTATTCCCCTGTCCGGCGTCCTCCACCTCGCCGCCGGCGCCAACCACACGTGCGCAGTGATGACCGACGGCAAGGTCACCTGCTGGGGCGCCAACAGCTCCGGCCAGCTGGGCGACGACTCGACCAGCGAGCGCCACACGCCGGTCGAGGTGAAGAACATCCCCGAGCCCACCAAGCCGCTGACCACGGCCAAGTTCATCACGGCCGGCGACGACCACAACTGTGTCCTGGTGGCCAGTACGGGGCTGCGCTGCTGGGGCGAGAACGGCGCCGGCCAGCTGGGCGACGGGAGCACCACCGACCGCACGAAGCCGCTGGCGCCGGCCGGCCTCGGCGATCCCGACGACGACATCCTCGCCAACGTCCCCGCCTTCATCTACGACGTGTCCGCCGGCCGCGACGACACCTGCGCGGTGATGCTCGACACCACCGTCAGCTGCTGGGGCGACAACGCCGACGGCCAGTTGGGCGACGGCATCGGCGTGGCCCGCCTCACCCCGATCGCGGTGCTCTCGCTCGGCGCCGGCGTGAACGGCAACCACATCCCAAGCCCGGGGGACGACGCCCTCGCCACCGTGACCGGCGTCGCCGTGAGCTTCCCGCCGCCGAACCTCCTGACCAACGATTCCGACGCCGACCCCGGCGACTCGCTCACCGCCGCCCTCGGCACCCAAGCGGCGCACGGCGCGGCCGTAGTCAACGCCGACGGCACCGGCTCCTATACGCCCGATGCCGGCTACTGCGGGCCCGACTCGTTCACCTACACCGTCACCGACACCAAGGCCACCGTGCCGGCCACGGTCACCGTCACCATCCCGTGCCCGAACTCGCCACCGGTCGCCGCCGCGGACAACGCCGCCGTTCTCGAGGACGCCAGCGTGGTGGTCGACGTGAAGGCCAACGACAGCGACCCCGACGGCGACCCCATCTCGCTCGTCTCAGCCGGCCTGCCCGCTCACGGCACCGCCCAGGTCGTCGGCGGCAGGATCACCTACACGCCGGCCGCCAACTGGTGCACCGGCGACACGTTCACGTACGTCTTGGCCGACGGCCCGGGCGGGCATACGTCCACCGGCACGGTGTCGGTGACGATCACGTGCGTGAACGACCCGCCGGCGGCCACCCCCGACGCAATCAGTACGGCTGAGGACACCCCCGTCACGGCCGACCTGGTCGCCAACGACCCCGACCCCGACGGTCCCACCTCGGGTGTCATCGCCTTCAGCCAGGCGGCTCACGGCAGCGTGGTGGCGGCAGGCATCACGTCTGTCACGTACACCCCGGCAGGGAACTACTGCGGCCCCGACTCGTTCGGCTACACGGTGTCCGACGGCACCGCCTCGGCATCCACGGTGGTGAGCGTGACGGTCTCGTGCGCCCAGGACGCGCCGATCGCCAACGACGACACCGCCACCACGGCCGAGGACACGCCTGTCACCCGCTCGGTGCTGAACAACGACGTCGACCCCGACGGGGACGCCCTGACGGTGGTGGCCGTCGGCCCCGCCACCAACGGCTCCGCCGGCTTCACGGCGACATCGGTGACGTTCACGCCCTCCGCCCAGTACTGCGGTCCTGCATCGGTCGTCTACACGGTCTCGGACGGTGCCTCGACCGACACCGCCACCCTTTTCGTCTCGGTGAGCTGCGTCAACGACGCGCCGATCGCCGTCGACGACGCTCCGTCCACCCCCGAGGACACGTCCCTGGTCACGAGCCCCCTCGCCAACGACGTCGACCCCGACGGTGACGCGCTCACCTTGTCGTCCGTCTCTGACCCGCCCCACGGCAGCGTGACCATCGAGGCCGCGAACACGGTGCGGTACACGCCCGACGCCGACTACTGCGGTGCCGACACCTTCACCTACACGGTGGGCGACGGCCTCGGCGGTAGCGACATCGGAGCCGTCGAGGTGTCGGTGACGTGCGTGAACGACGCCCCCGTCCTGGCCCCGATCGCCGACCGCACGGGGCCGTGGGGGTCGCCAATCGCCCTGATCGCCTCCGCCTCGGATCCCGACGTGGGCGCCACCATCACCTACGCACTCGTGTCGCCGCCTGCCGGCGCCTCCATCAACCCGTCGTCGGGCACCTTCACCTGGACGCCGACCGCAGCCCAACTCGGCGCAACGACCATCACCGTGCGGGCGACCGACGGTCTGCTCGCCGGCACCCGCCCGTTCTCGGTGACGGTGACACCCCAGGCGCCCGCCATCACCTACACGGGCGCCACCAGCGGCCAGTACTCCGACGACGCCTCGGTGTCCGCCGCCCTGAGGGACGGCGCAGGAGTGGGCCTGCCGGGCCGGTCGGTGACGTTCACCATCGGGTCGCAGACCGTGTCAGCCACTACCAACGGCAGCGGCGTAGCCTCGACGTCGATCGAGCTGACCGATTCGGCCGGCCCGTGGACGGCGCAGACCTTCTTCGCTGGCGACGCCGGGTTCGGCGCGGTCTCGTCGAGCACGCCGTTCACCATCGTGAAGGAGACGGTGACCGTCGCCTTCACGGCGCCCGCCCTCGTCACGACCACCGGCTCGTCCGCAGCCGCGCCGTTGGCGGCGACCCTCTCCGAAGCCCCCGACGGATCCCTCGGGAACGCCCTGGGTGGCGTGCAGGTCAGCTTCCGTCACCTCGGGGGCCCTGTACTGTGCTCGGCGACGGCGGTGCCGGGCGTCGCCGGCCAGGCCACTGCCATCTGCACGGCGCCCGCCCTCGCACTGGGCAGCCGGGCCATCATCGTTTCGACCACCAGCAACCGGTACTCGGGGCCCGTCGACGTCGCCGTGTCCACGGTCGCCCAGGCCGTGACCGGCAGCGCGGCCGGCGCCGGCCGGGTGGGCGCCTCGGACTCGTTCGGCTTCCAGGCCGTGCCGGCCCGCAGGGGGGCACCGACGGGCGACTCCATCCACGTCTACCGGGCCAACGGCTACGCCTATGTCGTGCGGTCGAGCACGATCACCTCGCTGACGGTGACGTGCACGAGTGGGAAGACGAAGACGTGCTCGGCCACGGTGCAGGCCTCAGGAGCAACGACCACGCCGATCCTCCTCGGGGACGGTACGGTGGCGAGCCCGACGGGCAACTCGTCGCTGCGGGTCGACGCCACCGACGTGGCCGAGCCGTCCGGCGCCACCGTGCCGCCCGACCGCTACGCCGTCGCCGTGTCGGCCGGCTCGACCACGACGTACCTGCTCGGCACCCCCGCCAGCCAGGTCCTGATCACCGCCGGCAACGTCCGCGTGCCTACGTAGGCGGGCGACGCGCCCTCAGCCCAGATGATCCAAGCGACGCTGTCCCGAGCAGGTGTACCGCCTCCCAGGTGACGCCCTGGGCCCCCTCCACCGTGCGGCACCAGGCGTGGGACAGGTTCGGGTTCCCGTCGCCCCGCCGCCCGGCCACGAACACGGTGGCGGCTTCGTCGACGGTGAGCACGAGGGGTAGTTCCTCGAGCGGGGCGGGGAGGACATGGTTGTACCGGCCCTCGCCCGCGAACAGCACCCGCCACGCTCGACCGGCGCGGACTTCGTAGACGTCGCCGCGAAGATGTCGGGCGGCGGCGCGGCCTTCCCGGGCGACAGCCAGCATCGCCAGGCGGACGCGTGCCAGGTCGGCGGGATCGAGCGTCGACAGGTAGTCACGGGCCAATCGTCCAGCCCCGCCAGCTTCCGGGCGGTAGGGATGACAGCCGATACCAGGCCTCCCGCCGAGAGCCCGCCCGCCAACAACTCTTACCCCAGAAGGTTCTTGGCGATCACAATGCGTTGGATCTGGTTGGTGCCCTCGTAGATCTGCGTGATCTTTGCGTCACGCATCATGCGCTCGACCGGGAAGTCGCGGGTGTAGCCGTAGCCGCCCAGCAGTTGCACGGCGTCGGTCGTGACGGCCATCGCCGTGTCGGAGGCGAAGCACTTGGCCATGGCGCCGGCCGAGCTCAGGTCGGCCGCCCCGTCGGCGCCGACGTCGATCAGGGCGCACGCCCGGTACACCAGGCCCCGGGCCGCCTCCGTCTTCATGGCCATGTCGGCCAGCATGAACTGGAGGCCCTGCAGCTCGGCCAGCGGCCGCCCGAACTGGCGGCGTTGCTTCAGGTAGCCCGCTGCGTAGTCGATGGCGCCCTGGGCGATGCCGACCGCCTGGGCGCCGATCGAGGGCCGGCTGCGGTCGAGCGTACCCATCGCTATATAGAAGCCCTGTCCTTCCTCGCCGATCCGGTGGGTGGCGGGCACCCGCACGTCCTCGAGGAGCACCTCACCGGTGGGGCTGCCCCGCACCCCGAGCTTCTTCTCCAGCTTGCCGATCCGCAAGCCCCAGTCGCGCTCCACGAGGAAGCAGGAGATGCCCCGGTGGCCGGCGGCCGGGTCGGTCTTGGCGAACACCGTGTAGGTGTCGGAGATGCCGGCGTTCGTGGTCCAGTACTTCACGCCATTGAGAACGTACGAGTCGCCGTCGCGGACGGCCCGGGCAGACATGGCGGCCACGTCGGAGCCGGCGTCGGGCTCCGAAAGGCAGTACGACGCCTGCGCCTCACCTGTGGCGATGCGGGGCAGGTAGGCCTGCTTCAGTTCCTCCGAACCCCAGTTGATGACCGGGATCATCCCGAGCTTGGAGATGAGCATCATGAGGCTGGTCGACGCGCACACCCGCGCCAGTTCCTCGACCATGATCGCCTGGGTGACGGCGTCGGCGCCCGCCCCGCCATACTCGGCCGGCACGCCCAGCGAAGGCAGCTCCATGGCCACGCAGTCCCGGTAGTTGTCCCACGGGAACTCGGCCCGCTCGTCGACCTCGGCCGCCCGTGGCCCGATCTTGTCCTCGCTGAAACGGCGCAGGACCGAGCGGAACTCCCGTTGCTCGTCGGTCAGCAGGATCGGCTGCATCGGACGGTCAGCCGTGGGAGGACAGGTGATCCAGGAGGAGCCGGCTGAGGTCGTCGGGGACCTCTTCGGGGATCCAGTGGCCGACACCTTCGAGCACCTCGAAGCGGTACGGGCCCTCCACGAATTCGGCGCTCCCCTCGGCCGCAACCCGACCGAGGGCGGCATCGGCGTCGCCCCACACGTACATGGTGGGCACCTGCACCTTGAGCCCGCCGGCCGAGCGGGCCGCCGCCTCGCTCACCGACACGGCCCGGTACCAGTTCAGGGCGCCGGTGAGCGCACCGGGCTCGGAGAGCAGCCGTATGTACTCGCCGGTGTTGTCCGGATCGGGGTGGCCGGTGGCGGCCAGCACGCCCCGCAGGCCGGCGCCGTCACCGGCGAGGAGGGCCTCCTCGGCCGTCCCCTCCTGGCGCAGCATCTCGATGTAGGAGGACTTGGCCGCCTGATCGGGGTCGCCCCCCGAGAGGGCCAGTGCGAACGCGGCGGGGTGCGGCATCGACACGGCCGTGAGGGTGCGCACCCGCTGCGGGTAGTGGGCGGCGACCAGCCACGCCACCGCGCCACCCCAGTCGTGGCCCACCAGGTCGAATCGGTGAGCGCCGAGCTCGTCGGCCACGGCCAGCACGTCGGCCACCAGATGCTCCATGCGGTACTGCTCCACACCCTCGGGACGAGCGCCCGGCGAGTAGCCGCGTTGGTCGAAGGCCACGGCCCGGTCCCCGGCGGCGGCCAAC
>JBKJNA010000176.1:0-21169 GCA_046596195.1 Acidimicrobiales bacterium | reverse complement strand
GCACCTAGCCTAGGCATGTGGGACGCTTCTATGCGACGACTCCGATCTACTACGTCAACGACGCGCCCCACATCGGGCACGCCTATTCGACGGTGAACGCCGATGCAGTGTGCCGTTGGCACCGTCTCGCCGGCGACGACGTGTTCTTCCTCACCGGCACCGACGAGCACGGCCTCAAGGTGGCCCGGGCGGCCGAGGAGCACGGGCTCAGCCCGCAGGAGCAGGCGGACCGCACCAGTGGGCGTTTCGTGGAGGCGTGGGAGCTTCTCGACATCTCCTACGACGACTTCATCCGTACGACCGAGCCGCGCCACCACAAAGCGGTCCAGGCACTGCTGGCGAAGATCCACGACAACGGCGACATCGAGCTCGGCACCTATGAAGGGCCGTACTGCGTGTCGTGCGAGGCCTATTACGCCGAGGGTGACCTCATTGACGGTTCTTGCCCGATCCACCTTCGTCCGGTCGAGATCTTCAAGGAGGAAAACTGGTTCTTCAAGCTCAGCCGCTACCAGCAGTCCCTGCTCGACTGGTACGAGGCGAACCCTGATGCGGTCACGCCGGAGTCGAAGCGCAACGAGGCCATCGGCCTGATCCGCCAGGGCCTGGACGACATCTCGATCACCCGCAGCTCGCTCACGTGGGGCGTCCCGGTGCCGTGGGCTGCCGGTCAGGTGTTCTACGTCTGGTACGACGCCCTCGTCAACTACCTCACCGCCGTCGGCTACCCCGACGACGAGGAGCGCTTCGAGGCCTGGTGGCCGGCGGTGCACCACGTCATCGGCAAGGACATCCTGCGCTTCCACTGCGTGTACTGGCCGGCCATGCTGCTGGCCGCCGGCATCGACCCTGCCCGCCACGTGCACGTCCATGGCTACCTGCTGGTGGGCGGCGAGAAGATGAGCAAGTCGTCCACCAAGCTCACTGCCATCGCCCCGGCCGACTTGGTGGCCGACTTCGGCGTCGACGCCTTCCGTTACCACTGCCTGCGCAACATCGCGTTCGGGCCCGACGGCGAGTTCTCTTACGAGGGCATGGTGGCGCGCTACAACGCCGACCTCGCCAACAACCTCGGGAACCTGCTGTCGCGGGTGAGCACCGTCGTTCACAAGATGTGCGGTGGCACCGGCCCGGCGCCGTCGCCCGACAGCCCGCTGGCCACGGTGGCGGCCGGCGTCGTGGCCGAGACGGCGGCGGGCTGGGAACGGGTGGCGCCGAGCGACGCGCTCGAAGCCACCTGGCGCCTCATCCGCGAGACCAACGCCTATCTCGAGACCCACGAGCCGTGGAAGGCCGTGCCCGGCCCCGCCGTCGACGCCGTGCTGGGCGACGCCCTCGAGGCGCTGCGCATCGTCGCCCTGCTGGCCACGCCGGCCATGCCGTCCGCCACGGCCGAGATCTGGCGCCGCATCGGCCTTCCCGGCGCGCCGGGCGACAACGTGCTGCCGGCGGCGGCCGCCTGGGGCGGCTACCCGGGAGGCGTGCCGGTGGAGAAGGGCGCACCGCTGTTCCCGAGGAAGTAGATGGCCTGGACCGACAGCCACTGCCATGTCCCCTACGAGGGCATAGGCACCGAGGTCATCGAGCTGGCCCGCCGGGCCGGCGTCACCCGGATGGTGAACGTCGGCACCGACGCCGGGCAGTCGGCCACAGCCGTCGCCGTGGCCCAGGCCAACGAGGGCGTGTGGGCAACCGTCGGCCTGCACCCGCACGACGCCAGGAACGGGGTCGACACCATCGTCCACCTCCTCGGGGAGGCCAAGGTGGTGGGGATCGGGGAGTGCGGCCTCGACTACCACTACGACCACTCGCCCCGCCCCGCGCAGCGGGATGCCTTCGCCGCCCAGATCGCCATGGCCAAGGCCAACGACCTGGCGCTGGTCATCCACACGAGGGAGGCATGGGACGACACGTTCGCCATCCTGGGGGCCGAGGGCGTGCCCGAGCGGACGGTCTTCCACTGCTTCACCGGCGGGCCTCCCGAGGCGCGCCTGGCCCTCGACCTCGGCGCCTACCTGTCGTTCAGCGGGATCGTCACCTTCAAGACGGCCGGCGACCTGCGTGCCGCCGCCGCCCTGTGCCCACTCGATCGCCTGCTCGTCGAGACCGACTCCCCGTTCCTCGCCCCCGTGCCCCACCGGGGCGAGAAGAACCAGCCCGCATACGTGAAGGTGGTGGGCGCCGCCATCGCGGCGGAGAAGGGCGTCGAGGTAGCCGACATCGAGGCGTCGACGTGGGACGCAGCGGAGCGGGTCTTCCAGTTCCTGTGAATTCCTCCGGGCAGGGTTGCGGGTAACTGTCCCGCGCACCTAGGTTGCAGGGTCAGCGCCACAAGAGGAGACGACCTGAGCACCGAACCTGCTCGGGTGAGACGGGTTGTGGTCCCCCTGCTGCTGTGTTCCGGACTGCTGTTCGCACCTGCTCTCGCCGCACGAGTCAACCGAGGGTCACCAGGTCCCACCTCCTCCGGGGTGACGCGCCTGAGCGCCGCAGAGCTGGACCGCTCGACGGCGGCCCGGGCCGGCCGCAACGCCACGCCCTCCACCGCAACGGCCATGACGGCCGCTCCGGTGCCCCTCGCCGCTGCGCCAGTGACGGCGGTGGCGCCCACCACCGTCGCCCCGCTCCCGACCACCACGTCGGCAGCGCCGCAGCCGACGACCACGCACGCCCACCCGACGACCACCCGGCCTGGGCCCGCGACGACGAAACCGCCGACCACGACGACGAAGCCGCCGGCCACGACGACGACCACCACCGTCAAGTACGCCAACGGCCAGGGCGGCAAGGCCTCGTGGTACACGTCGGCGTCCTCGGGCGGCTGTGCCCACCGCACCCTGCCCAAGGGCACCAAGGTGAAGGTCACCAACACCGCCAACGGCAGGTCGGTGGTCTGCACGGTCAACGAGCGCGGCCCCTACGTCGACGGGCGCATCATCGACCTGTCCAAGCCCGACTTCGACAACGTGGCCGGTTCCCACGTCGGCGTCATCGGCGTCATGATCGAGTGGTGAAATAGGCGCCGTGACCCTCACGCGGCGGGAGGTCTCCGAGCTCCTCAGCCGCAACGGGATCCGCCCGAGCCGGGCGCTCGGGCAGAACTTCGTGGTCGACCCGAACACGGTGCGCCGCATCGCCCGCCTGGCCGGCGTGGGTCCCGGTGACAGGGTCGTCGAGATCGGCGCCGGCCTCGGGTCGCTGACGCTCGCCCTGGCCGCCACGGGGGCCATCGTCGTGGCCGTGGAGCTCGATCGCTACATCGTCCCGGTGCTGCGCTCGCTGGTGGAGCCGAAGGGGGTGCGGGTGGTGGAGGGCGACGCCCTGCGCCTCGACTGGGCCGAGCTGCTCCGCGACACCGACACCGAAACCGACGGCCACGACGGCCCGTGGGTGCTGGTGGCCAACCTGCCCTACAACGTGGCCACGCCGCTCGTGCTCACCCTGCTGGAGAAGGCCCCCATGATCGGTCGCATGCTGGTGATGGTGCAGCGGGAGGCGGGGGAGCGGTTCGCGGCCGGGCCGGGCGACGATGCGTACGGGGCGGTGTCGGTGAAGCTGGCTTACCGGGCCCGGGCGTCGGTGGTGGGCCGGGTGCCGGCCACGGTGTTCGTGCCCCAGCCCAACGTGGAGTCGGTGCTGGTGTCGGTCGAGCGCCGCCCGGCGCCGGCCGTGGAAGTGGACGAGGCCCGGTTCTTCACGCTGGTCGAGGCCGGCTTCGCCCACCGGCGCAAGATGCTCCGCGGCGCCCTGGCCGGCCTGGTCGACGAGGCCGCCTTCGCAACGGCCGGCGTACGGCCCGAGGCCCGGGCCGAGGAGCTCGACGTCGAGACGTGGGGCAGGCTCTCCGCATGCAGCGCCACCTCCGGGCCCTCGCCAAGCTGACGCTCTCGCTCCGGGTCACCGGGGTGAGGGACGACGGCTACCACCTGATCGACGCCGAGATGGTCACGATCGACCTGGCCGACTCGCTGACCTTCGACGAGGGCGACGGGCTCGACGGGCTCGAGGTCACCGGCGCCGACCTGCCGCCCGACGACCTGGTCACACGCGCCATGCGGGCCGTCGGCCGCCGGGCGCGGGTCCGCCTCGAAAAGCGCATCCCCATGGGCGCCGGCCTGGGCGGCGGGTCGGCCGACGCCGCCGCCGTCCTCCGCTGGGCCGGCTGCACCGACCTCGATACAGCCCTCGGCCTCGGCGCCGACGTGCCCTTCTGCCTCGTGGGCGGGCGGGCACGCGTGCAGGGCGTGGGGGAGGTGGTGGACCCGCTCGGGTTCATCGAGGCCACATACACCCTGCTCACGCCGCCCTTCGGTGTCTCCACGCCGGCCGTCTACCGGGCGTGGGACGACCTCGGCGGGCCGAGAGCGGACGGCCCCAACGACTTGGAGCCGGCCGCCCTTGTGGTGGAGCCCCGCCTGGCCGGGTGGCGGGACCGGCTGGGCGACGCCACCGGCCGCACGCCGGTGCTGGCGGGCAGCGGCGGGACCTGGTTCGTCGCCGGGGCGCACGACGGCGTCGAGGGCGCCGTGATCACGCGAACCGACCGCCCGTAGCGGGCGGCCGGACGGTGCGAAAAGCTCAGTGGAGCGGTGCTGCGGGGTTACTTGCCCGCGCGGCGCTGCCAGCGAGTGGCCTTCAGCATCTTCTTGTGCTTCTTCTTCCGCATGCGCTTGCGGCGCTTCTTTATCAGTGAGCCCATGGCGGAGCGCACAGTAGCCTCGATCTCCGATGGCGGGTAGTTCAACTGGCAGAACGCCGGACTTTGGATCCGGAGGTCGCAGGTTCGATCCCTGCCCCGCCAACCAGGGTCCGCGCGGTAGAAAGGAACCATGACCCCTCCGTTGTCCGCTGTCGTGCTGGCCGCGGGCGAGGGCACGCGCATGAAGTCGGCTCGGCCGAAGCCCGTGCACCTGCTCTGCGGGCGGCCCATGGTGCTCCATGTGGTCGACGCCCTCAGCGAGCTCGACGTCGACCGCGCCGTCGTCGTCGTGGGCCACGGGGCCGAGCGGGTCACCAAGGCCCTGCTCGAGCGGGCGCCCGCCCGCCTGGCCATCGACTTCGTGGAGCAGCGGGTCCAGCGGGGCACGGGCGACGCCGTTTCCGTCGCCCTCACCGCCTTCCCCGACGACGACATGGAGGACGGCGAGATCGTCGTGCTGCCGGGTGACACGCCGCTGCTGCGCCCGTCCACCCTGGCTGCCCTCGTGCGCCGCCACCGCGACAAGGGCGCCGCCGCCTCGGTGCTCACCACCAAGCTGGCCAACCCCACCGGCTACGGCCGGGTCGTGCGTGACAAGAACGACCGGGTGGCCCGCATCGTCGAGGAGGCCGACGCCACGGCGGAGGAGCGGGCCATCGACGAGGTGAACACCTCGATCTACTGCTTCCGCCGCAGTGTGCTGGCGCCCGCCCTGCGCCGTCTCAGCCCCGAGAACGCCCAGGGCGAGTACTACCTCACCGACGTCATCGAGGTGCTCCACGACGCCGGCTACCCGGTGGTCTCCCTGGTCGTGCAGGACGCGCTGGAGGCGGCCGGCGTGAACGACCGCTCGCAGCTGGCCGTGGCCGAGGCCGAGTTGCGGTCGCGCACCAACCAGCTGTGGATGCAGCGGGGCGTCACCATGCTCGACCCGGCCCGCACCTACATCGACGCCACCGTCGAGCTTGGCCTCGACGTCACCCTGTTCCCGGGCACCATGCTGCAGGGGAACACGGTCGTCGGTTCCGGCGCCCAGCTCGGCCCCGACTGCCGCCTGATCGACTGCTCGGTGGCGGAGAACGCCGTGGTGGAGCACACGGTCGGCCGCCAGGCCGAGATCGGCGCCGACGCCAGGGTGGGGCCGTTCGCGTCCCTCGGCCCCGGCTCGCGCGTTCCGCCCGGCACCGTCACCGGCCCGTTCTTCTCGGCCACCGCCATGCTCCACGACGACGACGAGGGAAACTGACGATGGAGCTTGTCCCCACCAAACGCCTCGAGCTCTACTCGGGCCGCGCCCACCCGGCGCTGGCCGAGGACATCGCCGGTCACCTCGGCGTGGAGCTGGGGGAGCCCAACCTCCGCCAGTTCTCCAACGGTGAGATCCACTGCCGCTTCAACGAGTCGGTGCGGGGCGCCGACGTGTTCATCATCCAGACCCACTCGGTCCCGGTGAACGACTCGATCCTCGAGCAGCTGATCATGATCGACGCGGCCAAGCGGGCGTCAGCGAAGCGGATCACCGCTGTGTGCCCCTACTACGGCTACGCCCGCCAGGACCGCAAGGCCGAGGGCCGCGAGCCCATCACCGCCAAGCTCGTCTCCGACCTGCTCAAGGCGGCCGGGGCCAACCGGGTGGTGAGCGTCGACCTGCACTCCGGCCAGATCCAGGGCTTCTTCGACGGCCCGGTCGACCACCTCACCGCCATGCCCGTGCTCCTCGAATACCTGGCCGGCTACGACCCGCAGGAACTGGTGATCGTGGCGCCCGACGAGGGCCGGGCCAAGGTCGCCAGTCGCTTCGCCGAGCGCCTGGACGCCGATCTGGCGGTCGTCTACAAGAAGCGCTCGCACGGGGTGGTCGAGGCCCGCGAGGTCATCGGTGACGTTGCCGGCCGCCGGTGCGTCCTCATCGACGACATGATCGACACGGCCGGCACCATCGTGGCGGCCGCCGACATCCTGGCCAGCCGGGGCGCCGGCGAGGTGTGGGCCATGGCCACCCACGGCGTGCTCTCGGGGCCGGCCATCGACCGCCTCAAGAACTCGTCGCTCACCCGAGTGGTGGTCACCAACACGCTGCCGGTGCCGCCCGAGAAGCAGATCGACAAGCTCGAGGTGCTGTCCGTCGCGGGCATCATCGCCGACGCCCTCGACGCCGTCTTCGAGGACACATCGGTGTCGGACATCTTCGACGGGGACAACCAGTCCTGATGCCGCAGCGGCGAGGGCCGTCCCGGTGGCGCCAACGGATCAACAGCCACGAGGTCTTCGTCTGGGTGGCGGGCTAGCTCCGAACGTGTGTTCGTCCCGAGCCGGCGCGATCGGCGCCCTGTCGCCGGGCGGGGTGCGGTTGCGTGCCCCCGACCGGCTGATCACCGGCGACATCGTCCTGTGCTGGACCGACGACGGCGACGGCGACACGGTCATCGGCTTCAAGGGACTGGTGGTGCAGGCCCAGTCACATCGAGGCGAGGCCTCGAGCGTCCACATCGCGTGGACCAGCCCGTCGCCCGAATAGCGCGAGGAGCTGGGTCGGCTGCTCACACTGCACGACGCCGAGCAGCCGACGGCGGGCGCCTGACGCACTGGTCAGCTGGCGTCGCGGGCGAGGCGGACGCCTGAGAACGCCCAACGGGCGGACGGCGGGAAGAAGTTGCGGTAGGTGCTCCGTGCGTGGCCCGGGGGGGTGGCCAGGCAGCTGCCTCGCAGCACCTGCTGGTTCACCATGAACTTCCCGTTGTACTCCCCGACCGCGCCGGCAGCGGGCTGGAAGCCGGGGTAGGCGGTGTAGGCGGTGGATGTCCACTGCCAGGCGGCGCCATACCAGCCGCCGGCCGGCGCCGGGCCGTCCGACGGGCCGGCGTCCGGGGCGACCGCCTCCCACTCCGCTTCCAGCGGGAGGCGGGCTCCCGACCAGCGGGCGAACGCGTCCGCCTCGTACCAGCTGACGTGCATGACCGGAGCGTCCGGCTCGGGGGTGGCCAGGCCGGACAGGGAGTACACCTGCCACGAGCCGTCGCCTTCGAACCAGTAGAGCGGCGCCTCCCACCCGTTGGCCTGCACGGCGGCCCATCCGTCCGACATCCACAGGTCCGGTCGGGCATAGCCGCCGTCGTCGATGAAGGCCTGCCACTCGGAACACGTGACCAACCGGCCGGCCATCTCGAAGGGCCGGAGGAGCACCTCGTGGCGCGGGCCCTCGTTGTCGAATGCGAAGCGAGCGCCGTCATGGCCGATCTCCACCACGCCGCCGTCGCCCGCGATCCAGCCGGGCGACGAGGTGGCGGCGGGCGGCGGCGTCCAGGGCAGCGGCCCATATGCCGGCAGCAACGGGTTGCAGGACAACACGTGCTTGATGTCCATCACCAACAGCTCCTGGTGCTGCTGCTCGTGGCGGAGGCCGAGGTCGAGGCGAGGCGCGATGTCGTCGGCCAGCCCGCGCCGCATGAGGTCCTCCATGTCGGTGTCGACCTTGGCCCGGTAGTCGCCCACCTCGGCCACGCCCGGCCTGGTGATGAGGCCGCGCTGCGGCCTGGCGTGGCGCGGCCCGACCGCCTCGTAGTACGAGTTGAACAGGTACCCGTAGCCCGGGTGGAACGACTCGTACCCCGGCACCGACGGCTCGAGCAGGAACGTCTCGTAGAACCAGGTCGTGTGGGCCCGGTGCCAGGTGGTGGGGCTGGTGTCCGGCATGGACTGCACCGTCTGGTCCTCGGGGCTCAAGGGAGCAGCGAGGAGCTCGGTGAGCCGGCGGACGCCGGCGTAGCTCGGGTGGACCTCGATCGGGACGTCGGTGGTGACGGACATGGGTCGAAGTCCTCCTGTGCTCTCTCGTCAGTCCTGTGTGCCCATGGGGCGGTCGGCCAGGGGTCGCGTCTCTCGGATGGCGGCTCCGGCCACGTGCCGCCGGCGCAGGCCGGCCATCGCGCGCCGCGGCACGAGCACCGCCGCCAGCAGGGCGGCCAACACCGCTAGCGCGACATGCACGTCCCCATCCTTGCCCAGACTGCGCCCCTAGCAAGCGCAGGAGCCGCCGCGAAACGATGTGGGGGGCGCCCGGGCTAACGATTGGGGCGGCCGAGCCGAAAAAGGGAGGGCGGAACCGTCTGCGCACGCGGTCCGCAGGAGTGGCATGGCACGTCGCCCGACATCTGCCGATGAGGACGGGGCTCTCCAGCCCCTCGGCCACCACGGCGCGTCCGAGACCGGGGACCGGAGCGCGGCGGTAGGGCGGATCGTGCCCATCCGTACCCTTGCATTCCCGTCGCCCCTGCGGCACCCTGTCCAAGACGGGGGGGTCGGGACGTTCGCCATGCTGGTGGCCGACGAACGCCGGCAGGCCGAGGACAGGCTCCTGCGTCGCGAGGCACAGTTGAACGAGACCCAGCGATTGTCGCGAATGGGGACGTGGGAGCTGGACGTCCGCTCCGAAACGCTGACGTGGACGGCCGAGATGTTCCGGGTGTTCGGGGTGCGGCCCGAGGAGTTCCGGCCGACATTCGAGAACCTGCTGGCCGTCGTCCACCCTGACGACCGGGACCGGTTCGCCCACGTCACCGGCAGCGCCTATCGCTCCGGTGCCGGCTTCGACATCGAACACCGCGTCCTGTACGAGGGCGGCGAGGTCCGGTGGGTGCACGGCCGAGGCAAGATCGTCATGGGCCCGGACGACACGCCCCTCCGGTTCTACGGCACCGCCCAGGACGTCACCGACCGCCACCGCACCGAGGAGCTCCTGGTCCACCAGGCCCTGCACGACCCGCTCACCGGGCTCCCGAACCGGCTGCTCTTCGTTGACCGCCTCGCGCAGGCACTGCGCCGAGCGCGCCGCCAGGACGCTGTGCTGGCCGTGCTGTTCATCGACCTCGACCGGTTCAAGCTGGTCAACGACACCCACGGCCACGCCGCCGGCGACATCGTGCTCATGGCCATGACCAAGCGGCTCCAGCACGTCCTGCGCCCCGGCGACACGGTCGCCCGCCTCGGTGGTGACGAGTTCACGGTCCTGTGCGAGGACCTGGAGAGCGCCGAGGCCATCCTGCCCATCGCCGAGCGGGCCCTGGCCGCGCTCGACGCGCCCGTGCTCCTCGACGACGGACACCAGGCCGTCGTGACCGCCAGCATCGGGGTGGCGGTGGTGGGGTCGGACGCCACGACGGCGGAGGACCTGCTGGCCGACGCCGACTGGGCCATGTACAAGGCCAAGGAGCGGGGCCGGAACCGACTCGAGATCTTCAATCAGACCATGCGGGCGGACGCGGTGACGCGCGTAGAGCAGGTCAGCGACCTGCGTCGGGCGGTCGAGGAAGGCGAGCTGGTGGTGCACTACCAGCCCGAGCTGCGCCTGGGCGACGAGTCGATGGCCGGCGTGGAGGCACTGGTGCGCTGGCAGCACCCTGCCCTCGGCCTGCTCGGCCCGGACCAGTTCATAGGGCTGGCCGAGGACACCGGGCTGGTGGTGGCCCTCGGCGCCGAGGTCCTGCGCACGGCCTGCCGCGAGGTCGCGTCGTGGCGCCCGGGCAGCGGTCCCGGCGCGGCCCACGTCGCCGTCAACCTCTCGGCCCGTCAGCTCGTGGAGCCGGGGGTGATCGACACGGTGTGGGAGGTGCTCAAGGAGACGGGCATGGAGCCGTCCCGCCTGTGCCTGGAGATCACCGAGAGCGTGCTGATGGAGGACGTGGCGTCGTCGATCGAGGCCCTCCTCGGTCTCAAGGCGCTGGGCGTCCGTCTGGCCATCGACGATTTCGGCACGGGGTATTCGTCGCTCAGCTACCTGCGCCGCTTTCCTGTCGACATCGTCAAGATCGACCGCTCCTTTGTGGCCGGCCTCGGTGTGGACCCGGCGGCCGAGGCCATCGTGGCGGCCGTCGTGAACCTGGCGCACGCCCTCGGCCTGGTGGTGGTGGGCGAAGGTGTGGAGACCGAGCAGCAGCTGGTGATGCTGCGGGCGCTCGGCTGCGACCGGGCTCAGGGCTTTCTCTGGAGTCGGCCGCTCCCTGCGGAACAGGTCCGGCAGTGGCGACCGGCCGAGGCGACCGTCGAGTCGACCTCGGTCGACGTGCGCGCCGTGCTGGAGGAGCGGGTGGCGGCGTGGCAGTCCGGCACCGGACGGGCCTTCCTCATGGAGGGCCCCGCTCGGCTGCCCACCGCCCAGGCCGACTGGGGCGCGCTCAAGACGGTGGTCGACCATCTCCTCGACAACGCAGTGGCGTTCTCGCCGGCCGACCGACCCGTGGTGGTGAGCGCCGGCGCCGGGCGCCGCTGGGTGCGGTTCAGCGTGGCCGATTTCGGCGTCGGCATGTCGGGCGAGGAGGTGGCCCGCTGCTTCGAGCAGTTCTGGCAGGCCGATGTCGCAGCCCGCAGCAGGGGCGGCACAGGGATCGGGTTGTCGACCGTGCGGTCGCTGGTGGAGGCCATGGGCGGGAAGGTGGCGGTGAAGAGCGCCACGGGGAAGGGCTCCTCCTTCACCGTGTCCGTACCTCGGTTCGGGCGGGGGCAGAACAGGAGCACCGTCCTGGCGCCCGGCGTCGGTGACCCGTCGATGGTCCGCGAGTTCATGCGCCAGATCGGCGTACCGACGAGGAGGGACCCCTGAGCATCCCGGTGGCGCTGTTGAACCTGGTGTTGGGTCTGGCGTACATGTCGTACGGGATCGTGACTTTGGTGGAGATGAAGCGCGACTGGCGCACGCTCGGCTTCACCCACTTCGGCGCGGCATGGGTGGGCATGGCGTTCACCTGCGGCCCCCACCACCTGGCACATGCCGTCCACGTCGGGCTGGAGGGCCGCAGTGGCGGTCCGCTCGACCTGCTCACCGCCCTGGTCGGCCTTCCCGTCGGGGTCATCTGGCTCGCCCTGCGGGTCGAGGCGTTCGCCGGCGGGCGGGGCGACCGCTTCATCCCGGGCACGCCTCGCTGGCTCGGCAGCATGCCGACCATCGCCGCCGTCTATGTCACCGCCCTGATCGCGGCCGTGCTGGCGGTGCCCGGTCTCGCTTTCGACGTGAGCGCCCTTGCCCTGGCCAATGTCGTGCTCGCCCTGCTCTACCTGGCCATCGGCTGGTTCGTGCTGTGCACCCAGCTCCGCAACCACAAGGTGATGCGCGGGTGGTCGGTGTCCGGCCTGTCCCTCGGCGCCGTGTTTCCCACGTGCGCGCTGATGCACGGCGTCTGGGTGGTCTACGACCTGAGCGGGACCTACCACGCAGACATTCACGCCGCCGTGATCGACACGCTGTCGATCCCCGCCGGCCTGTACTTCCTCTGGGTGGTCCGGGGCCTCTATCGCGACTCCTTGCGGGACTGGAACCGGGTTCGTTCGCAGCCGGCCACGACTGCGGTCGCCGGGGTGCACCTGGCGGACCAGGCCGCCGAGCGGGTCTGACCGCCTGTTCCGGTCGGTGAACCGGTGTGAAGATCGTGACGTTCTGCCGACCGGTACCTTCGAGCGTCGGCGGGCCAGGCGGGTCAGGTCGGTTCGGAGAGCCAGCCCGGCGCCGCGTTGAGGAGGTGCTGGCTCACCGCCAGGCACCGGTCCAGGGTTTCGCACAGGAGTTCGTCGCCGGCCAGGATGCGGGCCAGTGAGACCTTCTGACGGGCGATGATCGTGAGGCTGCGCTCGGGTGCGTCGGTGGCCGATGGGAATGAGTCGATGGCCGAGACCTCGAGGGGCAGGTCGAGCCCGCCCACCCCGGCCAGGTCCAGATGGAGCTGGAGCAGGTCGGGCCCCGAGGGCAGCGGCGGCAGCGCCCAGGTGAAAGTGATGGGGAAGTGGAAGTCATCGGGCGGCTCTGCCTCGTCGGGGAGGTCGACCACCAGGTCCTCGAAGGACAGGAGGACGCGCGGGTCGACCTCGAGGGCCAGATGGAGGTCGACGGGCACGCCGCAGCCCTCCTCGGGGTGCAGGTCCACCTCCCACGCCTGGCGCAGGGAGTAGCTCTCCACGAAGTGACGCTCGTCGTGTACGTGGAAGCCGTGGTCGACGGCGTGGCCCTTGAGGTCGGCGACGAACCCGGCGACATCGATGACGGCCACAGGGCAAGCCTACGGGCGAAGGGCCCGGGCCGGCGGCTGCGACACGGCCGCGACGGAGCCTTTGGACGTGGGGGTTGTCGGGAACCCTCGCCCGGACGTCCGGGTAGGTTCGGCTGGTGGACGACGATGCCCTGCTGGCGGTGCTGCACGACGCGGCCGACGCGGTGGCCGCCGTGCTGGCCGCCCTGGCCGACTGGGGCCTGGCCGGCACCCGCCCCGGGCAGTACCACAGCGACCTGGCGGCGGACGCGGCGGCGGTCGCCGTGCTCGACGCCGCCGGCCTCGGCATCCTGAGCGAGGAGAGCGGGCTGCACGGCGCCGAGCGGAGCCTGTTGGCAGTGCTCGACCCGGTGGACGGGTCGACCAACGCCTCCCACGGCATCCCCTGGTTCGCCACCAGCGTGTGCGTGCTCGACGCCGCAGGGCCGCGTGCCGCGGTGGTGGTGAACCAGGCCAGCGGGGCCCGCTACGAGGCCAGCCGCGGGGGCGGGGCCCGCCGGGACGGGCGCCCCATCGCGCCGAGCGGGCGGGACATGCTGGCCGATGCGCTCGTCGCCGTCAACGGTCTCCCGCCCCGGCACCTGGGCTGGCGCCAGTTCCGTGCTTTCGGGGCGGCCGCCCTCGACCTGTGCGCAGTGGCCGACGGCACGGTGGACGGGTATGTGGACTGCATCACCGACAGCCATGGGCCGTGGGACTACCTCGGCGGCGTCCTCGTCTGCCGGGAGGCGGGCGCCCTGGTCACCGACGCCGGTGGCCGGCCGCTCGATGTGCGGGGCCACGCCGACCGCCGGTCGCCGGTAGCGGCCGCCACGCCGGCCTTGTTGGCCGAATTGCAGGCTGTCAGGGCCACCTTCGGATAGTGGTCCGATAAATCTGTTGACGCACCTATGTCGGTGTGGTGCGATAGCGGTGCCTCGGACCCTCCGGCCTGCGGCGCGCCGAACTCAGGGAGTTGCACGGTGAAGAACCTCAACTGGCAAAGCGAAGAGCAGTTGGTGATGCCGGGTAGCGGCGCGCCTGTCTGCTTCCGCCACGTCCAGCCGTTCTCCACCGTCGTGGGTTACGGCCCGGCAGTGGCGGGCGGCACGGCCTCTCGCCTCAACGGCGATGCCATTGGGTGGCCAACGGGCCTCGCGGGTGATTCGGCTGGATAGTCCAGCCCTCATCCAGAGGAAGGCCCTGAGGCCGCCGGGATCTCCCGGCGGCCTTTGTGTTTCTCAGGAATCGGTTCAGGTGGTACCAACCAAGAGGGGAGAGGCGAGATGCTCGCCGAGTGGATCGAGGCAGGGTTGGAGGCTGAGGAGGGCCCCGTCATCGAATGGGCCGCAGCCCGGTGCCGCGACGGTGCCGGGACCATGACAGGTCTGTTCTTCTCGGAGCAGATCGACGAGATCGACCGGGCCAAGGCGATCTGCCGCGCCTGCCCGGTGCAGGAGCCCTGCCTCGACGGCGCCATGGCTCGGCGCGAGCCGTGGGGGGTGTGGGGCGGTCAGCTCTTCCTCAACGGGAAGGTCCTCCCCTTCAAGCGCAAGCGGGGGCGTCCCCCGAAGAACCCGCCCGCCCAGATGACGGCCTGAGCGACCCACGCCGCTCCGGGCCATCCCGCCCCCCTCCGGCGGCCTCCGTGTGTTCCACCAGCGCACGGAGGCCCCTGGGGCCGGCCGGGTGGCGGAGCCGGGTGAGCGCCTTGGCTTCGATCTGGCGGATGCGCTCGCGGGTGAGGCGGAAGTCCTGGCCGACCTGCTCCAGCGTGCACGGGGCGGCGCCGGCCAGCCCGAAGCGCATACTGAGCACCCGCTGCTCGCGCTCGGACAAGGTGCCCACGGCGGCTCGCACGGCGTCGGTGCGCAGTCCGGCGTCGGCCTGCTCGAACGGCAATGCGGCGCCACGGTCCTCGATGGTGTCGCCCAGTTCGCCGTCGCTGTCCCCGTCGCCCCGGGGCGCGTGCAGGGAGATGGCGTCGGGGATGAGGCGGCGGGCATCGACCACGGCCGCCACCGGCAGGTCGACGTCGACAGCAACCTCGTCGAGGGTCGGCTCCCGCCCGAGGTCGTCGGTGAGGCGGGCGGACGACCGGTTCACCCGTCGCACGATGTCGAGCATGTGCACGGGGACGCGGATGGTGCGGCCCTTGTCGGCGATGGCCCGGCTGATGGCTTGGCGGACCCACCACGTGGCGTAGGTGGAGAACTTGCACCCGCGGGTGTGCTCGAACTTCTCGACGGCCCGGATGAGGCCGAGGTTGCCCTCCTGCACGAGGTCGAGCAGCGGAAGGCCGAAGGACTGGTAGCGCTTGGCGATGGACACGACGAGGCGGAGGTTGGCCTGGATGAACCTCCGTTTTGCCTCGGCGCCGGCGGTGACGGCCCGCTCCAGCAGCTCCGTGCCACCGGCGTCACTGCCGGAGCCGTCGAGGATCTCCTGGGCCCGCCGGCCCTGCTCCATGGTCTGGGCCAGCTCGACTTCCTCGGCCGCCGTCAGCAGCGGGTACATGCCGATCTCACCCAGGTACCGCCGGATGAGATCATCGCCTGTGTCCCTGTCGCCGCGCACTGCCATCGGCATGCTCCCTTGTGGCCGCCGCCCTACTGTGGCCCCGTGCCCGAGGGTAGTGCCCGCCGACCCGCGATCCTGGTATCCGCCTGCCTGGTGGGGTTCCCGTGCAATCACCTCGCCGCCGCCAGCCCTTCGGCGGCAGTGTCTGCGCTCGGGGCGGACCACGATCTGGTGCCCATCTGCCCCGAGGTGGCGGGCGGCCTCGGCGTGCCCCGTCCGGCCGCCGAACTTCAGCCGGACGGGTCCGTGCGCACGGCCGCCGGCGACGACGTCAGGGACGCGTACCGGTGCGGGGCGTTGATCGCCGTTGCCGCTGCCCGCTCGGCCGGTGTCGTGGCCGCCGTCCTCAAGGCCCGGTCGCCGTCGTGCGGGTGCGCCGAGGTCTACGACGGCGCGTTCACCCGCACCCGGGTGCGGGGCGAGGGCGTGGCCGCCCGGGCCCTTCGGGTGTCCGGTGTGGCGGTGCGCTCGGAGGAGGACGCCGCCGTGGATGCCAGTATGGAGGCTGGGGCGCTTAGCTCAGCTGGTTAGAGCACTTCCCTTTGCGGTTCGGCAGCCTGAACTGCCGAACCTCCGCCACCATGCCACGGCACGGTGGCACAAGGCAAGGGGTCGGGGGCTTCGTCACTGACTTCGGCTGGTCGGCGGTAGACGCGGGGTGCCATGCGAGACTGACGGCAGTGAGTGCAACCCTCTGCCCCAACTGCCAGGTGAGCTTCATCAGCGGCGTCCACAGGCCCACCCTCGGCCCCGCTAGCGAGGGTTGTGAATGGGCCGCTGAGTACCAAATCTGTACGGCCTGCAACGGGCTAATCCTTGACGTTGTGTTGATCCGCTTGGGACTACACGGCATTCCGAAGGTCGAAAGCCGACACCGCGTGTGGCCGAAGGGAAGCGGCCGCCCGCCAGTCCCGACCGAAGTTCCACCCGACATCGCTCAGGACTACACGGAAGCGTGCCTGATCATCACCGACAGCCCGAAGGCGGCCGCCGCCCTTGGGCGACGCTGCCTCCAGCATGTCCTGAGAGAGAAGGCTGGGGTCAAGCCCAAGGATCTCGCGAAGGAGATCAAGGAGGTGCTCGACGGGGGCACCTTGCCGTCGCACATCTCGGAGTCGATCGACGCCGTTCGGATCGTCGGCAACTTCGCAGCTCACCCGATCAAGGGTGAGCACGGTGGCGAGGTTCTTCCTGTCGAGCCTGGCGAGGCTGAGTGGACGCTCGACGTGCTGGAGTTGCTGTTCGACTTCTACTTCGTCCAGCCCGCCCGCATTCAGGAGAAGCGCGCTGCGCTGGACGCCAAGCTCGCGGAGGCTGGCAAGCCGCCGATGAAGTGACCGTCAGCGTCCGAGCTGCTGCTTCGCCATCGCATATGCCTCTTGAACGGTCATTGCTTGCGCCGTGTCTTCGCCGCTGCTGGCCCGTGCAAGGGCAGTCGCCGAACGGAGTCGGAGCGGCGGCTCTGCACTCCGCCTCAATGTCGAAGACGCCTTCTTGATCGTGGGCTCCTGCTCCACGATCGTCTGCGTGGATGCTCCGCCGACGAAGGAGAGCCACGCCGAGAAGGCCCTCGCCTGCGACTTCTCGTCGGACGGGAACAACCGCTTCAAGCGGCCGAGGATCGGCAGCGGTCCCTCCAGCTTGTTGCTGTCCTTCTCGGAGATCGTGAAGTCCCCGTCCTCATCCCTGCCGATCTTCGGCAGGCCGAGCTTCGTCGCCACTGGCCCGAGCGCGTACAGGGCACCCATCACGGGGACCCAGGGCGTCGGCGCCTTCCGCTGCTCATCGCTCAGGTAGTTGTCGCTGAAGTAGGTCTTGCCCCGATCGGTTTCGAGCAGCGTCTTGGGCAGTGGGTGAAGCTGCGAAAGAAGCTTCTCCCTGTCGAACGTCTCGGCCAGATCGCGGAACGGAAGATCGGGGGTCAGGTACAGACTGCGCCCACCAGGGGCGAGGAACGGGGAACGGATCGCGAGAAGGGCCGCGAGCCACGGCGGCCGATCGCCTTCCGCCTCGGGGTTGCCGTCCTCGATGTTCTGCATCGCATGGAGGTACCTCGTGTACTTCCCTGGCGTGCGGATGAAGTGCTCGACCTGGATCGGGAAGTTGAACCGCGACCATGTGGCGAACGGGACGGCCCTCCGCACGCCCTGCTTGAAGACTGGCGACAGCTCGTCGTAGTTGAAGTGGTAGCGGGCGACAGCGTCCAGCGCATCCTCGACGGACGCGCCCTTCAACGTCTGATCGAGGAAGAGCGTGCCCCGCAGGGCGTTCTCCACGCGTACTGCCCCCGCCCTGTTGGCGCGGAGAAGGGCGTTGTCGGAGATGCGCCCGCCGCCTGTCTCCGCCACGTCAGCGAGGTCGCGGCCGACGGAACTGTTCCGAAGTCCGAACCGCTCCATCGCCTCGAAGGCCGCTCTGTACTCCTCGTCGACCGCCGCAATGCCCCCGTGCGCAAGCTTCTTTGCCTGGGCCGCATACAGCCCGTAGGCGCCCACGTCGACTCCAGCGAGGGCGTTGTTGAAGACGCCCCCCATGAAGTTCCGTGAGTGGAAACCAGGGGAGAGGATGGCGTACGCCTTCCAGGTGTTCGTGACCTTGTCGAACGTCTTCGTGAACCAGCCCGAGTCCCTGAAGGCGCTGTTGCGCTCCAATGCAAGGAGGGCTGTGGCGACCCAGTCGGGGTCGCCAGGGATGACGCGCAGAGCGGCCAGTGCCATGTCGGTGACGGGCACGTTCGGTAGCTCCGCTGTCACCCTCTCCAGTGGGATCGGCGCGAAGTCCGCCGCCTCGTGCAGCGCGGCTGCCTCCAGCGACAGATGGGCGGCAGCCTCATGGTCACCAGCGAGAGCGTGGCGGTCTGCGGCGTCGTAGAGGTCGTCTGCCTCACTGCGAAGCGCCACCTCCGCCTGGTTCCCGCCAGCGTCCTCCAGATCCAAGAGCCGTGCGTGGTTGCTCACTTGCGGGTGCGTATCAACGCCAGCCAGCAGCGTGCGATCAGGGCCGAGGCGACGCTCCAGACCCTTGCTCGCAGCGAATCGCTGAGCACCGCCGATGTAGCGGTCGATCAGCTTCCACGGGTTCTTCTCGAACAACTCCACAGCGCCAGGCCCGAGCTTCTCGGAAGCGACTCGCTCGGCGTGGTCGAGTACCTGCTGCGGGTTGGCGCCTTGCAGCGTCTCGCCCAAGAACCTGCCCCCGCTCACGAAGACCCGCCTCTGCTTGACCAGCGAGCCGCTGGCGGCGCCCCGCTTGGCGTCCATGAGCTTGCGCAGGTCGGTACTGAACTGAACGGGCAGGTAGCTCTCGACGTGGCCGATCTCGCGACCAGCGAGGGCGGAGGTCGATGAGCGAACGCCGTCCATGAGCTTCCGAAGTTCGTCAGCGGCCTGGGCCGCCGCAGGAGCGGCGGGCGCCTCGCCCTGGAGAATGCGCCGCAGGTCTTCGGGGTCCACGTCCTTGTGTCGGGAAGCGATGTCGTCCAGATTCTTGCGAGCTGCGTGGGCCATGCCTCTCGCCTCGCCCCTCGCGAGTCGCGTCTGATCTTGGAGGAGAAGCCGCTTCAACGGGCCGTCGGCGCCGAACGCCTCCGCTCTCGGCAGCCCCGTACGGCTCAGCTTGTTCTGCGGGTCGATGGCCTGGAGAGCCCGCTCCACGGGCGCTGCGTAGGGCAGCGCCTTCAGCGGACCCGTCACGGCGTTGATCCCGCGAGCGGCAGCGCCAGTACCAGGGATCGTGACCTTCGCATTCTTCAATCCGATGCGGGCGCCCTGGCGGATGCCAGCGGCCGCCGCTTCCTCCGCCGACAGTGTCCCCGTGCCCTTCTTCGCCACGCGGGATGCCACCACCGCGAGTCCTTCGTCTCCCTGCTCGGCCGCTTCCTTCAGAAGTGTCCGCGCCAGGTCGCTCTTGGTGATCGTGCGGCCAGCGGTCGTGCCCGCCTTCGAGGCACCGAGGGTGACGTAGGACAACGGGTCGAGAGCGACGTCTCCAGCGAAGCCGATGGCACGGCGCAGATTGGAACTGCCTCCGCCGTACGCTTCGGGCGAGATGAGGTCACCAGCGCCGATGTGGGCGCCGAAGTTCTCCTTCAGGTCGCCAAGCGACGCCCCGTCACCACCACCACCGCGCTTCTTCTCGTACGGCGTGACGACGAGGTCGTCAAGCTCCTTGACGCCAGCGACGACACCGCGGCGACCGACGTCCAACGCCTGAAGGACTCCCATGACAGGGTTGAATCCGCCGCCACCGCCGTCCGCCTTCTCGACGGGGGCACCCGAGTACACGCCCTTGCCCTTGCGACCCTTGCCGTAGACGCCAGGCATTGCTAGGAACCCCCGTAGTACGACTTCAGCCAGCCGCGGATCACCGCTGGGTCGACTCTCTTGCCCTGGTGAATCACGTATTGGCCCTTGCCTCTCTTGTCCTCGGCCCAATGGGCGAGGTCTGCCTGCATCCCAGCGAGAGCGTCTTCCTTCGTGCCGTTGGCGTCGGTCAGCGCAGCGAGGTAGCTGTATGCGCCTGGCGAGTGGACGGCAGCACGAGCGGCTTTCTTCTTCCAGGCGGCCGACGTCCCAGGCGCTGGGGCCAGAGCAGCGTTGAGCTGGCGCTCTTTGACCTGGCGCTCCAGGGCGACGAGGGGATCGGGACCGCGCTGAAGTTCGAGCTGCCCCCGTTGGAGTTCGAGTGCCTTCAGTTGATAGTTGAGGGCGTCCATCGGATCGGACCGTGACTGCGCCCGCTGGGCAGCGTCAGCGCGGGCGAACTGCGCCCGCTGCATGTCGTACGCCTGGGCATCGTTGGCGAACTGGCGCTCGGCTCCCGCGCGCTGCACCCCGAGCTGATTCAGAATCGCATTCAGGTTGCCCTTGGCGGCCGCCAGGGCGCCCGCCTCTCCGAGGTGCGAATCAGCGACTCTCGTCTGACTCGACCGCGCTTGCTGCGCTGCCAGCTCGGAGGCGAGAGAGCCCTGCCGTGCTGCCGTCTCGGTCATCCCTGCTTGCTGCTGCGCAGCCTGGGCACCGACGGCGCCCGTCAGGGAACCGAGAGTGTCGGCACCGAACGTGGCACCGAGGTCACCGAGAACGGGCGCCTGCTGCTGCGCCATCGCTTGCTGACCAGCCGCTTGCCGAGCTGCCGCCTCGGCAGCGACTCGCGATTGCGTGGAGGCGAATTCGCCTTGCCCCGCTTCGATGGCCGCCCTAGCTCGCAGGTAGGCGTCACGGATCGTGGGGGAGGAAGCGTCGGCCGCCGCCTGAGCGCGGGCGGCTGCCTCGTCGAACGGCTTGACGTAGGCACCCTTGTCGGGCGCGCCCCCGAGGGCAGCGAGCAGTTCAGCGCCGCCCCCACCCCCACCGCCACCGCCACCGCCGTACGCCTCTTCCACGGGAGGAAAGGCAGCCGCCTGCGGCTGGAACGGGCCGCCCGTCTGCAAGCCGAACGGGCCGTACGTCCGCCCGACGGGGGTCGCCTTCTTCTTGGCCACGATCGAGCGGAGATTTTCGACCGCCCTCTTGGCGGCTTCCTGAGAACGGATCTTATCGAGCGAGGCCGCAGGGCGGTATCTCGGGGTCGTCATTCGCCCAGCCCCCAAACGCGATCCAGCAGGATCGAAGAACTCTTCGGACCTTCGACGGAGAGGGTGAAGTGGATGGCGGGGTCGTGAGCGACGGTGACCATCTTGCAGGGCTGCGGCTGCGGCTCATTCTCCCTCCGCCAGACTTCGGCTGCCCGAGCCCTCTCGGTAACCACCTGCGAGGGATTGTTGGCGGCATTGAGTGCCGCCTGCGACCTGTCTCCAGACCAATAGGCCGCCACCAGCTCATCGACCGCAGGAAGCACGGGGGGCTCAGGGCGAGGCGGGGTCGAGGTGATGTCGCTC
>JBKJNA010000122.1:0-61554 GCA_046596195.1 Acidimicrobiales bacterium | reverse complement strand
CCACCTATCGGCTGGCGGCAGCCAAGGAGCGCGACCTCGCCCTCCAGCGGTTCCGCTTCGTGCCCCGGCTCGTCCGGGCCGCCGGCTACGAGGGATGGGTCGTGCTCCTCGACGAGGTCGAGCTCATCGGGCGGTACTCGTTCCTGCAGCGGGCCAAGTCCTACGGCGAGGTGGCCCGATGGGTGCGGGGCGATCGGGAGGACCCGGGCGCGCCCCTGTGCGCCGTGCTCACCAGCGTCGACGACTTCGAGACCCAGGTGCTCGCCGGCAAGAACGACATCGAGCTCGTCCCCAAGCGCCTGCGCATGAAGGGCACCGCCGAGCACGACCTGCTGGCCACGACGGCCGAGGCGGGCATGCGCATCATGGAGCGCGACCAGGTCAAGCTCCAACCGCCCGACCGGGACGCGCTGGACCGCACCTACACCAAGCTTCGCCAGGTCCACGGCGAGGCGTTCGGCTGGGACCCGCCCGATGTCGAAGGGCTCGAGCGCCTGCCGTCCAACCGGATGCGCCAGTACGTGCGGGCATGGATCACCGAGTGGGACATCCGCCACATCGACCCGTCGTACCAACCCGACCTGGTGGCCAGCGAGGTTGTCATGGACTTCACCGAGGACAACGACCTCGATCCCGGGCCCGACGGCGCCGGTAGCCCCGGTGGTGGCGAGGAGGCCGCCGCAACATGATCAGGTGAGTGGTGTCGACGAGGTGGCTGCCGTCCTGGAGGCGGCGCCCGGCCGGACGGCAGTCGAGGTGCGAGACGCCCTCCGCTCGACCGGTCGGGTTTCCCTCACTGCCGGGGACGTGAGCCGCGTCCTCACCACGTTCCCGCGACGCTTTCACCACGACGGCGCCGAGCCGCCCCGGTGGTGGCCGACCACCCATGCCGTGGTCCCATCGCCGGTGCCTGATGCGCCGGTGCCGGCGGCCGGCGTGGCGCCGGCGCTCGGCGCCATGCCACCGCTGCACGTGTGGCAGGTCGACGCCCTCGGGGCGTGGCGCCGCCAGGGCCGGCGGGGCGTCGTGGAGGCCGTCACCGGTGCCGGAAAGTCCATCGTCGGTGTGGCGGCCGTCCTGGAGGAGGTCGCCGCACGCGGCCAGGCATGCGTGGTGGTTCCCACCACCGAGTTGCTCCGCCAGTGGGCCGGCGTGCTCGCCCCGAAACTGGCGCCGGGGGTCAGCCTCGGGCTGCTGGGGGACGCCAATACAGCGAGCCTCGGTCGGGTCGACGTGCTGGTTGCCGTGGTGAACTCGGCCCGGGAGGCCGATCTCAGGCCTCGCCGCCCAGGCGGGCTGTTGGTGGCGGACGAGTGCCACCGGTACGGCTCCGAGGGCAATCGCCTGGTCCTCGAGGCCCGCTTCCCGCGCCGGCTCGGCCTCAGCGCCACCTACGCCCGAGCCGATGACGGACATCTCACCTGGCTCGACCCCTACTTCGGGGGCACCTGCTTCCGGCTGGGGTACCGGCGCGCCATCGCCGATGGAGTCATCGCCCGGGTGCGGGTTGCGCTGGTGGCTGTGGCGTTCGAACCCCACGAGCGGGCCGAGTACGACGAGCTCTCCACGGTGATGTCGGCCGCCCGGTCCCGTCTGGTGGCAAGCCATCTCGTTCCGGCCGAGCCGATCGGGCTGTTCCTGGAGGCGGTGGCCCGCCTGGCGCGCAGTGGTGGTGATGACGGCGCAACGAAGGTGGCACGGCAGTATTTGTGGGCGATGCAGGACCGCCGCCGGCTCCTGTCCGAGACGCCGGCCAAGGCGGCAGCGCTGGCCCGGCTGGCGCCGGCCGTGCGGGCCGCCGACCGTGCGATCGTGTTCACGCAGAGCATCGCCGGGGCGGAGGAGGCGGCGGCGGTCCTTCGGTCGGAGGGGCTGTCGGCGGCGGCCGTCCATTCGGCGCTGGACAGGAGCGCTCGGCGGTCGGTGCTGGACCGGTACGCGGGCGGCGACCTCCGGGCCGTTACCGCTCCCCAAGTGCTCGACGAGGGCGTCGACGTGCCCGCCGCCGATCTCGGGATCATCCTGGCGGCCAGCCGGAGCAAGAGGCAGATGATCCAGCGCATGGGACGGGTCCTGCGGCGCAAGCCCGACGGCCGGCCCGCGCGCTTCGCCGTCGTGTTCGTCGAAGGCACGACCGAGGACCCGGCGCGGGGTGCCCACGGAGCGTTCCTCGACGAAATCACCGGCGTGGCCGACGCGGTGGCGACGTTCCCGGCGGGCTCGGTAGCGGACGACGTGACGTCCTTCGTTGCCGCCGATCAGGTGCGTTGATACCAGGTCTCAGCTCAGATCGGGAACCGATCCTGGGCAGTGCGCGCAAACGACGCAGTCCTTGACCCTCGTGAGTTTCTGCGGGCGCGCGGCGGCATACAGGACGGGTCGGGATGGATCAGGCATCGGCCGCTCCTGTCGGGCGTTGGTAGCGGGCCGTTCGCCGGGCGCCAGTCATCTCCAGGGCGCCCCGGTCAGTCATGCGGCGGAGCAACCGGGTGGCCTGATCGGGGTTGAGTTGGCACAGCTCGGCGACTTCGGCGCGGGTGGTCGAGCCATGCTCCATGACGTACGTCAGCACCATCTGCTGCTGTTGGATGTCTTCGAAACCCCTTGTGCGTGCATAGCTGGCCGGGCCGCCCATCTTCCGGTACATGCTGGCTGTCAGGTGGTAGATCCGACCTTTGCCCTCGCCCCGGGCTTCGAGGTAGCCCCGCTCCACGAGGTCGTTGAGGATGGCACGGGCCTCGTCCGTCGAGAGTTGAAGTACCTCGGCGGTGCGTGCGGACGTGATGCGCCGCTCGGCCCGGACCTCGTGCAGGACCTGGAGGGTCCGGAGGGAAAGCGGCCTCGCCTCTCGCTCGGCTTGTGCGGCAAAGGCGGCCAGCTCGCTGTCGCCAGGAGCGGAGCGGAGGCGAACCTCGACCCACGAATCGGTCGAGCGCGAGTAGTCCGGCTGCGGCCGACCCAGGGCCAATTGGCTGCGGAACACCCGGTTCACCCCACGGCCGGTGCGTTCGGCGAGGCCCGCCCGCTTGAAGGCGTCCGCCAGCCGAGGATTGCGGGGCTGTGGCGGCGCAGCGAGGAGGTTGCCGAGGGTGATTCCCTCCGGGAAGCCGCCGGTGCTCGTGATCGACAGGGTCTCGTCTTCGATCGCGACCCGAATCTGGCCGTTGGTGGCGTAGTCGCGATGGACCAAGGCATTGGCGAGCAGCTCGCGGATGGCCACTTCGGAATAGGCCGGCACCCCAAGGCGGAACGGGCCTTCTTCGATCTCCTCCTCCGGGTTGTAGGGCTTGATCGCGTCAGCGAGGTCGATCATGGACTTCAGCAAGGGTGCGCACTCGATGCGGCTGACCCGGACCTCGAGGGCGTCGAGCACCTGGAAGGCCGTCTCGTGTGTCGGTGCGAACCGGCGGATGGCGGCCGTGGTCCCGAAGAGCAGTACCGCTCCGAGCGTCAGCTCGCCAGAAGCGGTGCGCAAACCCAGGGCGGCGAGGAGGTCGGGGTCGGACAGCTCGCCGAGGACCGGGTCGCCGCCGCCTCGGGCGAGGTCACGGAAGCGGCGCAGTTCGGCCGGGTCCAGGTCATCGGCGCCGAGATCGGGCAGCGGGATCATCGAGACGTCCTGGGCACCGAGGCGAGCCACGCGGGCGGTGACCTCGTTCGGCGGCATCGGAACGCACTGAGGCTTGCCGTTGACGTCGATGGCACGCCGCACGTAGAGCCCGGACGTCGTCGCGACAAGGGTCCTTGCCTTCGGGACGTTGATGACGACCACCGGCCCGGACGGTGTACCGAGGATCTCCACGTCGACCGCTACCGATGGCGTGGTCTTGTTGGCCACCAGGGCGGCGAGCCGCGCACCGTCCGTGTGGTCGCCGTGCCTGGGCCGAGCGCCGACAACAGTCCCGTTATCCTCGACGCCGAGGAGCAGCCGCCCACCGTCGCCGTTGGCGAGACAGACGACGGCCTCCACGAGACGGTCGTCATTGGCGTCACCCTTGAGCTCGACGAGGCGCGTCTCGCCGCCTCGCAGGAGTTCGTCCAGCTCTCCTGGCGTCACAGCCGCAGTTTACGCACGAGATTGCGTGTTAGCCGAGAGATAACGAAATCGGGATAAAACTATACGCACCCTGCGCAAAGCTTGGCTCCGGGCGAAGGCCACGGCCGCCGCCGCCAGTTGCCTGAACTACACCTGTGTCATTCGATCGTCTCGCTACATCAAACTCGTGCTCCCATCGCCGGCGCCTGATGCGCCGGTGCCGGCGGCCGGCATGGCGCCGGCGATGTGGTGACCACCGCCTTGCGCCTGGCCTCGAGCGACGACACCGACGGCGAGCCAGTGCGCTCCCCGGGCGAGCGCCGGGCCGACGCCCTGGTCGACCTGTCCCGCTTCTTCCTCGACCACCAGACCACCAGGCCGGGCGGCCGCCACCGCCCCCATGTGAACGTGGTGGTGGACCTGGAGGACCTGGAGGCCGGTCGGGGCGGCGAGACCATCGACGCCACCCCACTCGACCAGGTCACGCTGTCACAGTTGCTGTGCGACTCTGCCGTGCACCGGGTGCTCATGGCAGGCCGCTCGACCATCCTCGACTACGGCACCGCCACCCGCACCATCCCTGCCCCGCCGTGGAACGCCCTGGTCATCAGGGACCGCCACTGCCGGGTGAGCGGGTGCGACCGCCCGCCGCAGTGGTGCGAGGGCCACCACGTGGAGCACGGCGGGGAGACCAACCTCGAGAATCTCGTGCTGGCCTGCACGCGGCAACCATCATGTGCTGCACATGCCGGGTTGGCACGCCAAGCTGGCGCCCGACGGAAGGCTCGAGGTCACCGGGCCGGACGGGCGGCACTGGGGTCACCTACCCGCCGGGGGCGACGCCGCCGCTTTGTTGAGGCGGCGAGGGTCGGTGATGGACCACGCCGTTGGACGGCTTGCACGCGGGCTGAGTCGGCAGGCCGGGCGCGAGCCGGATCACGAGCGCGTCCGAGAGCCGGCCGAGCAAGTCTGGCGGGAGCACCCGCAGCTCGTGGCCCACTCGAGCGGTCGCCCGGAGGTGAGTTCCAGCCCGGACCGTACGCTTGCTGCGCCAGGGTCCCGTCCAGCCTTCGGCGGCGGCTACGTTCAGCGCCATGGCCCCTTCTGGTTCGTCCACCACCAAGGTCCACCAGCTCAAGATCGTCCTTCGAGGCGTCGAGCCGAGCATCTGGCGTCGGCTCCAGGTGCCCGGGTCCATAACGCTGGCGGACCTGCACGGCGTGGTGCAGGTGGCGATGGGCTGGCAGGGCTACCACCTCCACCAGTTCGAGATCGCCGGCGTGACCTACGGCACCGACGACGGCGAAGGATGGGGCCCTGCCCCCGAAGACGAGCGCCGCACACGGCTCGACAGCGTCGCCGGCAAGGGGACCACGTTCAGCTACGAGTACGACTTCGGTGACAGCTGGGAGCACGACATCGACGTCGAGGAGGTGCTCGAGGCCGAAACCGGCAAGGCGTACCCGGCCTGCATCGCCGGCGAGCGCTCATGCCCGCCTGAGGACTGCGGGGGCACCTGGGGCTACGAGAACCTCCTCGCCGCGCTCGCCAATCCCGACCACGACCAGCACGACGAGCTGCTCGTGTGGGTCGGCGGCCGGTTCGACCCCGAGTATCTCGACATCGTCGCCGTCAACCGGGCGCTCGCCCCGACTCGCCGGCGCTCGGCGCCGTCTCGCTCCTGACCGCCTGCACCACAACCGCGTTCAGGCACTCCACAGGTACATTCCAGGGTCGTGCGCTCGCCTTCGTGAGCCAGGCAGCATCTGACCGTCGAGGGCGGATCAACGTGTGCAGCTGGGTTGCGACGCGGCGCCCGGCCAGACCTGCTCGTCGGCGGACCTCCGTGCACTCCCTTCTCCAAGTCCGGCTTCTGGCTTGAATGGAAGCGAGAGGGTCTAGATCCGAACGCCAGCCTGTTGCAGGCCTGCACGCGCAGCTGCGGCGTGCCAGCAACATGCCGACCGGGCCATAACGTTGTGCTCACCCCAAGAGATCTAGCCACCTCGGCGTTTCAGGTCCTTTCGGTCGCGTTCGGGATTTAGCAGGTTGTATGCAGGGTTCTGGGGGTTCGAAAGAGCTTGCGCTACCTCCACAAGGAGACACCTGACGGCGGACGTTCGAACCACGGGCGAAACGCCTCAGGTGTCAGATCGAGCTCGATGCCGATGAGTTCAACCGCGTCGTCGGAAACGAGGAGCCCATACACGGCAACGGCCCGAGCCAATCGTCCAGTCGCGACCAGCACTCTGGCCACACCGACGCCCTCGACGAACTCGGGCAGCCCATCGAAGTCTGTAGCGAAGCGCTCGACGATGGCGGGGAGGTCAATGACCAGGAAGTCGGTCGTAGAGGGCTGTCCAGCCTCGCCGCGAACGCTTCCGAGCTGCTCGTCGAGCTGATCGAAGAGTGCGGGAGATACTCGGACAAGCCGCCGTTCAGCCGCCATCGGCTTGGGGTTCGCCCAAGCCACGCTCCGCGAGCAAGGCCCTCCCTTTCACTCTGACGCGATCAAGAAACTCTGGCGAGAGTTGATCGAGGTCCGTGACGATGCCCGCGTTGAAGACTCGTTGGCGCTCGTCCGGCGTCAGTCGCTCCAGCTCGGCGGCTGTCCAAAGCTTGTCGTCTCGCACGATTCCGAGCTTACCGCCGGTCACTCGTCGGAGGGACGATCATCGCATTCGCAGGATGAGCCGGGTTGGAAAGAGCCTGCACCACCTCCACGCTTGGATCAGCTCGTCGGGCCCGAGGACGACGGTGCCGGTCGCCGTTGCTCCGCTGCGGGAGACGGCGACGAGCGGCGTGTGCTCGTCGGCGCCGGCGACCGCGCCGAGGCCGACGATCAGTCTGGTCATGTCGCCTGGTCGAGCGGAGCGTTGTCGAACCACTTGATGGTTCCGGCGTACGCGATCTTCTTGGCGAAAGGGGTGCCCCGTTGATGGAACGCACGGTCGTAGTCGTCGAGGGACTCCAACGTCGCCAGGTCTGAACCCACGAGGATCAACAGGATCCGCTTCTTCGACAGCACCCGATCCCACAGCTTCTGAAACGTCGCCTCCAGGGACGGGTCGTCCGCGACGAGGTACGGGAACTCGTCGAGGATGACGATGGCCGGGAGCTGGTCCTCGACGCCGGCGGCCAGGAGCCGCATCGCCGCCTCCCATGTGGCCGGGGTCGCGTCTGCGAACAGGTCGCGCCGAGGGAGGTCGGAGTCGGCGATCTCACCGGCGATCTCCTCAGAGACTATCTCTGATGATAGTTCCGTCGATGAGAGTATCTCAGGTGGGAGGTATGGCCTAGCGTCGCACCAACGATCGTCGACGAGACGGCTCCACACTTCGGTCCTACACCGTGCCGGGCACCGACGATCACTCAGCGACGATCACTCAGCGACGATCACTCAGCGACGATGACGCGAACCCCAACCGTGTCGTAGGAGGAAGGGCTCGACGAACCGGTCCGCAAGCAGGCGGGCGGCGTCGGCCGGAGCCATCCGCAGGTCACCCGGTAATCGGGTGAGCACGGAGTAGGTCTCGGCCAACGCGTGTCCGCTCAGCGCCACCTCCTGCCCGTTCCACCACAGACGAACCGCATCGTGGGATTTGTGGGTGGCCACGAGCAGGGGAATCGCCACGCTCGTGTCGAGGGCGACTGCGGTCAGCGTCGTCCTGCGTCGATCAGGCCGAAGACGACGTCGTCGTCAATGGCGGTGTCCCCGGTGGCGACGAGCACCCCGGACTCGTCGACCAGCCGAGCGGTACGCCCCGTAGCCAGCAGCTGCAGCCCGGCGCCGTAGCGGGAGATGTCCACGGTCGAGCCTGCGGTGAGACCTAACGCATCACGCAGGGGCTTTGGCACGACGATGCGGCCGACCGAGTCCATGGTGGTCACCATTGGTGACACTCTACCAGTCATCTCCCAGTCCGTTGCGCCCGATCCCTGGGCCTACTAGCCGGGGACCCGGCGGGCGGACGCCTGACGTAGCCACGCCTCCGCCTTGTGGAGGCGCTTCTCCAGCTGCTCGACGGTGGCCTCGCTGATCTTGCGCAGGCCGCTGACCCGGTTCAGCTCGGCGTTGACCTTGGCGTGGGTCATGCCCGTGTGGTGGGCGATGAGGCGCATCTTGGCTGCGTTGGCGTCCCGGAGCTGCTCTTTGTGCTCGCGCCGGGTGCGGCCGTCGGAGGCCGCCGCCGCGCCGCCCCTCGGGGCGAGCGGTGGCAATGCCACGGTGAGGCTCTCGTCGTCCGCCGGGTCGAGCAGCGCATCGTCGTCGTGGGCCCAGTCGGGCACGGGCCCGTCGCCCAGGGGGACGGCCGAGATGACGGCGAACAGCGAGGGTTGGGCGTCGGCGTCGCCCGCCTCGCCGGCGGCGGTGTCGAATATCGGAGCCATCGGGTCACGGTCCTCGTGACGCAGCGAGTGGCGGCGCTGCTCGGCGATGGCGAAGGCCCGGGCCCGCAGGCGCGGCTCGTCGGGGATGTAGAAGAAGGACTTCTGGCCGCGCATGCCCCGGGTCCAGCGCACCAGGCGGCCGACGGCCTGGCGGAAGAACAGTTCGGTGGTGACCGTGGTGGCGAACACCCCGACCCGTAGGCGCGGGATGTCGACGCCCTCCGACACCATCCGCACGGCCACGATCCACGGCTGGGTGCCGGTGACGTAGCGGGAGATGTGGTCGGAGGCGTCCGGGTCATCGGACGTCGCCACTACGGCCCGCACGCCGATGCGGTCACGGAGCATGCGGGCGATGCCCTTGGCGTGGTCCTGGTCGGTGGCGATCACCAGGCCGCCGGCGTCGGCCTGGCGCTCCCGGATGGCCAGCAGCTGGGTGTGGGCCTGGCGCAGCACGTGGGGAAGCCACTCGCCCTCGAGCGAGTAGGCCGTGCGCAGGCGCTGGCCGGCCAGAGCGGTGCCGAGGGCGTCGTCGAAGGCGTGGGCGTGCACCTTGCCGTCGGGGGCGCTCCACTCCATCATCCCGTCGATGCGGGGGAAGTAGACGGGCCGCACCACCCCGCCGTCGGCCAGGGCGTCGCCGTAGCCGTACTCGTAGTCGGCCACCGCCTCCTCGTGCAGGTAACGCACGAAGGGGATGGCCTGGGTGTCCGAGCGGAAGGGCGTACCCGACAGGGACAGCCGGCGGGCGGCGGGCTCGAAGGCGGTGCGCACGGCGTCGCCCCACGCCCGGTCGTCGGCCGCGTGGTGCACCTCGTCGAACACCACGAAGGCGCCAGAGGCCATGGAACGGATGAGCGGCGCGCAGCCGGCGACCTGCTGGTAGGTGGTCACCACCCCGTGCATGTCGTGGGGCAGGGAGCCGTCGGACGCCGACCACTGCGGGTCGAGGTGCAGGTCGAGGGCGGCGGCGGCACGGGCCCACTGGGCCTTCAGGTGGGCGGTGGGGACGACCACAAGCAGGCGCCGGCTCACGTCCGAGGCCAGTGCGTGGCGGGCGGCGGTGAGGGCGAAGGTGGTCTTGCCCGCGCCGGGCGTGGCCACGGCCAGGAAGTCGGGCGAGGTGGCGGCGGCGAAGCGCTCGAGGGCGGCCTTCTGCCAGGGGCGGAGGGTGACGGACCGGGGCATGGGGGTCGTTGATGATCGCATGCCCCGGCCGTCCCTCCGGGCATCCGGCACCGTAGAAACCGGGAACTGCTTCCCGGGACCATCCTCCCGCCCCCTTCGTCGCACTCCGAGGATCGATGGACAACCTGTCTGACCGAGCTTCCTCCTGTCCCGCCCGCGCCGGCGCGCCCCGGCGGTGAGGGGTCCCCAGCTGCTCGACCAGGCCCTGGTCGCCCTCGCCGCAGGCGACAGGCGGACGCTCCTGGAGCTCGTGCGTGACCAGCCGGGCCCGCTCGGCGCCATGGCCGATCGGCTCGGGGTGTCGCACGACGCCGTGTCGCGCGACCTGTCGATGTTCCACTCCCTCGAGTACGAGAGCGCCCTCGAGCAACTGGCGGCGGGCTATGACAGGGCGCTCCTCGAGGCGGCCGGTCTGGAGGGCGGTGACCGGGTGCTCGACGTCGGCTGCGGGTCGGGCCTGTCCTCCCGCTCCGCCGCCAGGGCCATCGGCGCCGGATCGGTGCTGGGCGTCGACCTGTCGGCCGCCACGGTGCGACGGGCCGAGACGCTGGCCCGGGCCGAGGGCCTCCCCAACCTCGCCTTTCACCAGGGCGATGCGGCCACCGCCGCCTTCGACCCGGGCTCGTTCGACGTGGCCATCAGCCGCTTCGGGGCCATGTACTTCGGCCACCCGGTGCACGCCTTCACCAACGTGGCCAAGGCCCTCCGACCCGGTGGCCGCCTCGCCCTCGCCGCCTGGCGGGACGTGGCGCGCAACGAGTGGATGACCGAGGTGGCCGGCGCCCTCGCCCTGGGACGCACCCTGCCCGAGCGACCGGCCGACGCCCCGGGCGCCTTCGGCCTGGCCGGCGAGGCCCACGTGCGCAGCATTCTCGGGGAGGCCGGCTTCGTCGACGTCACCCTCGACGAGCGCAGCGAGCCGGTGAGCTTCGGTCCCGATGCGGCGGCCGCCTACGCCCTGGTGAGCACCCAGGGACTGGCCAGGGACCTGCTGGGTGGACTCGACGTCGACGCCAGGAAGACGGCCCTCGCCCGGCTGCGGGCCGTGCTTGAGGCCCACGAGACGCCCGAGGGCGTCCTGTTCGGCTCCGCCTGCTGGCTGATCACCGCCCGCCGCCCCTGAACCGCCGGGGTCGCCCACCGTTCTGTCGGCGGAACGCCGTGAAGTGCATCGCGATCTGCCGACCAGAACGTCTAGAGGCCGGCGACCACCGAGGCCATGAGGAATCCCGCCTCGGTGGGGTTGGCCGCCACCTGGGCGCCGGCCGCCCGCAGGGCGTCGATCTTGGCCCTGGCCGTGCCCTTCGAGCCCGACACGATGGCGCCGGCATGGCCCATGCGCCGCCCCGGCGGGGCGGTGAGGCCGGCCACGTAGGCCACCACCGGCTTCGTCATCATCTCCTTGATGTACTCCGCCGCCTCCTCTTCGGCCGAGCCGCCGATCTCGCCGATGAGCATCACCGCCCTCGTCTCCAAGTCGGCCTCGAAGGCGGCCAGGCAGTCGATGAAGCTGGTGCCGGGAACGGGGTCGCCGCCGATGCCGACGCAGGTGGTGACACCGATGCCGGCCTGCTGCAGCTCGTAGAGGGCCTGGTAGGTGAGGGTGCCCGACCGGCTGACGATGCCGACGGGCCCACCGCCCAGGGCGATCTCGCCCGCCGTGATGCCGATGTTGCAGCGGTCGGGCGTGATGATGCCCGGGCAGTTGGGGCCGAGCAGCCGGGTGCCCGGGAAGTCGCGGCACAGCAGGTTGTAGAGGCGGGCCTCGTCCTGGGCCGGCACGCCCTCGGTGATCACCACGATCAGCTCCATGCCACCTTCGGCCGCCTCCAGCACGGCGCCGAAGACGCCCGGCGCCGGGATGAAGATGCACGAGGCGGTGGCGCCCGTGGCGGCGGCCGCGTCGCCCACGGTGGCGAAGACCGGGATGCCCTCGACGTCGGTGCCCGCCTTGCGGGGGTTGGTGCCGGCGACGATCTGCGTGCCGTAGTCGCGGTTGTGCAGGCCGTAGAAACGACCCTGGCTGCCGGTGAGGCCCTGCACTACGACCTTGGTGGTCTCGTCCACGAAGATGGCCACGACTACCCCTTCCCGCCGCCGGCCAGCTCCACCGCGGCACGGGCGGCGTCGAGCATGGTGGCCCGGCTCTGGAGGCGGTCGGACTCGTGCCTGGCCAGGATGGCCCGCCCCTCCGCCGCGTTGGTGCCGTCGAGACGCACGACCAGGGGCGAGGCCAGCTCGACCCGGCCCATGGCCTCCACGATGCCGTTGGCCACCTCCTCGCCCCGGGTGATGCCTCCGAAGACGTTGACGAAGATGGCCCGCACGTTCTCGTCGGTGTTGATCACCTCGAGGGCGTTGGCCATCACCGCCGCGCTGGCGCCGCCGCCGATGTCGAGGAAGTTGGCGGGACGCCCGCCCGCCTGGTTCACCACGTCGAGGGTGCTCATGGCCAGGCCGGCGCCGTTGGCGATGATGCCCACGCTGCCGTCGAGGCCGATGTACTGGAGGCCCTTGTCCCGGGCCAGCCGCTCCCGCTCGTCGAGCTCCTGGGTACCCTCGTACTCCTCCCACTCCGGATGGCGGAAGGCGGCGTTGTCGTCGAGGGTCACCTTGGCGTCGAGGGCCAGCACCCGGCCGTCGGTGGTGAACACCAGCGGGTTGACCTCGGCCAGGTCGGCGTCGCCCTCCACGAAGCACCGGTACAGGGCGAGCAGCAGTTCGACGGTGCCGGCGACCGCCTCCTCGCGCAGGCCGGCGCCTGCCACCCACACCCGGCACAACGCCTCGCTGAGCCCGTCGACAGGGTCGATGGGCAGCCGGGCGATGGCGCCTGGCGTGTCGACCGCCACCTGCTCGATGTCGACCCCGCCTTCGGCCGACAGCATGCCGAGGTGGAGCTTGGCCGCCCGGTCGAGGGTGAACGAGGCGTAGTACTCCTCCGCTATGTCGGTGGCGTGCTCCACCAGCACGGTGTGCACGACGTGGCCCTTGATCGACATGCCGAGGATCGCCCTGGCCGCCGCCTCGGCCTCGGCCCGGTCGGCCACCACCCTCACGCCGCCCGCCTTGCCGCGGCCGCCCACGTGGACCTGGGCCTTCACCACCACCGGGTAGCCGGCCCGGTCGGCGACGTCGAGTGCCTCCTCGACCGTCGCCGCCACCCCGCCGGTTGAGACCGGAATGGCGAATCGGGCGAAGTACGCCTTGCCCTGGTGCTCCAGCAGATCCACTAGGTCGCTGCCTCCTCACGGGCGTCGAGGGCGCCGGCCAGCCACTCGGCGATGCGCTGCAGCGGCGCGCCGGGCGTGAACACCTCGGCCACGCCGGCCTGCTTCAGCACGGGGATGTCGGCGTCGGGGATGATGCCGCCGCACACCACCAGCACGTCGCCTCTGCCCCGTTCGGCCAGCAACTTCATGATGCGGGGCACCAGCGTCATGTGGGCGCCTGACAGGAGGGACAGGCCCACCGCGTCGGCGTCCTCCTGGACCACCGCGTCCACGACCTGGTCGGGCGTCTGGTGGAGTCCGGTGTAGATCACCTCGAAGCCGGCGTCACGCAGCGCCCGGGCGATGACCTTGGCGCCCCTGTCGTGGCCGTCAAGGCCAGGCTTGGCCACCACGACTCGGTACGGGCGCTGCACGCGTGAATACTACGCAGGTGCCCCCCGCTCCCCGCCCAGCCGCCCGGCGCAGCCCCACCCGCCTCGTGGTCGTCACCGTCATCGGCATCGGCCTGTCGGCCCTGCTGGTGTGGTCGGTGGTGAAGTTCGCATCCCAGAACCCGGAGAAGGCCAACCTGGGCGATCCGGTGTTCAACGTGGGCGGCGCCGAGCGGCTGTCCAAGGAGATCGACGACCGGGGCCCGTTCCTGTTCCAGGACCCCTTGTCGCTCGGGCGGGGCCGCAACCTCTACGTCCAGCACCTGGGCGACGACCCGGACACCGGCTGGTCCGCCATCGAGGCCCGCCTCCCCGACGACGAGGCATGCGCCGTCACGTTTGACCGGGGCCGGGAGGAGTTCATCGACTGCCGGGGCCATGCCCACCCTCCCGACGGGGAGGGCCTCGTCACCTACCCGGGCGTGGTGAAGGGGGGCCGGGTACGGGTCGACCTGCGCACCGCCTCGTTCAACGGAACCACCTCGACCAGCGAGGCGACGGACTCCTAGTCCGATTCGGTGGCGCGGATGGACACGCCACCGGTGGTGCGCACGTCGGTGTCGAGCACATGGGGCTGGCCGAAGGCCCGCTCCAGCTTGCGGCGGGCCGACATCTCGTCGATCGCCTGCACGGACAGCTGCGCCTCGACGGTGAACTCGAAGACCTGCTTGTTGTTCGACAGCACCCGCAGGCGACCGAGGATGTAGCGGGCCAGGCGGTCGTCGACCGACTTGGCCTGCCGGCGCAGGGTGGTGGCCGAAATCTCCAGGGCGTGGCGACCGGACGGCGACAGCTCGTACACGCGGCGGGCCGGGCCCACGCCGGTGGTCTCCCAATTGGGGCGCACGAAGCCGGCGTTCTCCAGCCACCGCAGGGCGCGGTAGACGCGGCCGGGGTTGCTTCGCTCGAACCCGAGGGGTTCGAGGCGGGTGAGCAGGTCGTAGCCGTGCCCGGCCCGCTCTTCGAGCAAAAGGAGCAGACAGGCCCGGAGGATCTTCCGGGGCGACGAGAGCTCGTCCTCGAATCGCCGGATCGCAGCGTCGTCCTGCATCATCTGCACCATCCAAGGCCTCTTCTCGAATAGCCCCGACCAAACGTCGGGATTGTCGACGCAAGTGCACTTCGCACGTACCACTGGAGTCCTGCTGACTCTAGATGTGACCACGTTACGTGATGTCCCCAAGGGCCAGGTCAAGTTCCGCCGCACTTTCCCGAATTTGTAAGAAGGGCGCTCAGGCCCGCTTGAGCGGTGTCATGGAGAGGAGGAGGTGCTTCTCGCCCAGGCCGGGGAAGCGCACGACCGCCTCGGCCTTGTCCCCCGAGCCCATGACCTCGAGCACGACGCCCTCGCCCCACTTCGCGTGCACCACGTCCTCGCCCACCCGCAGCCCGAGGTCCTCGGCGCCCGTCGTCTTCACCGGCGAGGCCATGCGGCCCCGCAGGGCCGCCTCCACCACGTCGCGGCGGTGGTCGGCCGAGTTCGCCCCGCCGCCGGAACGCGAGCCGCCGCCGCCGGACGAATACGCCGACGGGCGCGGCCTGCCGCCGCCCGCCAGCTTGGTGAGCTCCTCGGGGATCTCGGCCAGGAACCTGCTCGGCGGGTTGTACTGGGTGGACCCCCACAGCGTGCGGCACCAGGCATGGGACAGGTAGAGCCGCTGGCGCGCCCTGGTGATTCCCACGTAGGCGAGGCGGCGCTCCTCCTCGAGCTCGGAGGGCTCGCCCAGCGAGCGCAGGTGGGGAAAAACGCCCTCCTCCAGGCCGATCACGAACACGGCCGGGAACTCCAGGCCCTTGGCCGTATGGAGGGTCATCAGCACGGCCTTGCTCTCGTCGCCGTCGATGTCATCGGCATCGGAGACCAGGCTCACCGCCTCGAGGAAGTCGTCGAGCGAGTCGTGCTCGTCGGCCACGCCCAGCAGCTCGGCGATGTTCTCCAGCCGGCCGGCTGCCTCGATGGTGCCCTCGGCCTCCATGTCGTGGCCGTACCCGGTGCGGTCGAGGACGTCGGACAGCAGGCGGGCGGGCGACGCTCCCTCCGAAAGCGAGGCCCGCAGCTGGTGCAGCAACCCGCGTAGCTCCAGGATGCCGCCGACGGCGCGGCCGGTGACGCCGCTGCGCTCCACCGCGTCGAGGGCGGCGGCGAAGGTGGCGTCGTTGGCCGCCGCCCACCCGTCGAGGCGGGCGATGCTCGTGTCGCCCACGCCCCGCTTGGGCACGTTGACGATCCGCTTGAGCGACACCTCGTCGGTGGGGTTGGCCACCGCCCGCAGGTAGGCGAGCAGGTCCTTCACCTCGCGGCGGTCGAAGAACCGGGTGCCCCCCACCACCTTGTAGGGGATGTTCCGCTTCGCCAAGTGTTCCTCGAGCACCCGGCTCTGGGCGTTGGTGCGGTAGAAGACCGCCATCTCCGCCCACGTGGTGTCGCCGTGGTCGTGGAGGCGAAGCATCTCCCCGGCCACCCATGCCGCCTCGTCGTGCTCGTCCTCGGCGTGGTAGCGGCTGATGACCTCGCCACCCACCTGCTCGGTCCACAGCGCTTTCGGCTTGCGCATGGCATTGTTGGCAATGACGGCGTTGGCGGCGTCGAGGATGGTCCGGGTGGAGCGGTAGTTCTGCTCCAGCACGACCGTGGTGGCGTCGGGGTAGGCCTCCTCGAACTCGAGGATGTTGCGGATGTCGGCGCCGCGAAATCGGTACACCGACTGGTCTGAGTCGCCGACGACGCAGACGTTGCGGTGGCGCCGGCCGAGCAGGAGGATGAGCTCGTTCTGGGCCCGGTTGGTGTCCTGGTACTCGTCGACGAGGATGTGGGTGAAGCGGTCCTGGTAGTGGGCCAGCACGTCGGGGGCGGAGCGCAGCAGCTCGACGGTGACTGCCAGGAGGTCGTCGAAGTCCATGGCGCTGGCCGCCCGCAGGCGCTTCTGGTATTCGCTGTAGACGTCGGCGATGCGCTTCTCGTAGACGGTCCGAGCCCGGGCCGCGTATGCGGCCGCGTCGACCAGCTCGTTCTTGGCCGCGCTGATGGCCCCGTGCACGGCCCGGGGGGTGAACTTCTTGGCGTCGATGTCGAGGTCGCGCAGGACGTAGCCGGTGAGGCGGTTGGCGTCGGCCTCGTCGTAGATCGTGAACGACGACCGGTAGCCCAGGCGCCCCCCGTCGCGCCGCAGGATCCGCACGCAGGCGGCGTGGAAGGTCGACACCCACATGCGCTGGGCCACCGGCCCCACCAGTGCGCCGACCCGGCTCTTCATCTCGTCGGCCGCCTTGTTGGTGAAGGTGATGGCCAGGATGGAGAAGGGCGAGACGCCCCGCTCGCTGATCAGATAGGCGATGCGGTGGGTGAGGACCCGGGTCTTGCCCGACCCGGCGCCGGCCACGATCAGCAGCGGCCCCTCGTCGTGCAGCACCGCCTCCCGCTGGACGGGGTTGAGGCCGTCGAGCAGCGATTCCACCCGTCGCAGGGTACCGGCGACATGTGACGACCCCGGGTCGAGCCGAGCCGGCTCCGGCATTCGGGCGGTCGGCCCGTGCGGCTGCGCCCGTAGGTGAGCCGCATCTGGACCGTGGGTGAACGAGGGGTGGTCCGCAGGTTGACTGGCTGCCGCCCCTCTGCAAGAGTCCCACCTCGATCAATACAGTTTGATCTAGACGAGAAGGCGGAGGACGCGTGACACGGGGAGGTCGGCTGAGGTGGACGGTGCTCGTCGCGCTGGTGGCGACGTTGGTGGGAGCGTGCGGCAGCGGGAGCCCTTCGGGTAGCGCCGGTACGCCGGCCGAGTCGGGCGCATTGCGGGTCAGCGGCTCCACCACGGTGAACCCCGTGGCCGCCGACGCGGCCGAGGTCCTGCGGGCCAAGGGGATGAAGATCACGGTCGACAGCCAGGGCGGCTCGGCGGGCGGCATCGCCCAGCTGGGCGCCGGCCAGGTCGAGGTCGCCATGAGCTCGAAGGAGGTGTCCGACGCCGACAAGGCCCAGTTCCCGGACGTCGACTTCGTGAGCACCGAGATCGGCCAGGACGCCGTGGGCGTGATCATCCGCAAGGAGGTGGTCGACGGCGGGGTGACCGGGCTCGACAAGGCGCAGCTGCAGGCCCTCTTCGAGGGCCGGGTGGCGAACTGGAAGGAGCTCGGCGGGCCCGACCTGGCGGTCTTCGTCTACGACAAGGAGCCGGGCAGGGGCACCCGGGAGGTGCTCGACAAGTTCCTCTACGGCAAGGACGTCAAGGCGCCGCCGCCGCCGCAGTCCGACAACTACGCCATCGTGGGCGGCAACACCGAGACGCGGGCCAAGCTCGAGTCCACGCCTGGCTCCGTGGGGCCCCTGTCGACGTCGTTCATCACCGGCCACCCCAAGCTGGCCGCCCTGGAGGTGGACGGTGTGGCCCCCACGCCCGCCACCGTGAAGGACAGCTCGTACCCCATGGCACGGCCGTTGTTCCTGGTGACCGACGGGCCGCCCACCAGCGCGGCCAAGCGGTTCATCGACTACGTCCTGTCGGCCGAGGGGCAGAAGCTGGTCAACAGGCACGGCTACCTCAACCGCGCCGACCTCGGGCTGGCGTGAGCTGACCGCCCGGGTCGCCACCGTGGTCGGCGGCAACCGCCGGCGCCCGCCCGCCCGGCTGCGATGGGTGCCCATGGGCACCGGGCTGGCGGCGGCTGCCGCCGGCGCCGCCCTGGCCGCCCTCGTGGCCTTCCTCCTCATCGGCGTGCGGTCGGGCCCGGTCGACTGGGCTGCGCTCCTCACCTCGTCGGTGTGGGACCCGGCCCGCCAGCAGTTCGGCGCCACGGCGATGCTCTGGGGCACCGTCGCCGTCGCCGTCGTGGCGCTGGCCCTCGCTGCGCCGCTCGGGTGGGCCGCCGCGATCGCCATCGTCGAGCTGGCCCCCCGGCGGTGGAAGGGCGTCCTTCGGGGCGGGGCGGAGCTGCTGGCCGTGGTGCCGTCGATCGTCTACGGCCTCATCGGCATCGCCTACCTGCGCCCGTTCGTGGCCAACCTGGCCGGCGTCCCGGGCGGGGACAGCCTGCTGGCGGCCGGCCTGGTGCTGGCCGTGATGGTGCTGCCCACCATCGTGGCCGTATCGGCCGACGCCCTCGAGGCCGTGCCCGCCGGCCACCGGGAGGCGGCGGCCGCCTGCGGCCTCACCCGCACCGAGGTCATCCGTTCGGCCGTCCTCCCCTCGGCCCGCCGGGGCATGGGCGCAGCTGCCCTCCTGGCCCTGGCCAGGGCGCTGGGCGAGACCATCGCCGTGTTCCTCCTGGTCGGGCGGGCCGACGGCCGCTTCCCGTCGTCGGTGGGCGACGTCGCCCAGCGGCTCGTGCGGCCCGGCCAGACACTCACCACCAAGCTGAACGGGCCCGAGAGCGTCCTGGCGGGGACGTCGGGCGCGCACTGGGCCGCCCTGTGCGCCATCGGTCTCGTGCTGCTGGCCGGCGTGGCCCTGCTCACCGTGGCCGGCCAGCAGCGGGCCGGCCGGGGCAACGACGGCGGTGCGGCGGCCAGGGTCCCGGCCCGGCGGCTGTTGGCCCGGCGGGGGGCGGGCCGGGTCGGCCGCCTCGGCGGGGCGACCCGGGCCCGGGTCGGCCGCGACCGGTTGCTGCGCGTGCTCCTCGGGGCCGCCCTCGGCGCGACCCTGCTCCTGGTGGCAGCGGTCGTCGTGGCCGTGCTGGGCCGGGCGGGTGCGGCCCTGCATCCGTCGTTCTGGTGGTCGCCCTCGGTCGGCAGCAGCGGTGGCGGCATCCGCGACCAGCTGGCGGGCACCGTCCTGCTCGTCGTCGCGGCCGGCGCCATCGCCGCGCCGGTGGGCCTCGGCCTGGGACTGGTCGTGGCCGAATACGCCGGGCCCCGCACCGCCCGGTGGCTGCTGTCGCTCACCCTCACCCTGGGCGGGGTGCCGTCGATCCTGCTCGGCCTGTGGGGCTACTGGCTGTTCGCCACCCGCCTCGGGTGGGGGAAGAGCTGGCTGTCTGGGAGCATCGTGCTGGCCATGGTGGTGATCCCTCCGGTCACCGTGGCGGTGGCGGCCGCCCTCGGCGCCCTGCCGGCGGAGCGACGGGAGGCGGCCCTCGGTCTCGGGTTGCGACGGGTGCAGCTGGTGCGATCGGTGCTGGTGCCCCAGGCCGTCCCCGGCCTGGTGACCGGGCTGCTGCTGGGCCTGGCCCGGGCGGCGGGCGAGACGGCGCCGCTGCTGTTCACGGCGGCCGTGTTCTCCGGCGCCCCCACCATCCCGGCCGGGGTGCGCAACGCCCCGGTCGCGTCGCTCCCCACCCACATCTTCACGCTTGCCCAGGACTCGGCCGAGCCCGCCGCCCGCCAGGCCGCGTGGGGCGCCGCCCTGGCCCTCATCGTGGTCGCGACGCTCCTCGTCCTGGCCGCCGTCCCCGCCCGGCGCCGGCTCGGAGCGACGGCGGCATGAGCGACGGGTGGGAGGGCGCAGTCTCGGTCGACGATCGGGCGGCGGCGGTGCGGGTCGAAGCGTTGACCGTGTCCGCCGGGCCGACCCGCCTGGTCGGCCCCGTCTCGTTCGGCCTCCCGACCGGCACCGCCCTCGGGCTGCGGGGCCCGTCGGGGGCGGGCAAGTCCACCCTGCTGCGGGCCCTCGTCGGCCTGCTCCCCCCCGAGCTCGAGCTGGGGGGCGACGTGCGGGTGCTGGGCGTCGACGTGAAACCCGGCGCCGGCGATCTCCCGGCCCTGCGGGCCAGGGCCGTGCTGGTGGGTCAGACGCCGGTGATCTTCCCCGCCTCCATCCTGGCCAACGCCGCCTTCGGCCTCAGGCACCTGGAGCGGTTGCCGCGCCCGGCGCTGCGTGCCCGGTGCCAGGGCGCCCTGGAGGAGGCGGGGCTGTGGGACGAGGTCGCCGACCGCCTCGACGCCCCCGCCCGCCAGCTCAGCATCGGGCAGCGCCAGCGTCTGTGCCTGGCGCGCGCCCTGGCCCTCGATCCGAGCCTGCTGCTGCTCGACGAGCCGACCAGCGCCCTCGACGCCGCCGCCGCCGCCACCGTCGAGATGGCCGTCGCCGGCCTCCGGGGCCGGCGCACCGTGCTGATGGTCTCCCACGACGGCGCCCAGCTCGACCGCCTGTGCGACAGCGTGGTCACGCTCCCCGACCCCTTCCGGACGGCCGGCGAGCCGGCGCAGGTGGTCTGACGCTGAGGGTCCCTCCACCGGGAACGGCGCCGCCGTCCCCGGGGTCAGCCGGGGCCGAAGTCGCCGGCGGCGCCGAGGTTCACCACCGTGCCGTCGGCGGCGGTGATCCAGTAGCCGTCCGCCCTGGGCGTGCGGGTGAGGGCCACGATGGGCGAGGCCAGGCCCCGACCGGCGGCCGACCCGAAGAAGGTGGCGTCGCCGAAGGCGAACACCCCGCCGTCGGACGCCACCAGCCAGTAGCCGCCGCCGGTGGCCGTGGGCGCCATAGCGACGATCGGCTGGGCCAGGCGGATGTCACCGGTGCTGCCCTTGAAGGCGGCGCTGCCGAAGGCGAACATCCCGCCGTCCGCCGCCACCAGCCAGTACCCCTTGCCGTCGGCTGCCGGGGCCATACCGACCACCGGCGAGTTCAGCCGCATGGCGCCGGTGCTGCCGTAGAAGGTGGCGTTGCCGAAGCTGAAGACTCCCCCGTCGGCCGCCACCAGCCAGTAGCCGCCCCCGTCGGGCGTGGAGGCCATGGCGATGACGGGCGCGTTGAGCCGGAGGTTGCCGGTGCTGCCGTGAAAGGCGGCGTTACCGAAGTTGAAGATGCCGCCGTCGCCGCCCAGCAGCCAGTAGCCGTTCCGGTCGGCTGTGGGCGCGGCCCCGACGATCACCCAGTTGAGTGGGACGGCGTCGACGGCGCCCAAGGAGCGGGCGCTGCCCCGGGGGATGACGGCGCCCAGGCCGGTGACCGACGCGTACCCGCGACCGTCGGCGGCCGGGAGCAGGGCCACCACGTCGGCCCGCACCGGCTCGCCGCCGGCGGTGCCGCCGTCGCCGACCCACTCCCAGTGCCACTGCTCGGGGCAGGCGCTGCCGCCGGGCTCGGCCCACCCGGGGTGGTTCCAGCCCACGCCGGCGCCCTGGGCCTTGAGGAACCGGTAGCCGGGCGACGAGAAGGTGATGCCGCGGGGCTCGGAGAAGTCGACCGCCTTGCCCCACCCGTGCATCGACGTTCCCCGGGGCCGGCCGTCGGGATAGGTGGCGGGCGTGGCCGCGCAGGCGCTGTTGCCGGCTGCGGTGGCGTTGGCCGACGCCGAGACCTGCCCGCTCAGGGGCCGGTAGCAGTCCCGGGCGCCGAGGCCGACATTGGCGGCGGCGGCCATGCGGTACAGCAGGGCCAGACTGGGCGCCGCCTCCCGGGCCACCCGGCAGCCCGGCACCACGGTGATCAACCGCTCGGCGCCGACGTAGCCGTTCTCGGCGCCGGACAGCGCCGTCGGACGGTTGCTCGGCTGGATGGCGGCGACGCCGGCCACCGCCGGGGGCGGGACGGCGACCGATGCCGCCACCGCAAGAACGGCGGCGGCGACAGCGGGATACAGGACCGATCGCCGTTGGCTGCGCATGCCAGATTCAACCATCCGCAGCGGACCCCGCCGGCGCGCCGTCGACGCCCGGCACCTCCCGGGGCCGGTGGCCGAGGGGGCAGTGGCCGCAACGCCGTCAGCTTGAGCAGCACTCCTGGTTGCCGCCGGGCAAGGCCACCGGGTCGAGCACGTCGGTGTCGAGTAGGGCCACGACCGCCTCGCGCGCCAACGCCATGCCGCCGGGGTCGACCGCGTACATGGTGAAGCCGTCGGACCGGCGGCTCTTCACCAGGCCGGCGCCCACCAGGACCCGCAGGTGGTGGCTCACCAGCGGCTGCGCCATCCCCTCGCCGTCCACCAGGTCGCGCACGCAGCGCTCCTTCTCCCGGAGGGCGGACAGGAGCCGGAACCGCTTGGGATCGGCCAGCGCCCGCAGCACACTGAGCACATCGGCAGCCCCGGGGGTGGTGGCAACCGATGGGGCCCGCGCCATCAGACGAGGGTCACAGAGCAGCTCCGCGCCGTCAAGACGGGCGCCGGCGTCACTCCCATTCGATGGTGCCGGGCGGCTTGGACGTGATGTCGAAGGCCACCCGGTTGACGCCCGGCACCTCGTTGATGATCCGGCTCGACATGCGCTCGAGCACGTCGTAGGGGATGCGTGCCCAGTCCGCCGTCATGGCGTCGTCGGAGGTGACGGCCCGGATCACGATGGGGTAGGCGTAGGTGCGCTCGTCGCCCATCACGCCCACCGTACGCACGGCGATGAGGACGGCGAAGCTCTGCCACACCTCGCGCTCGAGGCCGGCCCGGCGCATCTCCTGGAGGACGATGGCGTCGGCCGACCGCAGGATCTCCAGCCGCTCCGGCGTCACCGTGCCCACGATGCGCACGGCCAGGCCCGGCCCCGGGAAGGGCTGGCGCCACACGATCTCCTCGGGCAGGCCCAGCTCCTCGCCCACCGCCCGCACCTCATCCTTGAACAGGTTCCGCAGCGGCTCGACCAGCTCGAAATCCATGTCGTCGGGCAGGCCGCCCACGTTGTGGTGACTCTTGATGCGGGCCGCGTCCTTGGTGCCGGACTCGATGATGTCGGGGTAGAGCGTGCCCTGGACGAGGAAGCGGGCGTCCTGGAGATCACGTGCCACTTCCTCGAACACGCGGATGAACGTCTCCCCGATGATCTTGCGCTTGCGCTCGGGATCGACGACGTCGTCCAGCGCCTCCACGAACCGGTCGGCCGCCTTCACGTGCACCAGGTCGACCTGGAACTGGCGGCGGAACGTGTCCTCCACCTGCTCGGCCTCACCGGCCCGCATGAGGCCGGTGTCGACGAACACGCACGTGAGGTTGTCGCCCACCGCCTTGTGGACGATGGCCGCCGCAACCGCCGAGTCGACCCCGCCGGACAGGCCGCAGATGACCTTCTCGTCGCCCACCTGAGTCCTGATGGCGTTGACCTGCTGCTCGATGACCGACGTCATCGTCCACGAGGGCCGGCACCCGGCCACGTCGTAGAGGAAGTGCTTCAGGATCTCCTGGCCCCGGGCCGTGTGCGCCACCTCGGGGTGGAACTGCAGACCGTAGAGACGGCGCGCGGGATGCTCGAGGGCGGCCGCCGCTCCCGGCGTGGTGGCCACCACCCGGAACCCCGGCGGGGCCGCAGATATGGAGTCGAAGTGGCTCATCCACACATCCTGGGTGAGCGGCAGGTCGGCGAACAGCACCGAGCTGTCCGTCACCGTCATGGCCGTGCGGCCGTACTCGCCCTGGCCGGTGCGCGACACCTCGCCGCCCAGTTGCTGGGCCAGGAGTTGGGCGCCGTAACAGATGCCCAGGACGGCGATGCCCGAGTCGTAGAGGGCGGGGTCGATGACCGGCGCGCCCTCGGTGTGGACCGACTTGGGGCCACCACTCAGGATCACGGCGGCCGGCTTGCGGGCCATCATCTCGGCCGCCGACATCGTGTGGGGCACGATCTCGGAGTACACGTGCGCCTCCCGCACGCGCCGCGCGATCAACTGGGCGTACTGGGCGCCGAAGTCGACGACCAGGACGGTGTCGAAGCTCATTGCAAGAAGAGGACGGTCATTGCCCCATGCCGACCTGCTGCGAGCGCTGGAGACCCTTGCCCTCGGTCTGCAGCGAGGGCGCCACCATGACCTCGGCCTTCTGGAACTCCTTCACCGTCTGGTAGCCGCAGGTGGCCATCGAGGTGCGGAGGGCCCCGAACAGGTTGAGCCGGCCGTCGTTCTCGTGGGCGGGGCCGACGAGGATCTCCTTGAGGCTGCCGCGGGCCTTCGTACGGACGCGGGTGCCGCGCGGCAGGGTGGGGTGGAAGGTGGCCATGCCCCAGTGGTAGCCCCGGCCGGGCGCCTCGTGGGCGGCGGCGAGGGGCGAGCCCATCATCACCGCGTCTGCGCCCATGGCGATGGCCTTGGCGATGTCGCCGCCCCGGCTGATGCCGCCGTCGGCGATGACGTGCACGTACACGCCCGTCTCGTCGAGGTGGCGCATGCGGGCGCCGGCCGCATCGGCGATGGCAGTGGCCTGGGGAACGCCGATGCCCAGCACGCCCCGGGTGGTGCACGCGTTGCCCGGGCCGACGCCGACGAGTATCCCGACGGCGCCGGTGCGCATCAGATGGTGGGCGGCGTTGAACGAGGCGCAGCCGCCCACGATCACGGGGACCTCGAGCTTGCGGATGAACTGCTTGAGGTTCAGCGGCTCGACTGTCTTTGACACGTGCTCGGCCGACACCACCGTGCCCTGGATGACGAGCAGGTCGAGCTCGGCGTCGACCACCGCCTTGGAGAACTGTTCCGCCCGCTGGGGCGTGACCGAGGCGCAGGACGTGACGCCCGCCTCCCGGATCTCACGGATGCGCTCGGTGACCAGCTCTGGCTTCACGGGCTCCGAGTAGATCTGCTGCATCCGGGCGGTGGCCTTCTCGTTGTCGAGGCCGGCGATCTCCTCGAACAGGGGCTCGGGGTCCTCGTAGCGGGTCCAGAGGCCCTCGAGGTTGAGCACGCCGACGCCGCCGAGCCGGCCGACCTCGATGGCGGTGGCCGGGCTCACCACGCCGTCCATGGCCGAGGCCATGAGGGGCAGGTCGAAGCTGAAGGCGTCGATCTCCCACGTGATGTCGACATCCTCCGGGTCCCTCGTTCGCCGGCTGGGCACGATCGCGATGTCGTCGAACCCGTACGCCCTGCGTCCCGACTTGCCGATGCCGATCTCGACCTCAGGCACGTGCCACCCCTTCCGCTCCCGAAAGGAGGATTCTACGCCCCGGTCAGCGCCGGCCCGAGCCCGATGTCCGGGGCGACGCCATTGTCCGTTCGGGCGGCGTCGGGGCGACGCTGGGTGGTGTCTTGCGCACCCTCCGGCGCACCGGCTCGGGCGCCTCCGCCTCCTCGGGGAGCGGATCGTCCACCTTGGGGTCAAGGCCCTCCGGCTGCGCAGCCTCGGCTTCCTCCCGACCGAGGTCGGTCTCGTGTGGCGCCGGGACGGCCTCGGTCACCACGTCCTCGGCCAGCGCCTCGGCAGCGGCCGTCGGCGGTTGCCACCCCTCCGGCGGCATAGGGATGCCCAGCGCCTCGGTCGCCCGGCGGATCTCCTCCGCCGCTTCGGCCTCGGCGCCGACCACCCCGGGCGGCGTGGCGGTCGCAGACGTCTTCTTTCCGAACAGTCGCATCAGGTGGCTCCTCGTCGCAGGACGGACGCCCCCCGGTCGCCATGGAACAACGCCGCCGCCGGCCGGCTCGGCCTCAGTACGCGGCGTGAGAACGGCCGCGCCCGTCGGGCCGGTGCGCGGGGAGCGGTAGCAGCTGGCGCAGTCCCACTTCGATCTGGGACAGGGCCACCGCCGCCTCGCTGGCGAAGTGCAGGCCCACCCGCTCGGCCCCATCGAAAGCGGCCGGTTCGGTAGAGTAGAGGTCGAGGGCCCCGAGGGCCCGTCCCCGCAGGATGATGGGTACGGCCAAGCAACTGGCCACGCCCCGGGCGGTGGCCTGGTGCACGAACAGCGACCACGACCAGGCGCTGGCCAGGCAGGCCACGTTGAACACCTGGAGTTGGCGGATGGCGTCGAGCCCAGGGCCGTCGCCCGAATCCCATTGGACACGCTCCATCTGGGCGCCGAGGAGCGAGGTGCCCAGGATCAGCGGCCGCTCCTCCGGTCGTACCACCGTCACGCCTGCGGCCACACAGCCGGCTGCCGAGCACGCCTGCTCCGCCACGAGACGGAGCGTGTGTTCCCCCACCTCTTCGGGCACCGGCAACGGCAGGGCCATGCACTCCCCTCGGTCTCGGGACTTCGTGGGCTCGACGGTACCCAGATCCGACACGCCAGGTAAGGCGCGCGAACACTGTGCGCGCGACCGGTAAGGCACAGAACGGCCGGAGCCCCTGCCGAGGCAGGGGCTCCAGGGTGTTCCGTGGTCGTGCTGTCAGCCCGCCGCCAACTCCTGGTGAGCTTGGACGGTGGACTCGAGCAGGTCGCGCAAGCCGCCCTTCTTGAGGTCGGCCATGACCCGCCCGGGTGTGATCTCGCCCTTCTCCCACTGCATCCAGGCGACGAGCAGCTTCTCGGGGTCCGGCGGAGGGATCTCCTCCAACTACATCATCCCCATGCCCGACATCGCCGCGCCGGGGTTGCCGTACTCACGCTGGTAGGCGCGGGCGCCGGCCACGTTGACCTCGGGCTCGTGCTCGGGCTTGTCGGCCACGAGGCACTCGGTGGTGAGGAGCATGGCGGCGATAGACGCCGCGTTCTGCAGCGCCGACCGGGTGACCTTGGCGGGGTCGATGACACCGGCCTTCATCAGGTCCTCGAACTGGCCGGTGGCCGCGTTGAGGCCGATGTTGCCGGTCTCCCGCTCGGTCTGCTGCACCATCATGGGGCCCTCGAGGCCGGCGTTGTAGGCGATCCACTTCAGCGGCTCTTCGAGCGCCTTGCGGACGGCCCTGGCGCCGGTGGCCTCGTCGCCGTCGAGCTTGGCGATGGCTGCGTCGACGGCGCCGCGGGCCCGCACGAGGGCGACACCGCCGCCGGGGACGATGCCCTCCTCGATGGCAGCCCGGGTGGCCGACAGCGCATCCTCGATACGGTGCTTCTTCTCCTTGAGCTCCACCTCTGTGGCGGCGCCGACCTTGACGATCGCCACACCACCGGCCAGCTTGGCCAGGCGCTCGGTGAGCTTCTCCTTGTCCCAGTCGGAGGTGGCGTCCTCGATCTCCTTGCGGAGCTGGGCGGTGCGCTCCTTGAGGGCCTCGGGGTCGCCCTTGCCCTCGACCAGCGTGGTGTCGTCCTTGGTGACGATGACCCGCCGGGCGGTGCCGAGCATGTCGAGGGTGACGTTCTCGAGCTTGATGCCCAGCTCGGGGGACACGATGGTGCCACCGGTGAGGATGGCCGTGTCCTGGAGCATCTGCTTGCGGCGCTCGCCGAAGCCCGGCGCCTTGACGGCCACCGAGTTGAAGGTGCCACGGATCTTGTTGACCACCAGCGTGGCCAGGGCCTCGCCGTCGACGTCCTCGGCGATGATCAGGAGCGGCCGGCTGGTCTGCATGACCTTCTCCAGCACGGGAACGATCTCGTGCACGGCCGAGATCTTGGAGTTGGCGAAGAGGATGTAGGGATCCTCGAGCACCGCCTCCTGGCGCTCGGCGTCGGTGACGAGATGGGGCGAGAGGTAGCCCTTGTCGAACTGCATGCCCTCGGTGAAGTCGAGCTCCATGCCGAAGGTGTTCGACTCCTCGATGGTGACAGTGCCGTCCTTGCCCACGCGGTCGATGGCGTCGGCCAGGATCTCGCCGATGCCGGCGTCGGCCGCCGAGATGGACGCGACCTGGGCGATCTCGCTGCGGTCGTCGATCTCCTTGGCCTGCTCCTTGATCGACGCCACGGCGGGGGCGACGGCCGCCTCGATGCCCTTCTTGAGCGACATCGGGTTGGCGCCGGCGGCCACGTTGCGGAGGCCCTCGTGGATGATGGCCTGGGCCAGCACGGTGGCCGTGGTGGTGCCGTCACCGGCGATGTCGTTGGTCTTGGTGGCGACCTCCTTCACCAGCTGGGCACCCATGTCCTCGAAGGGATCCTCGAGCTGGATCTCCCGGGCGATGGTGACGCCGTCATTGGTGATGGTGGGCGCACCGAACTTCTTCTCGATCACCACGTTGCGGCCGCGGGGGCCGAGGGTGACCTTGACGGTGTTGGCCAGCCGGTTCACGCCGGCCTCCAGGCCGCGGCGGGCGGCCTGATCGAACTTGATCTGCTTCGGCACTACTTGGCGACCTTGGCCAGGACGTCGCGCCCTGCCAGGATCAGCAGGTCCTCGCCGTCGATGGTGATCTCGGTGCCGCCGTACTTGGAGTAGACGACGCGGTCGCCCGCCTTGATGTCGATCGGGATGAGCTCGCCCGTGTTCTGCGAGCGGGCGCCCGGGCCCACGGCCAGGACCTCGCCCTGCTGGGGCTTCTCCTTGGCGGTGTCGGGGATCACGAGGCCCGATGCGGTCTTCTCCTCGGCCTCGACGGGACGGACCACGATGCGGTCGTCAAGGGGCTGCAGATTCATGATTTTCGGCCTCCGGCTTCGTTAGCACTCTCGCCTGTCGAGTGCTAACGATAGGCGAGACCCGGCGCTTCGGCAAGTGGCGCGTGCTCGGGATCGCCCGTCTGCTAGTCATCGGGGGATGGCGCGGCTCCTGCGGCCCTGGCGGCGTCACACTGGTGGGCCGGCCAGGCACGATCCTTCGACCCGCACCGCGTCGGCGCCCTGGAGTGCCGGGCCTGGGTCACGTACTACCGGCGGGAGTGGGCGAAGTTGCTCGTGGCATCGGTCGGCCTCGTGCGGGCCGCCTTCCGCATGGGCTGGCCCGACACCCTGCGCGGCGCCTGGCTCGTTCTGCGGGCCAACCAGGTGTGGGCGCCGGCCGACAACGACCCGGCCCGGGCCCGTGCCTTCATGGAGCGCTTCTACCGCCTGGTCGCCCGCTCGGCCGGCGAGCCGCTCGACACCACGGAGGCGGCCCGGCTCGAGGTCGCCTGGTGGCACGCCCACCGGGTGAGCCAACACGGCGGGACAGGCGGAGCAAGCGACGCGGCCACGGCGGCCGCAAGCGGCGCCGGCCCGGCGGTGACCGACGAGGTCGACGGTGGAGCCGGCCACGACGCCCTGGTCGACGCTGTGGCCGACCTCTACGCCTTCGTCTACCGGGCCCCGCTGGACCGGGTGCGGCCGGCGGCGGTGGAACGGGCCGAGGCGATGCGCATCTCGGACCGCTGGGTTTCCCAGGGCTGCTCGCTCACTAGCCCGCTGGTGGCGGCCGAGCGGGCTGCGCTCGTGCGCTCCTACGCCGCCCTGCTCGCCGCCGTCCACCACCTCCCGGAGTAGCGCCGGCCCGGTTGCGCCGGCGTGAGGGCCCGGAGCCCGGACGCTGGTGCCGTCGCAACGCCGGCACGGTTGCGCCGGCCGGCGCGCGCCGTCAGGTGGTGATGAGCGGGAGCCCGAGGCCGGGGTCGGCGCCGGCGCCGAGGGGCGTGGGGCCGTCAGACCGGAGGCGCCACCACCCGGCGGCGGCGATCATGGCGGCGTTGTCGGTACACATGGCCCGGCTGGGCAGGAAGGCCCGGAGGCCGTCGGCGATACAGGTATCGAGGATGCGCTCCCGCAGGCGGGAGTTGGCCGCCACCCCTCCGCCCAGCACGATGCCGGTGGCGCCGATCTCGGCCGCCGCCCGCTGCGCCTTGGTGACGAGCACGTCGACCACGGCCTCTTGGAACGATGCGGCCACGTCGGCCGTGCCCACGCTCGGGTGCTTGCGGACGTAGGTGACCACCGACGTCTTGATGCCGCTGAACGAGAAGTCGTAACCCTCCCGCAGGAGGCCGCGCGGGAAGTCGATGGCCGACGGGTCGCCCTCGAGCGCCAAGGCGTCGATGGCGGGCCCGCCCGGGTAGCCGAGGCCGAGATACCGGGCCACCTTGTCGTAGGCCTCGCCGGCGGCGTCGTCCAGCGTGGCGCCAAGGAGGCGGTAGCGCCCGTGGGCCTCCATGGCGATGAGCATGGTGTGACCCCCCGAGACGAGGAGCACCACCAGCGGGGGCTCGAGGTCGGGCTCCTCCAGGAAGGCGGCGTAGATGTGGCCCTCCAGGTGGTTCACGCCGACGAAGGGCACGCCCCACACCAGGGCCAGCGCCTTGGCCGCGCTGAGGCCCACCAGCAGCGAGCCCACCAGCCCGGGACCGACGGTGGCAGCCACCGCCCCGAGGTCCCTGCCCTCGACACCCGCCTCCACCATGGCCTCGGCGATCACCGGCGTGAGCAGCTCGACGTGGGCACGGCTCGCCAGCTCGGGCACCACGCCTCCGAAGGCGGCGTGGAGGTCGACCTGGCTGCTGACCACCGACGACAGGACCTGCTGGCCGTCGACCACCACCGCGGCGGCGGTCTCGTCGCACGACGTCTCCACCCCGAGCACCTTCATCCCTGCCCTCCTTCCGGCGCCGCCGCCGACCTGCCGGCCGCCGGCGCGCTCCGGTCCTGCACCGACGTGCCGGTGGGAGGCACCGGCGCCGGCAGGGCCGCTTCGATGCGGGCGAGGCGGGCACGGTACTCGGGGGCGTCGATGTCGTTGGCCCACATCACCAGGGCGTCCTCGTTGGTCTCGACGTAGTAGTTCTTTCGCACGCCGGCAGGGGCGAACCCGAAGGCACCGTAGAGCTTCTTGGCCGCATCGTTCGACATCCGCACCTCGAGGGTGAGGTGCTGCGCGCCCTGCTCGACCGCCGCGCGCGTCATCTGCAGCAGGAGCCGGGAGCCGATGCCCTGGCGGTGCCAGCGGGGGTCGACGGCGATCGTGGTGACGTGGGCGTCGTCCCCCTGCACCATCAGGCCCGAGTAGCCGGCCACGCCGCTGTCGACCAGGGCGACGGTGTACGTGCGGGTGGAGCGCAGCGCCAGCTCGCTCATGAACAGTCGCAGCGACCAGGGCCGGGGGTACACCTGGGCCTCGATGCGGAGAACGGCCCGCAGGTGGCGGCGTCTCATGGGCGCAAGGGTGACGTCCGACGCTGCGTAGAACTCCTCCTGGACCCTCGCCGCCACGTCAGGCACCCCGCGGTCGAGGGCGTCGGTCACACACGCGCCCGGCGCTCCCAGTTGATCTCGGCGTCGGCCTTGCGCAGGTACATCGGCTCCAGCTCGGAGAGCTGCACGAACTCCTCCCGCACGGCTCGGGCGTGCGCCAGCTGCACGAGGGCGGCCGGGGAAGGATGGGCGAAGGCGCCGTCGGCGATGCGCAGGTGGCGGGCGTCGTCGAACGAGGAGGCATAGCGGATGGCCCCGTCTCCCACCAGCAGGCAGTCCTCGCCCATGGCCATCAGCTCGGAGGCCAGCTCGCCCGGCGAGCACACGCGAGGCTCGGCCACCCGCTGCACCCCGCCCGGCACCGGGCGGTACATGGCGGCGAACACCTCCCCCCGGCGGGCGTCGACCATGGTGGCGATGAGGCCGTCGGTGTGATGCAGGGCGAAGGCCAGCAGGTCCAGGCTGGACAGGCCCACCATGGGCACCCGCAGGGCAAGGGCCAGCGCCTTGGCGGTGGCCACGCCGACCCGCAGCCCGGTGAACAGGCCGGGGCCGACGTCGACAGCCACCACGCTCACCTCGGCCAGTTCGACCTGGGCCTGGGCGCACACGAACTGCACGGCCGGCACGAGCGTCTCGGCGTGGCGGCGGCCCCGCGTGGCGGTGAACGACGCCAGCGCGCCCTCCACCCCCCCGACGGCGCACCCCACCTGGAGCGTGGCCGTCTCGATGCCGAGGATGATCACAACGGCCACCGTTCCATGGCGGCGCGCACGGCGGCCGCCCTCGGCGCCCAGCGAGGGCCCACCGTCCGGATGGTGAACCTGCGGTCGTCGTCGGCCTCGCCCAGCTCGATGGCGACGTCGAGGTAGTCGGCCGGCAGCATCGGCGCGATCACGTCGCCCCACTCCACCAGGGCCACGCCTCCCTCGTCCAGCAGCTCGGGCAGGTCGAGGTCGGTGACCTCGTCGAGGTTGTCCATCCGGTAGGCGTCGGCGTGGATCAACGGCAGCGTGCCCTGGTAGAGGCGGACGAGCACGAAGGTGGGGCTCACGATCTGGTCGGTGACGCCGAGGCCGCGGGCGAAGCCCTGGGCGAGGGTGGTCTTGCCGGCGCCGAGGTCGCCCGAGAGCAGGACGATGTCGCCCGGCTGCACCAGGCGCGACAGGGCTTCTCCGAGACCTCGCGTGTCCTCGGCCGACTTGGTGGCTGCCGTGATCACACCGCCACCGCCAGGTGCTCCTTGGCCCGGACGAGGTCGGCCCGGATGCCGGCCATGGCCTCACCCACAGACCCGCTGCGCAGGACGAACGAGGGGTGGTAGGTAGGCACGACGAAGGCCGCGCCATAGACGTAGGAGCGGCCCCGGAGCATCTTGATGCCCGCCTTGGTATCGAGGAGCAGCTGGGCTGCGAAGTTCCCGAGCGTGACGATGACGCGCGGCGAGATCAGCTCGATCTGCTCCTCCAGCCAGGGCCGGCAGGCGGCGACCTCCTCCGGCAGCGGGTTGCGGTTGCCCGGCGGGCGGCACTTCACCACGTTGGCGATATACACACGCTCACGTCCGACGCCCACCTCCTCGTGCAGCAGGCGGTCCAGAAGCCGGCCGGACCGGCCGACGAACGGCTCGCCCTGCAGGTCCTCCTGCTCCCCCGGGCCCTCGCCCACGAACATGAGGTCGGCGGCCGGGTCACCCACGCCGAACACCACCTGCGTCCGCCCCTTCGCCAACGGACAGCGGGTGCAGGCCAGGGCGTCCCGGCGGAGCTCGGCGAGAGCGGGCACGACCGCGCATGCTACTGCCACGCACGCGTCGAGCCGGTCGGGGCCTCTCGCTTCCGGGTACGGAATCGAGCGCCCTGGGCCGGCGATTCCGTACCCGGAAGGCCGGACCGGCCGGTTCAGGCGTGCTGCGAGAGCCAGCGGGGCAACAACTCCACGATGTCGCCGGCCACCAGCCCGCGCTCGGGACCGAGGGCGGCAGCCGCCCCGTGGGCGTGGGCCCCGAGTGACGCGGCATCGAGGCCGTCGAGGCCGCAGGCCAGGAAGGCGCCGATGACGCCGGAGAGGACGTCGCCCGACCCGGCCGTGGCCAGCCGGGGCCCGCCGCTCGTCACGAAGCGGACCTCGCCGCCCGGCGCGGCGACGACGGTGGTCGGGCCCTTGAGCAGGGTGACGGCACCGGTGCGGGTGGCCAGCGCCCGCACCGCGCCCACACGGTCAGCCCCGGGCGCCGACCCGCAGAGCTTGCGGTACTCACCGTCGTGGGGCGTGAGCACCCGCGGGGCGTCGCCGGGCACCAGCCCGTGGACGGCGGCCAGCCCGTCAGCGTCCACCACCGCCGGGCGCAACGCCCCGGCCAGTACGCGGCGCACTTCGCCCACCGTGCGGCTGTCCCGGCCCAGCCCGGGGCCGACGACGAGCGACCTGCAGCGCTCGGCCGCGTCGAGGGCAGCGCCGGCCCAGCCCTCGGCCGGCAGCGGCACGCCCACCATCTCTGCCAGCGGCAGCAGGGCCAGATCGGCGCCCGGGATGCCGAGGCGCACGTTGCCGGCTCCGGCCCGCATGGCCGCCCGGCCGGCGAGGAGGGCCGCCCCGGTCAAGCCCGGCGACCCCGCAGCCACGAACACCGCCGTCTGCCACTTGTGCGACTCCCGTCGGCGCCGGGGTAGGCGGGCAGCGACATCGGCGGCCTCCAGTAGGTGCATGCGGGCGCCGCCCACGTCGAGACCGATGTCGGCCACCTCGACCCGCCCTGCGTGATCGGGGCCGGCGCCGAGGAGGAGGCCCGGCTTGAGGGCGGCGAAGGTGACGGTGACGTCGGCCCACACGGCGCCGTCCTCCGCCTCACCGGTGAGCCCGTCGACGCCCGAGGGGATGTCGACGGCCAGCACGCGCGCGCCCGCCGGGGGGCGGGGCGCCAGATACGAGCCGTGGAAACCGGTGCCGTAGGCGGCGTCGATGACGAGGTCGCACGGCGGAAGGTCAGCCGGCGCCCCGGTGGCGTCGACCACCACCACGCGGGCGCCCCGCCGCCGCAGGCGATCCGCCGCCACCCGCCCGTCGGCCCCGTTGTTCCCCTTCCCTGCCACCACGACCACCCGGCGGCCGTAGGTGCCGCCCAGCATCCGCTCGGCCTCGCGGGCCACCGCCGCCGCCGCCCGGGCGACCAGGACCTCCAACAGCTCCGGCGCGGCGGCGTCCACCGCCGCCATCTCCTCGGGCGTGAGGACCGGGATCACAGCCGGTTCCTGCCCGGCCGCACGTTCTGGTAGCGGAATCCGGCACCCTGGCGCGGGATTCCGCTACCAGCGTGGCCGGGGACGGACCGACAGCGGTTCACAGAGCGGCGACCACCGCTTCCGCCATGGTGTCGGTGTGGGTGATCGAGACCCGGAAGGCGGTGACGCCCCGCTCCCCCGCCAGGGCGGCGGCCCGGCCCGACACCGCCAGGGTGGGTGCGCCACCCGGGGCGTTGCGTACCTCGACGTCGCGGAAGTCGAACGCGCCGAGGCCCACGCCGAGCGCCTTCATGGTGGCCTCCTTGGCCGCGAAGCGGGCGGCCAGGCGGGGCGCCGGGTCGGTGAAGCGGGCGCTGTAGGCCCGCTCCCCCTCGGTGAACAGCCGCTCGGCCACGCCCGGCGTGCGGGCCAGCACCCGGCGGAACCGGCCGATCTCCACCGCGTCGAGGCCGAGGCCGATCACGTTCGCCAGCGGTCGGCCAGGATGTGGACGGGCTGGGTGAGCAGGTCGATCAGGTCCACGCGGCCCAACACCTCCTCGTCGAACACCGGCTCCGTCTCGGTGACGGCGTCGACCAGGGCGTCGTAGCGGTCGCGGTAGCCCTGGAGCACGGCCAGTGCGCCGGCCGGCGGGAGCCGGTCGTGGAACCGGGCATGCAGCAGGGTCATCCCCACCACCTGGGCGTCCTTGGTCTCGGGCACGAGCACGAAGGTGCGCCCGTCACGGCGGCCCCGGGCCACGGTGACCTCGCGCTCGCTGGCCGCCCGGTGCTTGGTACCCAGCAGCGCCGGGTTGTCGTTGACCCGCGACGACAGGTCGGCCGCCACGCCGCCCCGATCGAGCACACCGATGGTGGCGGTGCCGTCGGCCACCGATCCCTCGATGCGGTAGCGGGTGTAGCCGGTGACCTCGGCCACCGCTGCGTCGAGGGCGGCGAGGGTGCGCAGGGCCCGGTAGCCCAGGCGGTCGCGGGCGGCTCCGGCCGCCAGCAGCTCGCCCACGAGGGGCACCCGGTACAGCGTCTCCTCCGAGCGGGAGATGCCGACGGTGACGGTCTTTGCCTGGTGCTTGATGGCGTCGACGGGTCGGGTGAGCGCCTCGATGGCGCGGGTGAGCGCATCGGTGAGGTCCTGGATGACGGCGCTGGGCGTGCCCACCTTGCCGAACTCGAGTTCGTAGCCGTCGAGCGGTGCGTGCTCCCGGGCGTAGCGCAACAGTGCGGTCACCCGGACGGCCGTGGCCGCGTCGAGGCTGCCGTCGTAGGAGCCGTCGGCCAGCCCGGCCAGGAACCTGGCGGCGGGGGCGTCAAGCCGGGCGGCCAGGTTGTGCAGCATGTCCGCGCCCTCCCCGGCTGACGACACCACCGCCTCCACCGCAGCGCGGGCCTCCCGGAACGGCAGGGCCTGGGCGTCGATGGCGAGGGCCGCCTCGTAGCCGAACAGGTGGCCCACCATGGCCGAAAGGACGAACGCCAGCATGGGGTGGGCGGGTGGCACCACGAGCACGTCGAAGGCGGCGGGGTACCGGGCCCCGCCCTCGGTGGCGATGACAACCGGCGCCGCCTTGTGGGCCCGGTAGATCGCCACCTCCTTGGCCACGTCGTCGGCATTGGGGCCTGACAGGCCGGCCGCGCACACGAGGATCAGCGGCTCGGAGGACAGGTCGATGTGCTTCTTGTCCTCGGTGGCGTCGCAGGCGATCGACTTGTAACAGAGCTCCGACAGCTTGATCCGAACCTCGGCGGCGGCCACCCGGTTGGGGCCGTTCCCGACGATCGCCCAGTGGCGACGCGACGGGGCGTGCCTGGCGGCGGCGGAGCCGATGACGGCCCGGCGGGCCAGTACCTCCTCCATGGCGGCCGGTAGGTCGCGCAGGCCGACCAGCAGCTCGGTGGCCCGCCGGCGGTCGCCGCACCCGGCCTCGTCGGCCACGGCCAGCGCCAGCAGGAATCCGGCTGCCACCTGGGCGTAGAAGGCCTTGGTGGACGGCACCGCCATCTCCACGTCCCGCCCGTCCGAGGTGTAGAGCACGCCGTCGGCCCGCTGGGTGAGGTCGCTGTCGCGCCGGTTCACGATGGCCACCACCGCCGCACCGCGCGCTCGCGCCAGGTCGACGGTGCGGTTGGTGTCGGTGGTGGTGCCTGACTGGCTGATGGCCACCACCAGGGTGTCGCTCATGTCGTCGTCGAGGCCGAAGCCCGACAGCTCGGTGGCGGGCAGGGCGTCGACCATGACGCCGGCGGCGGCGAGCCAGCCCGACAGGGCGGTGGCCAGGCTCTGGCCGGCGACCACGGCGGTGCCCTGTCCGATCACCCGGACCCGCCGGATGCCACCGCTGCGCAACCGCTCCCGCAGCTGCGGCGGCAGCGTCTCGTTGCCGAGGACGACCCGCAGCTCGCTGCCGTCGCCGGTGATCTTGCCCCGGAGGGTCTTGCGGAACGACCCGGGCGCTTCGGTGACCTCCTTCAGCAGGAAGTGGGGGAACCCGGCCCGGTCGATGTCGCGTGTGGTGATCTCGGCCGTGCGGATGTCGCCGTCGGTGACGGGCAGGGGCGTGCCGTCGTAGGCCAGGCGGGTGATGCCGTCGACGGTGCCGGCGCCGGCCGCGTCGAGCACGAGCACCTGGCCCGACCGGCCGCCGCCCTCGGGCGCCGACTCGCCGTCCATGCGCAGGTACCGGCTCGTCTCCTCCACCAGCCCGTAGGGCTCGCTGGCCACCACGAAGGCGTCCTCGGCCAGGCCCACGTAGAGCGCCTGACCGCTGCCGCGCAGGGCCAGCAGCAGCTGGTCCGGCGTGTCGGCCGCCACCGCCCCGACCGCGGTGGAGCCCTCGAAGGACTCGACGGTGGCACGGAAGGCGTCGGCCACCCCGGCGCCGTCGCGCAGGCGCCGCGACACCAGGGCGGGGATCACCTTGGCGTCGGTGGTGAAGGCAGCCGGTATCGACAGACCGGCGTCGGCGATGAGCTCGGCGTAGTTGTCGACGTCGCCGTTGAGGGCGGCGGCCACGTAGGGCCCACCGGCGTCGCCGTCCTCCTCCTGGTTGAGGGGGTGGGTGTTGGCCTGCGAGATGATGCCCACGCTCGCCCACCGGGTGTGCCCGAGCACCGTGGCGCGGGCCGTGGTGGCGGTGAGGGCCAACTGCAGGAGCGGGTCGGCCGAGATGGCGGTGCGCAGCGTGCGGGTATTGTCGCCCAGCTCGCCGATCTCGGCCGCCGCCTTGTAGACGAAGGCCAGGTGGCCGGCCGGCGTGCGCACGGCCATGGAAGGGAACAGCGGGTCGGTTGTGCGGCCGTCGAGCAACGAGGTGATGCGCTCGTCGTCGAGGTCGAGCCCGTGGCCGCTCACGAGCACGTGCAGGCCGGCCGAGTCACGACCTCGCACCTCGAGCCGGTCGATGCTCGACAGGGCCGAGTGGATGGCGGCATAGCAGTCGATGGTGGCGTCGCCCGCCTCCGGCCAAGCCAGGCTGGCCACCGCCCGGGCCGCCGGTATGCGGTCATGGCCGAGCGACCACGAGGCATCCTTGATGCGCACGATGGCGGCGTTCACCACCTCGAGGTCCTCAGACGACAGGCCGAGGTCGCCGGCGTCGAGGGAGACCTCCAACCGGTCGACCGTCCCGTCGATCAGGCCGAGGGCGGCCTCCAGGACGGGGACCAGGTCGTGCTCGGCCAGCAGGGCCCGCATGCCCGGCGTACCCCGCAGTGCGATGTCGACCGCTTCGAGGGCGGTGGCCGCCTCGCCGAGGGTGGCGGTGTCGTCGAGCGCAGCCCGGGCGACCTCGAGACCGGACGTGATCTCGGTGGCCGCAGGCGGCAGCCGTCGGCTGGGCCGGCGCAGGATGGCGACGATTCCGCACATGGCTGGGAAAGCTTACGGCCCGAGGACCCGCGCGACCTCCGCCGCCAGCCTGGCGGCCGCCTCTTGGGCCTGCTCGGTGGTCTGCGCCTCCACCATCACCCGCACCACCGGCTCCGTGCCGCTCGGTCGCACGAGCACCCGGCCGTCGCCGCCCAGGCGGGCCTGCTCGGCTTCCACGGCGGGCGCCAGCAGCTCGGTTACCGCCCCGTCGACCTTGGCCGCCACCCGCACGTTGTGCAGCACCTGGGGCAGCCGGGTCATCGCCTGCGATGCCAGGTCGGCCAGGGGGCGGCCGGTGCGGGCGACGATGTCGAGCACCTGCAACCCGGTGAGGATGCCGTCGCCGGTGGTGGCCAGGGCGCGGAAGATGAGGTGCCCGGACTGCTCGCCTCCGAGCCACCACCCGCCGGCGTCGAGCGCCTCGAGCACGTGGCGGTCGCCCACCGGCGTCTCGTGCACGGCGATCCCGGCCGCCTCCATGGCGCGGCGGAAGCCGAGGTTGGTCATCACCGTGACGACCACCGTGTCGTCCTTCAGCCGGCCCCGCCCGCGCAGGTCGAGGGCGCACAGGGCGATGAGGTGGTCGCCGTCGACCACGCCGCCGGCTGCGTCGACCGCCAGCACCCGGTCGGCGTCGCCGTCGAAAGCCAGGCCCACGTCGGCGCCCAGCTCCACCACCGCCGTGCGCAGCGCACCCAGGTCGGTGGACCCGCAGCCGTCGTTCACGTTGACGCCGTCCGGCGCCGCCCCGAGCACGTGGACGGTGGCGCCGGTGATGGCGAGGACCTCGGGGGCCACCGCCGACGCTGCCCCGTGACCGCAGTCGAGCACCACGGTGAGGTCCTCGAGCGTGCGTCCTTCGAGGGAGGCGATCAGGTGGGCTGCATAGGCCTCCACCGCAGCGGGGTCGAGGTCGAGGTTGCCGACTCCGGCGCCGGTGGGCCGTCCGCCCCCGGCCGTGCCCGCCACCAGCGCGTGCAGCTCCTGCTCGAGGGTGTGCTCCTCGGCATCGGTGAGTTTGCGCCCGCCGGGCGCGAACAGCTTCACGCCATTGTCGGCGAAGGGGTTGTGCGACGCCGAGATGACGGCGCCCGGTGCGTCCCAGCGGGCCGACACGAAGGCCACACCCGGCGTGGGCAGCACGCCCAGGTCCACCACGGCCACGCCCTCCGACGCTGCGCCGGCTGAGAAGGCGGCTTGCAGCATGGGCCCCGACCGCCGGGTATCGCGGCCCACGAGGAACGGCCCCCCCAGCACCCGGGCGGCCGCCCGCCCGAGGGCGAGGACCAGCTCCGGGGTCAGCTCGGCGTTGGCCAGGCCCCGCACGCCGTCGGTGCCGAACGCAAGCGGCACGGGTGTCCGCTCAGCGCTTCGAGTACTGCGGCGCCTTGCGGGCCTTCTTGAGGCCGTACTTCTTGCTTTCCTTCTCCCTGGCGTCGCGGGTGAGGAAGCCTGCCTTCTTCAGGGCCGGCCGCTGCTCGGGGTCGAGCTCGACCAGGGCCCGGGCGATACCGAGGCGCAGTGCGCCGGCCTGGCCGGACGTGCCACCGCCGTCGATAGTGGCGTCGATGTCGTAGACGTCGGCCGTGTTGGTGACCCGGAGCGGCTCGGTGGCCAGCGTGACCTGTACGGCGGACGGGAAGTACTCTTCGACGGCGCGCTTGTTGATGGTGACGGTGCCGGTGCCGGGGCGGAACCGGACCCGGGCGACGGCCCGCTTGCGACGGCCGGTGGACTGGATGAGCGGCTTGGGCATCTGGAGTCCTAGTTCTGGCCGGCGGGGGCCCGGCGGGCGTGTGCCAGCTCGAGCGGCTGCGGCTTCTGGGCCGAATGGGGATGGGTGGGGCCGGCGTGCACCTTGAGCTTGGAGAGCATCTGGGCGCCGAGGGTGTTCTTCGGCAGCATGCCCTTGACCGCCCGCCGCACGACTTCCTGGGGCTTGGTGGCCAGCTGGGCTGCGTAGCTCTGGCTGCGGAGGCCGCCCGGGTACCCGGAGTGGCGGTAGGCCAGCTTCTTTTCGGCCTTGTCGCTGGTCATGACGACCTTGGCGGCGTTGACCACGATGACGTGGTCACCCATGTCCATGTGGGGGGCGAACGTCGGCTTGTGCTTCCCCCGCAGAAGGCGCGCCACTTCGGTGCAGAGGCGGCCGAGCACCATGCCGTCGGCGTCGATGACGTGCCAGACGCGATGGATGTCTGCAGGCTTCGGGGAGTACGTACGCAAGGAGGTCGCCTTCGTGGGTCGGCTCGGGCCGCGCGTCGGCGGGCGTCCAAGGATAGGGCGGCGGAGGGGCGGACGCCAACCGCTGCGGTACCTTCGTCCCGACCGTCCCCGCAGCCCAGGCGCACCTGAGGTGGCGGGGCTCAGGTCGTGAAGGCGTGGAGGTACACGACCGCCCGTCCCGGCGTGGCGAGGTCGACGAGGAACTGGCGGACGACGTGGTCGCGCTCGTCGTCGTAACCCACGGCGTCCGCCAGCTCGTCGACCTTCCAGCCGAGACCGTCGCCCACGCCCGCCTGGAGCGGCTGCACGCCCGGCGCAGGGTCCCTGGTCATGCCGGCGTCGGCGACGAAGCGGTCAAGATCGGCCCGGTCGATAGTGAAGCGGGTGAGCACGGACCGGTCAAGCGCGGCGCGGTCGTCGAGATCGGCCACGACGGCGCCGTCGGGCAGCTTGCTACGGGCGAACGACTCGAGCTCGGCCCGCTGGGCGGCGGTCACAGGGCCACTCTCGCCGGACCGGGCCGGCGCGGACGAGCCGCCGCCCGTGCACGCGGCCATGGCGACAGCGAGGGCCACGAGTACGGCCGGAAAACCTCCGAACCGCTTCATCGAGCCCTTCCTCGGTCACGACCGGGATCGTTGCGCTGGCCGCTCCGCGGGCCGTCAGGGTACCGGCCCGATCGTCACCGACGGACGGTGTCGGCGCTGCTGGGGTCGGACCCCGCCAGCCGCTCGTCGGCGTCGCTGAAGCCGTCGCCGTCGCTGTCGGGCAGCGCGACCGGGCCGGCGCTCCCGCCCGGGCCTACGGCACCAAGCCCGCCTTCGGCGGCGGGCGCCACAGGTCGTGGCGACCACCTTGCACACCGCAGCCCGGAACCCGCCAGCGATCCCCGCGCCGGCGCCGGAGGTGGCCATCGCGACGACCAGCGCGACGGCCAGAGCCACCATGGCGGTGTACTCAGCGGTGGTCTGCCCGCCCTGCCCCCGGCGTCGTGGGACGGGACGTCGTGGGTGGCCCGCAGCGAGTGTGGCGGATAGGGAAGGGATCGCAGTGGGCCCCTCGGTTCGCCTCGGTCTGATCACCGGCGTGAGCGGATTCGTGCTGCTGTTGATCTCGACCACTATTGCGCTGGCGGTCGATTCGACGACCACGGCTGTCGTCATGCGCGCCGCGCTGGTGACGATGCTGCTGGTGCTCACCGTCCGCGCAATGGCCCCGCACCTCCACGGGCCGGACGGCAGGCAGGGCATCGCCACGGTGGCGGCCGGACTGCTCCTGGGCTACGCCCTCGCACTCGGTTGGTGGGGAGGCCACGCGTACATCGCCCAGGTAGCGCTCGACAATGCCGCCGGCCGCGCCGTGATCGACGGGGCGCTGTGGCTCCTCGTCGGCCTCGGCGCCGACCGCCGGTACGCCCGCGCTGCACTCACCCAGGACCTCACGGGCTGACCCAGCGCCTCAACGGGACGGGTTGGAAGGGGCCGTGCGATGACGGCCGACTCCTGGCCGGACGACAGGCGCCGGTCCGCCGGTAGCCTCCGGTGGTGATCGGCCCGGCCGACGTCGACGCGGCCAGGGCCCGGGTTGCCGGCGTGATACGACCCACCCCTGTCAACCGATCGGACGCACTGTCCCGGCTGGCGGGTCGGCCCGTCCTGCTCAAACCCGAGCACCTCCAGCGCACCGGCTCGTTCAAGATCCGCGGGGCGTACAACTTCCTGGCCGCCCTCGCCCCTGCCGTCACCGACGTGGTGGCGGGCTCGGCCGGGAACCACGCACAGGGCGTCGCCCTGGCCGCCTCCCTCACCGGCCGGCGGGCCACGGTGTTCATGCCCGTCGTGGCATCGCTGCCCAAGGTGGAGGCCACCCGGGGGTACGGCGCCGACGTGCGCCTCACGGGCGACTCGGTGGACGACTGCATCGCCGCCGCCCGCGACCACGCAGCCACGACCGGGGCCGTGTTCGTGCCTCCGTTCGACAACCTCCTCGTCATCGCCGGACAGGGCACGATCGGCCTCGAGATCGCCGAGGAGGCGCCCGAGGCCTCGACCGTCGTGGTGCCGGTCGGCGGTGGCGGCCTCATCTCGGGCATAGCGGCTGCCCTGTCCGGCGTGCGACCGGGCACGAGGGTGGTCGGTGTGGAGGCGGCGGGCGCCGCCAGTATGCGCGCTGCCCTCGATGCGGGTCGCTGCGTGCCCGTGCCGGTGCTCTCCACCATGGCGGACGGCATCGCCGTGAAGTCGGCGTCCGAGCTGACCCTGGAGCATGTCAGGGCGTTCGTGGACGACGTCGTGTCGGTGACCGAGGAGGAGATCAGCGCGGCGGTCCTCCTGCTGCTCGAGCGGGCCAAGGCGGTGGTGGAGCCGTCCGGCGCGGTGGCCCTGGCCGCCGTGCTGAACGGCAGCGTCGGCGGCGACGGGCCGGTCGTAGCCGTGCTGTCGGGCGGCAACGTCGATCCCCAGCTGCTCATCAAGCTGATCGACCACGGCCTGTCGGCATCGGGCCGGTACCTGATCCTGCGCATCGTGCTCCCCGACCACCCCGGCGCCCTCGCCTCGCTCACCAGCGATGTCGCCCGCCTCGGCCTCAACGTGCTCGATGTGGAGCACCACCGGGCCGGGGTGGACCTCGCCCTCGACGAGGTCGAGGTCATGCTCACCCTCCAGACCCGCGACGCCGAGCACCGCCACCAGGTCGTACTCGCCCTCGCCGGCGCCGGCTACCGGGTCGAGCAGGGCCGCTGATTCCGGCCCGCAGGCCGGTCAGATCGGCTCGAGGCCCGTGGGGGCGGCGTCGACCTTCTGCCACCAGCCGGCGGCCACGCCGGCGAAGAGAGCGGCGCCGCGCGCGGCCGGTTCGCCCGCGGTGGACCGCAGGACCGGCAGGCGACCGGCGGCCGCTTTGCGCTCCAGCCACGGGCGGCTGCGGCCGCCACCGCCGAACACGACCAGCCGGTGGCCGGGCCCTGCCACCGCCTCGACGCGGTCGACCGCATCCCACGTCCGCACAGCCAGCGCGCAGAGGACGCCGTTCCACACGGCGCCCGGCGGCCCATCGGGCGCGGGCGAACCAAGGGCCGGCACTCCCGAGCGTGCCGCGCCGGCCAGGGTGTCGACCCATCCGGCTGCATCGACCGTCCCTGCATGCAGCGCCAGTGCGTCGAGTGATGAAAACTCGGCGGACTCAAGCGGCGGCGAGTACCTCGGCGGTCCCGGTGCCGGGCGATGCAGCCAGCTGCTCGTGGAGCGCCAGGCACGCAGCGAGGGCCCGGCAGCCGACGGCCTGCTCAGCGGTGGTGGGCTCGGCCGTGGTGACGTAGCGCTGGAGGGCCCGCCCGCCGGCCAGTACCAGCCGGCTCAGCGGCGACCGGGGGCGGCCCGCGGCCTGCGTCACCGCCTCGGCCGTCGTGGCCAGGAGCAGCACGAAGGCGGGGACCTGGAAGGCGGCGGGCAGGCCACCGACTGCGAGGCCGCCGATCATGGCCAGGAAGACCAGGTTGGTGCCGCACCGGTCGTGGACCCGGGGCGCGGCCAGCACGGTCCGCACGTCGTCCATGGCGACACCCGCCTCGTGGGCGGCGACCGCCTTGTGCTCGGCCCCGTGGTACCGCCACAGCGAACCGGGCGCCAGCAGCCGGAGCACGGCGAAGGCCATGACCCATGGACCGGCGGTGGCGGCGATGCCGGCCCACAGCGGCAGCGTCCGCCCGTCGACCACGAACGAGAAGGACAGGCCGACGATCTCGACCGCAAGGACAGCCCACAGGAACCGCCCGTTGCGACGCTTGGCCCGGGTGGCGACGGCGGCGCCGGCGCCCCGGCCGAGCATGCCCCGGCCGACAGCCAGACGCATACCGCCGGCCAGCCCGACGAGGAAGCGCAGCACCGGGATGTTGGCCGTGCGGCGGGGCGCCAGGGCGCCGACCTGCACCGAGCCGTCGTCACGGGCCACCGCCCACGCCCGACTCGTGCGCATGAGCACGCCATCCGCCAGCGCCTGCCCCCCGATACGAACCGTGCCGCCCACTACTCCTCCTCGAGCCCCCGCCGGTGTGCTCCACAACAAGCTTACGGGCTTTTCGAGCCTTTCCAAACCCTCAACTCCCGCCGTACGTGACCTCCCACAGGCACAGGCCGTGGGGCGGCGCCGGCTCGCTTGCCTCGGCTCGGTCGCGGGAGCGGATCAGGGCGCCGATGTCGCCCGCCCGCACCTTCCCCCGGCCCACCGCCACCAGGGTGCCCACCAGCGACCGCACCATCTGGTGGCAGAAGGCCGACGCCTCGATCTCGAAGCGCAGGACGCCTTCACCCAGGTCCGTCCACGCAGCCTCCCGCACCACCCGCACCATCGACCGGGGGCCGCGCTCGGGGTCGGGGCCGGGCGGGCGCTTGCAGAACGACGACCAGTCGTGCTCACCGATGAGCGGATCGCACGCCAGCGTCATCGAGCCGAGGTCGAGGGGGTCGTCCACGTGCCAGGTGGTGGACGCCAGGAACGGGTCGGGAAGGACCCGGTTCAGCACCGTGTACCGGTAGCGGCGGCCGGTGGCCGAGTGGCGGGCGTCGAAGCCCTCGGCCGCGATGGCCGCGTCGCGCACCACCACGGCGGGGCCCAGCATCTTGTTCAGCGAGCGCTGGAGGGCGACGAGGTCCGGCTCGCCCGGCACGTCGAAGTGCACCACCTGGCCCCAGGCGTGCACACCGGCGTCGGTGCGGCCGGCGCAGGTGAGCGACACCTCGGCGCCGAGGACGCGCCCGGTGGCGCCGGCCATGTCGCCGGCCACCGTGCGCACGCCCAGGTTGGGGGCGAAGCCCCGGAACCCGCTGCCGTCGTAGGCCACCGTGAGGCGTACCCGCGTGGTGGGGCCGGCCCGGGGCGGCGGCGATTGCTGTACAGCCGCGCCCTCGACCGGCGGCGGCGCCTCCTGCTCGACCGGCGCCGGCGGACCGATGTCCGCCGACTCCTGATCGAACAAACTCACACCAGTTCGATGCGGGCCATGGGGGCATTGTCCCCGTGGCGGGGGCCCAGCTTGAGGATGCGGGTGTAGCCACCCGGGCGGTCCTCGTAGCGGGGGCCGATCTCCTCGAACAGCTTGTGGGCCATGTCCTTGTCACGGATGAACGACACGACCTGGCGGTGACGGTGCACGCCGCCCTTCTTTGCCTTGGTAATCACCTTCTCGGCCACGGGCCGCAGCTGCTTGGCCTTGGCCTCGGTGGTCACCACGGCCTCGGCCGCGATCAGCGATGCCACCAGGTTGCCGAGCATGGCCTTCTGGTGGGCGGCGCTGCCGCCGAGGCGGCGGCCCTTCTTCGGTGTCCCGGGCACGCCCATACGGCTACTCCCCGCCCTTGGTGCGCAGGGCCAGGCCCCGCTCGTCGAGCTTCACGAGCACTTCGTCGAGCGACTTCTGCCCGAAGTTGGTGATGGCCAGCAGGTCGTCGACCGTCTTCAGGACCAGTTCGCCGACCGTGTTGACCTGGGCCCGCTTGAGGCAGTTGCGGGGACGCTCGGACAGGTCGAGGTCCTCGATCGGCAGGTCGAGGTCGGGCGACCCGGTGCTGGCCGCGCTCACGTCGCCCAGCTCGAGGCCCTGGGGGCTGTCGCTCATCTCGGCCACCAGGCCCACCAGCGACCGCAGGGTTTCCCCGGCCGATGCCAGCGCCTCCCTGGGGGAGATGGAGCCGTCGGTCTCGATGTCGAGCACCAGGCGGTCGAAGTTGGTGGACTGCTCCACCCGGGTCGGCTCGATGGTGAAGGCGACCCGGCGGACCGGTGAGAAGATCGAGTCGACCGGCAGCACGCCGATGGTGGCCGACCGCTTGTTCTTGTCGGCCGAGACGTAGCCCCGGCCCTTCTCCACGAAGATGTCGAGGGCCAGGCGGCCCTTGGAGTTCAGCGTGGCGATGTGCAGGTCGGGGTTGAGGACCTCGACGTCGTTGGCCGGCTGGATGTCCCGGGCGGTGACAGAGGCGGGGCCCCGAACGTCGATGCGCAGGGTGACGTCCTCGTCGCCGTCGACCCGCAGGACCAGGTCCTTCAGGTTCAGGATGAGGTCGGTGACGTCCTCCTTCACGCCCGGCAGGGTGGTGAACTCGTGGAGGGCGTCGTCGAAGCGGATCTGGGTGGCGGCTGCGCCGGGGATGGCCGACAGCAGCGTGCGGCGCAGCGAGTTGCCGATGGTGTGGCCGAAGCCCGGCTCCAAGGGCCCGATGGCGAACGACTGGCGGTTGGCGTCCTCTTCGGACAACGCCTCGACGGTTGGGCGCTGGATGATCAACACAGGGGAACTCCTTTGGCGTCGGAGCCCTCGCTCCTCGGCGTGCTGTTGCGATGACCCCGGCGCCGACTGCGGCCGGCCCGGGCACTGACTACTTCGAGTACAGCTCCACGATCAGCTGCTCACGGACCGGGACGTCGATGTGCTCGCGCAGGGGCAGATCGCGCACGGCGACCTCGAAGCCGCCGTCGCCTGCCTCCAGCCACGGCGGCACCTGGCGGTCGAGGGTGTCGACGTTGTGGCGGATCACGATCATCTCGCGGGACTTCGCCTTCAGCGCCACCGTGTCACCCTTCTTCACCCGGTAGCTCGGGATGTCGACCCGCTTGCCGTTGACGAGCACGTGGCCGTGGCGTACGAACTGGCGGGACTGGCTGCGGCTGGAGCCCCACCCGGCCCGGAACACCACATTGTCGAGGCGCAGCTCCAACATCCGGAGCAGGTTCTCGCCCGTGATGCCCGACATGCGGGTGGCTTCCACGTAGAGGTTGGCGAACTGCTTCTCGAGGACGCCGTAGATGCGGCGGGCCTTCTGCTTCTCGCGCAGCTGGCCCAGGTACTCCGAGCCCTGGCGCATGCGGTCGCGCCCGTGCTCACCCGGGGGGTAGGGGCGGCGCTCGATGGGACACTTCATCGTGTCGCACTTGGGGCCCTTGAGGAAGAGCTTCATCTTCTCCCGCCGGCACAGGCGGCAGACGGGACCGGTGTAACGAGCCATGTCTCTGTTCTCTTCCCTTTAGACCCGGCGCCGCTTCTTGGGGCGGCAGCCGTTGTGCGGGATGGGCGTGACGTCCTTGATGCCGGAGACCTCGAGGCCGGTCTGCTGGAGCGACCGGATGGCCGTCTCCCGGCCTGACCCGGGGCCCTTCACCAACACGTCGACCTTGCGCATGCCGTGCTCCATGGCACGGCGGGCGCACGCCTCGGCAGCCAGCTGGGCGGCGAAGGGCGTCGACTTGCGGGAGCCCTTGAAGCCGACGTTTCCGGCGGACGCCCAGGCGATGATGTTGCCCTCCATGTCACTGATAGAGACGATCGTGTTGTTGAACGAGCTCTTGATGTGGGCGACGCCGAAGGCGACGTTCTTGCGCTCGCGGCGGCGGGGACGCCGGCCTCCAGGCTTGGGCTTTGCCATTTACTTGCGCACCTTCTTCTTCCCGGCCACGGTCTTCTTCGGGCCCTTTCGTGTACGGGCGTTGGTATGGGTGCGCTGGCCCCGCACGGGCAGGCCGCGGCGGTGCCGGATGCCCTGGTAGGAGCCGATCTCCATCTTGCGCTTGATGTCCTGCTGGATGTCGCGCCGCAGGTCGCCCTCGACCTTGAGGTTGGCGTCGATCCAGTTGCGCAGGCGCGCCACCTCCTCGTCGGTGAGGTCGCGCACGCGGGTGTCGAGGTTCATCCCGGTCTCGGCGCACACCTTCTTGGCCGTGGTGCGACCCACCCCGAAGATGTAGGTGAGCGAGATCTCGAGCCGCTTCTCCCGCGGGATGTCGACTCCGGCGATTCGTGCCACTGGCGCTCCTAGCCCTGTCGCTGCTTGTGGCGGAGGTTGGTGCAGATCACCATGACCCGGCCGTGACGGCGGATCACCTTGCACTTCTCACACATGGTCTTGACGCTCGGTCGTACTTTCATCACTTGTACCTGTAGGTGATTCGTCCGCGGGATAGGTCGTAGGGAGTGATCTCCACCTGCACGCGATCGCCGGGGAGGATGCGGATGCGGTGCATGCGCATCTTGCCGGAACTGTGAGCCAGCACCTTGTGGCCGTTCTCGAGCTCCACCTTGAACATGGCGTTCGGCAGCGGCTCGATGACCGTGCCTTCGAGCACGATCGCGTCTTCTTTGGGCTTGGGCAGATGAACTCCTCGTTGCGAAACTCGTGCTTCTCCGGCGCGCCCCGCGCTGAACCTGCCAACAGGACTCGGGCCGAACGTCAAGCGTAGCTTATGCGCCCGGCAAGAAGAAACCCGCCCACCCGCACCCTCCGACCGGGGACCGAGGGACGGCCGTGAGCGCAGGGATTCCGAAGCGATCTGTATCCGGTAACCGGGCACAGATCGCTCAGGAACTGCGCTGGCGCCGCCGGGCGGTCCGGCCCAGGCGGTCCGGCCCAGGCGGTCCGGCCCGCACGCTCGCCTGCGGCGACCTCCCCAACCTCTCAGTCGAGGACGGTGAGGACCTCGGGCCCGTCGTCGAGGATGGCGATGGTGTGCTCGGCGTGGGCCGACAGGCTGCCATCGGCCGTCACCACGCTCCAGTTGTCGTCGAGCACCCTGGTGCCGGCGCCGCCCAGGTTCACCATCGGCTCGACGGCGAACACCATGCCTACCCGCAGCTTCGGCCCCTTGCCCGGCGGCCCGTAATTGGGCACCTGGGGCTCCTCGTGCATGGCGGTGCCGATGGCGTGGCCCACGTACTCCCGCACCACCGAGTAGCCGCCCGCCTCGGCCACCGTCTGCACGGCGTGGCCGATGTCGCTCAGGCGGTTGCCGTCGATCATGGTGGCGATGCCCGCCCGCAGGCTCTCCTCGGTGGTGGCGATGAGCTTCAACGCCTCCGGGCCCACATCGCCGATCGGCATGGTGAAGGCGGCATCCGCGTGATAGCCCTCGATGATCGCGCCGCAGTCGATCGAGAGGATGTCACCCTCCTGCAGGACGTAGGAGCCGGGGATCCCGTGCACGATCATGTCGTTGGGCGACGTGCAGATGACGGCCGGGAAGCCGTGGTAGTTGAGGAAGTTCGAACGGGCGTTGCGCCGCTCCAGGACCTCGCGGGCCACCCGATCGAGATCGGCGGTGGTGGCGCCCGGGCGGGCCGCCTGGCGGGTGCGCTCGTGCATCTCGGCCACCACCCGGCCGGCCCGGCGCATACGCCCGATCTCCTCCTTGTTGCGCTTCACAGTGTCACCGCCATCGCCTGCATCACTCGGGGACCTGAACCCGATCCAGTCGCCGGTCGATGGCCCGCACCAGCCGATCGGTGACCAGGTCCGGCTCGTTGAGACCGTCCACGGTCACCAGCTTGTCGCGGGTGAGGTACCAGGCGATGAGCGGCTCCGTCTCCTGCTCGTAGAGGTTGAGGCGCCGGCTGATCGCCTCCTCGGTATCGTCCTCCCGCTGGATGACCTCGCCACCACAGCGGTCGCAGACGCCCTCGTGCTTGGGGATCCTGCCGAGGCCGTAGTTCTGCCCGCAGTCCGTGCACACCCGTCGCCCGGCCAGGCGGTGGAGGACGACATCGGTGGGCACCTGGAGGTCGATGGCCATGTTCAGCTCAGACTTGTCGAGGTAGTCGAACAGAGCCTCGGCCTGGGCGGTGGTGCGGGGGAAGCCGTCGAGGATGAAGCCCTTGTCACGTGTTCCGTCCTGCTCGAGGCGGTGGACCATCACCTCGATGACCACGTCGTCGGGGATGAGCTCGCCCGCCTTCATGAACCTGTTCAGCCGTCGGCCCGCATCGGAGCCCGACTTCAGCTCGGCCCGGAACATGTCCCCGCTCGAGATGTGCGGGATCAGGTAGTGGCGTGAGAGCCGCACACACTGCGTGCCCTTGCCGGCGCCCTGCTTGCCGAGAATCACGAGCCTCGGGCCGCGAGTGACCACCTACTTCAGGAAGCCCTCGTAGTTCCGCATCATCAGCTGGCTGTCGATCTGCTTCATCGTCTCCAGGGCCACCCCGACGGCGATCAGCAGCGTGGTACCTGCGAACGGGTAGTTCGTGATGTCCCAGGCGGCGAGGAAGATCGACGGGAGCAGGGCGATGAAGGCGAGGAACAGCGATCCGGGAAGCGTGATGCGGTTGAGGATGCCGGCCAGATGGCGCTCGGTGGGCAGGCCGGGCCGGATGCCGGGGATGTACCCGCCCTGCTTGCGGATCTCGTCCGCCCGCTGGTGCGGGTCGAACGCGATGGCCGTGTAGAAGTAGGCGAAGAGCACGATCAGCACGCCGTAGAGGCCGATGTACGTGAGGCTGGTGGGCTGGATCAGGTTGTTGTTGATGAAGCTCTGCACGCCCTCCCACGGCACCACGTTCGACAGGAGGGCCGGGAAGTACAGGACCGAGCTGGCGAAGATGATCGGGATGACGCCCGACTGGTTCACCTTCAGCGGGATGTAGGTGCTCTGGCCGCCGTACATCCGCCGGCCGACGACCCGCTTGGCGAACTGGACGGGGATGCGGCGCTGGCCCTGCTCGATGAAGACGATGGCAACCAGGAGGGCGAGAGTGAGGGCGATGATGATGCCGAACTTGAAGTTGCCACCCTCGGCCCGCACCGCGGCGCCGCCGGCCGGCATGCCCGACACGACGTTGGCGAAGATGATGATCGACATGCCCTGGCCGATCCCCCGCTGGGTGATGAGCTCGCCGAGCCACATGACGAAGGCGGTGCCGGCCGTCATCGACAGGACCACCAGCAGCACGCGGGGCACGGTGAAGTTGGGGATCAGGTCGATGTCGCCGCTCACGTTGAAGCCCTGCCCGCCCCGGTGGAACACGAAGGCCAGGCCGGTGGACTGCATGATCGCCAGCGCCACCGTGAGGTAGCGGGTCGTCTGGGTGATCTTGCGCTGGCCGACGGCACCCTCGTTGCGCCACTGCTCCAGCTTGGGGATCACCACGCCCAGCAGCTGCACGATGATCGAGCTGGTGATGTAGGGCATGATCCCGAGGCCGAACACGGCGAAACGGGTGAGCGCCCCGCCGGAGAACAGGTTCAGGAACCCGAGGACACCGCCGGCCTTCGAGGCGTCCTGCAGGCGCTGGACGGCGTCGAAGTCGATGCCGGGCACCGGCACGTGGGAGCCGAGCCGGTAGAGGCAGATGATGAACAGCGTGAAGAAGATCTTGTTCCGAAGGTCCGGGACCTTGAACATATTCTTCAGACTTCCGAGCATGCACCTGCTCCTGCTGGCGGAGAGAGGACGACCGACGAACTAGCGGTTGGTGAGGGCATTCCCCTTGGCCGGCGGGCGGCCGTTGCCGAACGGCGGCGGGATGACCTCCACGCTACCCCCGGCGTTCTTGATCGCCTCTTCGGCGCTGCGCGAGAACGCGTGGGCGCTCACCTGCATCTTGCGATTGAGCTCACCCCGACCGAGGACCTTGACCAGGCCGTGCTTGTGCACGAGGCCCTTGGCCCGCAGCGTCTCGGGGCTGATGACGTCACCCTCGAAGGCCTCGATGGCGTCGAGGTTGACGACGACGTACTCGACCCGGAACGGGTTCTTGAAGCCCTTGAGCTTGGGGATGCGCTGCTTCAGGGGCAGCTGGCCGCCCTCGAAGCCGGGCCGGACCTGGCCGCGTGCGCCCTGGCCCTTGGTGCCGCGGCCGGCGGTCTTGCCGCCCTTGCCGCCGGTGCCCCGGCCGACACGGCGGCGCGGGCGCGACGAGCCGGCCGGCGCCTTCAGATCGTGGGGCTTCATTCGGACACCTCCTCGACGTGGACCAGATGGGGGACCCGGGCGATCATGCCCCGGATCTCCGGCCGATCGGGAAGCTTGTTGGTCTTGCCGACTCCGCGCAGGCCGAGGGCCCGCAGCGTGCCGCGGTGCTTCGGCTTGGTACCGATGGCCGACTTCACCTGGGTGACCTGGAGACTGGCCACTTACGCCACCTCTTGGGGGACATGGGCGCCGCGCTTGGTGTCGCGGTAGGCGCGCAGCACGCCGGCGGGGGCGACCTCCTCGGGGGTCTTGCCCCGGAGGCGGGCCACTTCGTCGGGCGACTTCAGCGCCTTGAGGCCGGCGATGGTGGCGTGGGCAACGTTGATGGCGTTGGACGAGCCGAGTGACTTGGCCAGCACGTCGTGGATGCCGGCGGCCTCCAGGATGATGCGGGCGGCGCCGCCGGCGATGACGCCGGTACCGGGCGCAGCGGGCTTGAGCAGCACGCGCCCTGCGCCGGCCTCCCCGACGATGGGATGGATGATCGTGGAGCCGGCGAGGGGGACGGTGAAGACGTTCTTGCGGGCGTCGTCGGCCGCCTTCTGCATGGCCAGCGCCACCTCCTTGGCCTTGCCGTAGCCCAGGCCGACCCTGCCGTTGCCGTCGCCCACGACCATGAGCGCGGCGAACGAGAACCGGCGCCCACCCTTGACCACCTTGGCCACCCGGTTGGGCCGCCCGATGGGCCGCTCCTCGAACTGTGAATCAGCCATGTACAGACCTTTCTAGAACGTGAGACCGGCTTCGCGGGCGGCGTCGGCGACCGCCGCCACCCGGCCGTGGTACAAGAAGCCGCCCCGGTCGAAGATCACCGTGTCGACGCCGGCCGCCTTTGCGCGGGTGGCAACCAAACGGCCGACGGCCGCGGCCGCCGCCTTGTTGCCACCGCCGCCCGACTTCAGGTCGGGCTCGACCGTGGATGCGGCCGCGATGGTGCGGCCGGTGGAATCGTCGATGACCTGGGCCACCATGTGGCGCGACGAGCGGAACACCGCCAGGCGGGGCCGGGCCGTCGTGCCGGATACCTTGCGCCGGACGCGCCGGTGGCGCGTTCGACGCAATTCCAGTCGTCTGTTACTCACTTGGCTGCCTTTCCGGCCTTACGCTGCACGACCTCGCCCGCGTAGCGGACGCCTTTGCCCTTGTAGGGCTCGGGCTTGCGCACGCTTCGGATGTCGGCTGCGACCTGGCCAACCAGTTCCTTGTCGATGCCCTTCACCGTGATGCGGGTGGGCAGCGGCACGTCGAAGGTGATGCCCGGCGGGGCGTCGACGGGCACCATGTGGCTGAAGCCGAGAGCCAACTCGATCTTGTCGGGGCCCTTGGGCGTGGCCCGATAGCCCACGCCCACGATCTCGAGGTCCTTGGTGAACCCGGCGGTGACGCCGATGACCATGTTGTTGACCAGCGAGCGGGTGAGCCCGTGCAGCGCCCGGTTCTGGCGGGCGTCGTCGGGCCGCTCGACCACCAGCGTGGCCTCCTCCTGACGCACCGTGATGGCGCCCGGCAGCTCGCGCTCGAGCGTGCCCTGGGGGCCCTTCACGGTGACGCGCCGGTCCGCCAGCGTGACTGTCACGCCGGACGGGACGGGGATGGGTGCTTTTCCGATTCGAGACATCGTCTACCGACCTACCAGACGTAACAGAGGATTTCGCCGCCCATGCGCCGCTGGCGGGCTTCGCGGTCAGTCATCAGGCCCTGGCTGGTGGACAGCACGGCCACACCGAGGCCGCCGAGCACGCGCGGCAGGCGGTCGGCCTTGGTGTACACCCGCAGGCCCGGCTTGGAGATTCGCCGGATGCCCGAGATGGTGCGGGCACGGTCGCTCGAGTACTTCATGGCGATCTCGAGCACGCGGCCCGGGCGACCGGGGTCGTCCTGCACCTCGAAGCCGTCGATGAAGCCCTCGCGCTGGAGGATGGCGGCCAGCGCCTCCTTCACCTTGGACGACGGCATCTTCACCGTGTCGTGCATGGCCGTGTTGCCGTTGCGGATACGCGTGAGCATGTCGGCAACCGGGTCGGTCATCGTCATCGCAGTTGCCCCCTCACCAGTCGCCCGCTCACCAGGATGCCTTCGTGACGCCGGGGAGCTCCCCGGCGTGCGCCAGCTCGCGCAGGCAAATGCGGCACAGGCCGAACTTGCGGAACACCGCACGGGGGCGGCCGCACCGCTGGCACCGGGTGTATCCCCGCACCTTGAACTTGGGCTTGCGCTGCTGCTTCTGAACGAGTGCCTTCTTCGCCACTATTGATCCTCACGCTTGAACGGGAACCCGTAGGCGGCGAGAAGGGCCCTGCCCTCGTCGTCCGTACGGGCCGATGTGACCACGGTGATGTCCATGCCGCGTGGCGTGTCGACCTTGTCGTAGTCGATCTCCGGGAAGATCAGCTGCTCGGTCACGCCGAAGGTGTAGTTGCCGTGACCGTCGAAGGACCGCGACGGCAGCCCCCTGAAGTCACGGATGCGGGGGATGGCCAGGCTGATGAGCCGGTCGAGGAATTCCCACATGCGGTCGCCGCGGAGGGTGACCTTGGCGCCGATGGCGTTGCCCTCCCGCAGCTTGAACGCGGCGATCGACTTCCTGGCCTTGGTGACCAGCGGCTTCTGGCCGGCGATGATCGTGAGGTCGCGCACGGCCCCGTCGATCAGCGACTGCTGCTGGGTGGCCCGGCCCACGCCCATGTTGATGACGACCTTCTCGAACCGGGGAACCTCCATGATGTTCCCGAGGCCGAGGCTCTCCTTGAGCTGGACGCGGATCTCGTCGTTGTACCGCTGCTTGAGCCGGGGCAGGGGACGGGTCGGCGCGGCGGGTGCGGTGGTGCTCACAGGTCCCCTCTGCACTTCTTGCAGATCCGGATCTTGCGGCGCCCGGCGGACGTGTCCTCGAAGCGGTACCCGATGCGGGTGGGCCCGTCCGTGGGGCACACGATGGCCACCGCCGACGCATGGATCGGCATGTCCTTGTCGATGATGCCGCCCTGCATCGTGGCGCGGGTGGCCCGCTGGTGGCGCTTGGCCACGTTGACGCCGTCGACGATCACCTTGTTCTCGGACGGGATGACGCGCATGATCTCCGCCGTCTTCCCACGGTCCTTGCCGGCGCGCACGCGCACACGGTCACCCTTCTTCAGCTTCATCAGAGGACTTCCGGCGCTAGAGAGATGATCCGCATGAACTTCTTGTCGCGCAGTTCGCGCCCGACGGGACCGAAGATACGGGTGCCGCGAGGCTGCTGCTGATCGTTGATGAGGACGGCGGCGTTCTCGTCGAAGCGGATGTAGCTGCCGTCGGCCCGGCGCTTCTCCTTCTTGGTGCGGACGACGACGCACTTGACGACATCGCCCTTCTTCACCGCCGCGCCGGGGATGGCGTCCTTCACGGTGGCGACGAAGATGTCGCCGATCGAGGCGTAGCGGCGCTTGGAGCCGCCCAGCACCTTGATGCAGAGGACTTCCTTGGCGCCGGAATTGTCGGCCACGCGGAGCCGGGACTCCTGCTGGATCATCGGGCCCGCTCCAGCACTTCGATCACGCGCCAGCGCTTGAGCTTGGACAGCGGCCGGGTCTCTTGGATACGGACCCGGTCACCGACCTTCACATCGTTGTCCTCGTCGTGGGCGAAGAGGCGCTTGGTGCGCTGCACCGTCTTGGCGTAGCGCCGGTGGCGCACCTGGTCGATGACGGCAACGATCGCCGTCTTGTTCATGGCGTTGGACACCACGGTGCCCTCCCGCTGCTTGCGGGCGGCGCGCACTTCGGCGTCCGCTGCGCTGGTCTCAGGTGTCGTGTCAGCCACGGGATGCCCCCTCGGCTCCTGCTGCGGCCTCGAAAGCCGCGATCTCATGCTGGCGGAGGATGGTGTTCATCCGTGCCACGTCCTTCCTCAGCTGGCCGAGCCGGGCGAAGTTGTCCAGCTGGCCGGTGACGTGCTGGAACCGCAGGTTGAACAGCTCCTGCTTGACCTCGGTGAGCCGGGTCTCGAGCTCGTTGACATCCATGTCGCGCAGGTCGTGTGACTTGGAGCGGGCCATCAGATCTGCACCTCCTGCTCGTGGCGCACCACGAACCGTGCCCGGATGGGCAGCTTCTGGATGGCGCGCTCCATGGCGGCGCGCGCCAGCGTCTCGTCCACGCCGGCCAGCTCGAACATGATGCGGCCGGGCTTGACCACGGCCACCCAGTGCTCGGGGTTGCCCTTGCCGGAGCCCATGCGGGTCTCGGCCGGCTTGGCCGTGACGGGCTTGTCGGGGAACACGCGGATCCACACCTTGCCGCCGCGCTTGACGTGGCGGGTCATGGCGATACGGGCGGCCTCGATCTGGCGGGCGGTGATCCAGCCCGGCTCGAGGGCCTGCACCCCGAAGTCGCCGAAGGAGACGGTGGTGCCGGCCTTGGCCATGCCGGACAGGCGGCCGCGCTGCTGCTTGCGGTGCCTGACCTTCCTGGGCATGAGCATCAGTCGGTCTCCTTGAAGTGCGGCGCCTCGTGGTGCTCCCGGGTACGGCGCTCGATCTCTTCTTCCTCGGCCAGGAGGCGCTCGATGTCGGGATCGACCTCGGGCAGGATCGGCTTGGCGTCGCCGGCTTCGACCGCTTCGACGCCGTCCTCGCCTGCCGTGCCGGGTGCCGGCTCGACACCCGGGTCGCCCTGGTCGGGACGGCGGCGACCGCCGCCGGCCGAGATGATGCGGCGGGGCTTGCCCTGGCCGGACGTCTCGCCCACGGCCATGGCCGCCTCGCGGCTGATCTTGTCCTCGGTGGAGACCTTGTAGGGGAGGATGTCGCCCTTGTAGATCCACACCTTCACGCCGATGCGGCCGAAGGTGGTCTTCGCCTCACGGAAGCCGTAGTCGATGTCGGCCCGCAGGGTGTGCAGAGGCACCCGGCCCTCGCGGTACGCCTCGCGGCGTGCCATCTCGGAGCCGCCCAGGCGGGCGGCGCACTGCACGCGGATGCCCTGGGCGCCGGCCTTCTGCACCGTCTGTACGGCTCGCTTCATGGCCCGCCGGAAACTGACGCGGCCGGCCAGCTGGTCGGCGATGCCCTGGGCGATGAGGGCGGCGTCGAGTTCGGGCTGCTTGATCTCCTGGATGTTGAGCTGGACCTTCGGGTTCTTGGTGATGCGGGCAAGTTCGGTGCGCAGGCGGTCGGCCTCGGCACCCCGGCGGCCGATGACGATGCCGGGGCGGGCCGTGTGCAGGTCGATTCGCAGGCGGTCGCGGGTGCGCTCCACCTCGACGCGGCTGACAGCCGCCCGCTCGAGCTGCTTGGTGAGGTAATCGCGGATCTTCCAGTCCTCGATGACCTGGTCCTTGTACTCCCTGTCGTTGAACCACCGCGACTTCCAGTCGGTGGTCACGCCCAGGCGGAACCCGTACGGGTTTACCTTCTGGCCCATCTAGCTGTCCTTCTCGTCGTCGGGCGCCGTGTCGGTCGCCGTGTCGCCGGCGCCCTCTGCAGCGCCGCTGTCGTCCGTGGTGGTGTTGTCCGTGGAGGTCGCTGCCGCCGTGTCCCCCACGGCGGCCTCGGGCGCCGTCGTCTCCTGGATCTCCACCATCGGAGCGTCGACCTCGGCCGGAGTCGCGGTGGCCGTCTCGGGCGCCGGAGCGGTGCCGGGGCGCTGCTCGTCGCGGCGTGTTCGGCGGCCCTGGCGGCCACCGGCCACACGGCGGGCGCGGCGGTTGCCGGCCTCGGCCGCCTGGCGGGCACGCAGCCGGTTCAGGCGCTCGGTGGGCAGGCGGCTCACGATCACCGTGATGTGGCAGCTGCGCTTGCGGATCCGGGTGGCCCGGCCGCGGGCACGGGGCCGCCAGCGCTTGGCCGTGGCGCCCTCGTCGGCGTAGCACGCCGACACGTAGAGCTCCTCGGGGTCGAGGCCGTCATTGTTCTCGGCGTTGGCGACAGCCGAGGTGAGCAGCTTGCCCACCAGCAGGGCGGCGTCACGCTCGCACAGGTCGAGGGTGTCGCGGGCCAGGCCCACGTCCTGGCCGCGGATGAGGTCGAGGACGGGGCGGACCTTGTAGGCCGACACGCCCTCGTTGCGCAGGACGGCACGGGTGCCCTCGCGCTCATTCGTCTTGGGACCGGGCATCGCTAGCGCCTCCCTGCCCGTTCCTGGCCGGCGTGGTACCGGAACGTGCGGGTGGGGGCGAACTCGCCGAGCTTGTGGCCCACCATCGACTCGGTGATGTACACGGGCACGTGCTTGCGGCCGTCGTGGACGGCGATGGTGTGGCCCACCATGTCGGGGATGATCGTGGAACGGCGGGACCACGTCTTCACCACGCGCTTCTCGTTGGCCGCGTTGAGCACGTCGACCTTCTTGAGCAGGTGGTCGTCGACGAACGGGCCCTTCTTCAGGCTGCGGGGCATTGCCGGTTACCTCCGTGCGCCGCGGGTGCGGCGCCGCCGGACGATGAGCTTGGTCGATTCCTTGTTCTGGTCACGCGTGCGCCCTTCGGGCTTGCCCCAGGGCGACACGGGGTGTCGGCCACCGGAGGACTTGCCCTCGCCACCGCCGAGGGGGTGGTCGACGGGGTTCATGGCCACGCCGCGGGTCTGGGGGCGGACGCCCTTCCAGCGGTTACGGCCGGCCTTGCCGATCTTGATCAACTCGGCCTCGGCGTTGCCGACCTCGCCGATGGTGCCCCGGCAGTCGATGGGAACCCGGCGCATCTCGGTGGAGGGCAGGCGCAGGGTGGCGAAGTCGCCCTCCTTGGCCACGAGCTGGACGCTCATGCCGGCGCCCCGTGCCATCTTGCCGCCACCGCCGGGCTTGAGCTCGACGTTGTGGATCGTGGTACCGACCGGGATGTAGCGCAGCGGCAGGGCGTTGCCGGGGCGGATCTCCGCACCCTGGCCGCTCTGGAGCATGTCGCCCACGCCCACCTTGGCCGGGGCCAGGATGTAGCGCTTCTCACCGTCCACGTAGTGGAGCAGCGCGATGCGGGCGTTGCGGTTGGGGTCGTACTCGATGGTCGCGACCTTGGCCGGGATGCCGTCCTTGTTCCGCTTGAAGTCGACCATGCGGTACTGCTGCTTGTGGCCGCCGCCGCGGTGACGAGCCGTCTTGCGGCCGTAGCTGTTGCGGCCGCCGGTGCGGGGCTTGGGGCCGAGCAGGCTCTTCTCGGGCCTGTCGGTGGTGATGTCGGAGAAATCGGAGACGGTCTGGAACCGCCGGCCGGCACTGGTGGGCTTGCGCTTGCGAAGGGCCATGTCGTTTCCCGCTAGCTCTCGAACAGGTCGATGCGGTCTTCACCGGCGAGGGTGATGACGGCACGCTTGGTGTCGGGGCGCTTGCCGAAGGTGGCGGAGCGCCGGTTGCGCTTGCGCTTGCCCTTGCGGTTCAGCGTGTTCACGTTGGTGACCCGCACGTTGAAGATGCTCTCCACCGCCTGGCGGATCTCGGTCTTGTTGGCACGGGGGTCGACGACGAAGGTGTAAACGCCGTTGTCGAGAAGCGCGTACGACTTCTCCGACACCACCGGCCGCAGGATCACGTCGCGGGGGTCCTTCACTTGGCTTCGCCTCCGTCGTCGTCGGGCATGGCCGCCCTGGTCGTGGCCGGCTCGTGCGTGCCCGTGGGCAGGGTGTCGCTGGTGAAGACGATCCAGTCGCTGCACAGCACGTCGTAGGCGTTGAGCTCTCCGGCCAGCAGCACGTGCACGTCGGGCAGGTTCCGGAAGGACTTTCGGGCGATCTGCTCCTCGTGGTTCACGACCACCAGCACCTTGCCGTCGACACCGAGCGCCTGCAGTGCGGCGACGGCGTCCTTGGTCTTCGGGGAGGTGAAGCCCCAGCTGTCGATGACCACGACCCGCTCCATGGCGGCCCGGTCCGACAGCGCCGAGCGCAGGGCCAGCTGCACCATCTTCTTGGGTGTGCGCTGCTTGTAGCTGCGGGGCTTGGGCCCGAGGGCCACACCGCCGCCGGTCCACTGCGGTGAGCGCGACGAGCCCTGGCGGGCCCGGCCGGTGCCCTTCTGCTTCCAGGGCTTGGCGCCACCGCCGCGCACCTCGGCGCGGGTCTTGGTGGACTGGGTCCCGGCCCTGGCTCCCGCCAGTTGGGCGACCACGACCTGGTGCATCACGGCCACGTTGGGCACGATGGCGAACACGGCGGCCGGGAGTTCGACGGAGCCGGACGAGGAGCCGTCGACCGTGCGGAGGGGGACGGACGGCGACGAGGGCCTGTCAGCCTTGCCGATGTCGACCGAGGCCATCACTTCCCGCCCTTCACGGCGCCCCGGATGAGCACGAGGCCGCCGCGGGGACCGGGCACGGCGCCCTTGACGAGGAGGAGGTCGCGCTCGCCGTCCGCTTGGACGACCTCGAGGTTCAGCGTGGTGACCTGTTTGGCGCCCATCTGGCCCGCCATCTTCGTGCCCTTGAAGACCCGGGCAGGCGTTGCGCAGGCGCCGATGGAGCCGGGCGAGCGGTGCTTCTTGTGGTTGCCGTGGGAGGCGCCCTGGCCCTTGAAGTTGTGACGCTTCATGGCGCCGGTGAAGCCACGGCCCCTGCTCACGGCGGTGACGTCGATCTTGTCGCCCGCCGTCAGCATGGCCACCGTGAGTTCCTGGCCCACCGTGTAGCCGTTGCAGTCGTCGAGGCGCAGCTCCACCAGGGTGCGGCCAGGCTCCACGCCGGCCTTTGCGAAGACGCCGGCCTTGGGCTTGTTCAGCCGGCCCGGCTTCACGGTGCCGAAAGTGACCTGCAGAGCGGAGTAACCGTCACGGTCGGTCGTCTTGACCTGGACGATACGCACCGGCGGCACCTTGACGACGGTCACCGGGACGGCGCGGTTCTCGGCGTCCCAGACCTGTGTCATGCCGACTTTCTCGCCGACGATCGCTTTGCTTGCCATGTCGATGTTCGCCTGTCTCACGCGAACGCTCCGCTCGGGCAGACCCGGCGGAGCGCTTCTCGGTTCTGCCTCCGGGTTCCCATGCGGGCGCCGGAGGACGTCGATTGGTGCTTCGTCACACTAGCAGCAACAGATTTTCAGTGTCGGTGGCCGCCGGCGCCGCCGCAGGCGGCCCCCTTCCGGCTACCGACCAAGAGGATTTCAGTGCGGAGGGTACCCGGCTCCGCCGGGTGCCCGGAGCTCGATAAAACTCGCCCGAACGGAGCGAGCGCAGCGAGCGAGGGCGAAAGCCCTACTGGATCTTGATCTCGATATCCACACCCGCCGGCAGGTCGAGGCGCTGGAGGGAGTCCACCGTCTTCGGGGTGTGATCGACGATGTCGAGGAGGCGCTTGTGGATGCGCATCTCGAAGTGCTCCCGGCTGTCCTTGTACTTGTGGGGAGAGCGGATCACCGTGTAGCGGTGCATCTCGGTGGGCAGCGGCACGGGCCCGCGAACCTTGGCGCTGGTTCGCAGCACCGTCTCCACGATCTTCTTCGTGGACTGGTCGATGATCTCGTGGTCATACGCCTTCAGGCGGATGCGGATCTTCTGCTTCGGGTTCTCAGCCACTGGCCAGCCTTCTTCTTCTACTTGAGGATCTTGGTGACGCGGCCGGCGCCCACGGTGCGGCCACCCTCACGGATGGCGAAGCGCAGGCCCTCGTCCATGGCGATGGGCTTGCCCAGCTCCACGGTCATGGTGGT
>JBKJNA010000020.1:0-36832 GCA_046596195.1 Acidimicrobiales bacterium | reverse complement strand
CATCGTGGTCGGTGATCGCCTCGCGGTCTGACACAGCCTGGACGAACGCATCGTCGATGACCGGAGCGTTCGTGCGGCACGTGACCGCGTCGTCGACGGGCACGATGTCCAGTTTGGCGTGCGCTTCGGTCGCCAACAGCTCGATCTCGAGCCATCGACCGAAGCGGGAGGTGTCGCTGAACACCGCCGACATCTCGGGCAACGAGTACCTGGGGATCACGCGCTCAACCCCAATGCAGGTAGTCGTCGCGCTCGGCCCCGACGCCGACGACGGAGATGGGCACGCCGACCTCGGCCTCGATCAGCTGCACGAAGGCCCTGGCCGCTGTGGGCAATTCGCTGACATGGCGCACCGAGCGCAATTCGCGACTCCAGCCGGGCAGTTCGATGTACTCGGGAACGACACGCTCCAGCAGCTCGATGCGGTCGGGATAATGCGGCAGGCGCTGTCCATCCACGCGGTAGCCGACGCACACCTTGACCGTGTCGAAGGTGTCGAGCACGTCGAGTTTCGACAGTGCCAATTCGGTCAGCGAGTTCAACCGCACCGCCTGGCGCAGCATGACGCAGTCGATCCAGCCCGGCCGACGCCGGCGACCGGTGACGGTGCCGAACTCGCGGCCGATCTCCACCAGGCGGTCGCCGTCGCCATCCAGCAGCTCGGTGGGGAACGGACCGGCGCCGACGCGTGTGGTGTACGCCTTGGTGATGCCCACGATGCGGTCGATGTCGCGCGGGCCCAGACCGGTGCCGGCGCACGCGCCGCCCGCGGTGGGATTCGACGAGGTGACGAAGGGATAGGTGCCGTGGTCGAGGTCGAGGAAGGTGGCCTGGGCCCCCTCGAAGAGCACATTGCGGTCCTCGTCGAGAGCCTCGTGCACCAGCCCCACCGTGTCGGCGACCAAGGGCGTGATGCGCTCGGCGTACTGGCCGAGGTAGGTGTCGGCGATCTCGTCGGCCGACAGGGGCAGCCGGTTGTACACCTTGGCCAGGATGGCGTTCTTCTCCTTCAGCACCACCTCGAGCTTCTGGCGGAAGATCTTGGGGTCGAGGAGGTCCTGCACCCGCAGGCCCACCCGGGTGGCCTTGTCGGCGTAGGCAGGCCCGATGCCGGACTTGGTGGTGCCCAGCCGGTTCTTGCCGAGGCGGCGCTCGGTGACCCGGTCCAGCTCCTGGTGGTACGGCATGATCATGTGTGCGTTGCCGCTCACCCGCAGGCGGGTGCAGTCGATGCCCCGAGCCTCGAGCTTGTCGATCTCGGCCAGCAGGACCGAGGGGTCGACGACCACGCCGTTGCCGATCACCGGGGTGATGTGCGGGTACAGGACCCCGCTCGGGATCAGCTGGAGGGCGAACGTCTCGTCACCCACCACGATGGTGTGGCCGGCGTTGTGGCCGCCCTGATAGCGGACGACGACGCTCATCTCCTTCGAGAGGAGATCGGTCAGCTTTCCCTTCCCCTCGTCACCCCATTGGGTGCCGACCACCACTGTCGCGGGCACGCGAGTCTCCTCGGGACGAAAATTCCTGGCGGTCCGCCCGAGCATAGTGCGCACCGCGCCACCCACCTCCTCGAATTCGGCCGAACTCGGGATCGACCTCCGGCGCCTCCGGGTGCATGAGCAGGGAATGCAACGAGGAGTCAGCCCGTCCCGGGGTCTCAGACGGGGCGCTTCGAGGGGCGGTTCGGAGGGGCCGGCGACGGCCCTTTGCTCGGCTACTTCCCGAGGAGCCCGCAGAGCAGGCATGGCGTCGTTGTGGCGGTGGCCGGCGGGGCGGCCGTGGTCGTGGTCGTGGGACCCGGCTGGCCGGCGGCAGGCGTGGTCCCGCCGCTCGACGCCAGCCTGCCCCGCACCACGTAGCGCTGACGGGCGCTGCCCTTGGGGTGGCAGCCGAAAATGGTGAAGGTGGTGCCGGGGGTGGGGTCGGCGATCCAGAGATCGTTGGGGCTCACCACCAGCGCCTGGGTCACCTCGTAGACGAAGCGACCGCTGCTGTTGGTGAAGATCACCTGGTCACCGACGGCGAGACGGTCGATGTCGAGGAACGGGTGGCTGTGGGTGACCCTGTGGCCGGCGAACACGGTGTTGCCCGGCTGGCCCGGCAGGGCGGTACCCGGCCAGTGGCTCGGCCCGTGGTCGATGACCGCCAGCTCGATCCCCTCGTAGGTGGTGTGGACGAGGCCGATCCTCGGGATCTCGATGCGCCCCGTCTCGGTAAGGGGGCGAGGCTTCACGGCGGCTTGACGGGGGGCGGCCGCGACCGGGTCGTCGTCGCCCGGCAGCCCAGCCGGCGCCGCTGGGGTGGTCGTCGGCGTCGCGGTGGTGGCCGTCGACGCCGCCGTGGTGGTCGTGGCGAGGGCGGTCGTCGTAGGACCGGCGGCCACGGAGCCGGCCTCGGTGTCGGCGCCGGCGCCGCCGCCGCACCCCGACGCCACCAGCACGAGTGCGCAGGCGGCCAGCAGGGACAGGACCTGAACGCGGCGCGGCACGTGTCCCTGGTTCGGGACGGGTCCTGCCAATTCCTGCCGGTGCCACCCATTCCGGTGCCCGAAACGGCACGAGGGATGACGTTCCCGACTCATGCAACGGGCGCTCCTAGAGCAGGACCAGGTCGTCACCTGCGAGGTCGACCTTCACCGAGGCGCCCTCGCCGTAGTTCCCCTCCAGCAGGGCGATGGCCAGGCGATCGCCGATGTGGCGCTGGATGAAGCGGCGAAGCGGGCGGGCGCCGAAGGCCGGGTCGTAGCCCCGCCGGGCCAGCCACGACCGGGCGTCGTCGCTCACCTCGAGGGTGAGGCGGCGGTGCGCCAGGCGGGCCTGGAGCAGGCGCAGCTGGATGTCGACGATGCGGGCCAGGTCCTCCTCGGTGAGGGGCCGGAAGCGCACGATCTCGTCGATGCGGTTGACGAACTCCGGCTTGAAAAAGGCCTGGGGGTCGCCCGACAGGTTCGAGGTCATGATCACCACCGCGTTGGTGAAGTCGACCGTGCGGCCCTGGCCGTCAGTGAGGCGGCCGTCGTCGAGCACCTGGAGCAGCACATTGAACACGTCGGGGTGGGCCTTCTCGATCTCGTCGAGGAGCACCACCGCGTAGGGGCGGCGCCGCAGTGCCTCGGTGAGCTGGCCGCCCTCGCCGTACCCCACGTAGCCGGGCGGGGCGCCGATGAGTCGGGCCACCGTGTGCTTCTCCTGGTACTCGCCCATGTCGATGCGCACGAGCGCCTTCTCGTCGTCGAACAAGAAGTCGGCCAGCGAGCGGGCCAGCTCCGTCTTGCCCACACCCGTCGGCCCGAGGAACAGGAACGAGCCGATGGGCCGGTTGGGGTCGGACAGCCCCGAGCGCGACCGCCGGATGGCGTTGGCCACCGCCGACACCGCTTCCTCCTGGCCCACCACCCGGTTGTGGAGGACCTGCTCCATCCGCACCAGCTTGGCCACCTCGCCCTCGAGCAGGCGCGACACCGGCACACCTGTCCACTTGGCGACCACCTCGGCCACGTCCTCCGCGTCGACCTCCTCCTTCAGCATCTTCTCGGTGGCCTGGAGCTCGGCCAGGCGGGCGCCGCCCTCCTCCACCCGGCGCTCCAGCTCGGGCATCTGGCCGAACCGGACCTCGGCTGCCCGGGCCAGGTCGCCCTCCCGCTCGAAGCGCTCGACCGACGTGCGCTGCGCCTCCAGCTCCTCCTTCAACGACCGGATGAGGGCGATGGCGTCCTTCTCGCCCTGCCAGTGGGCGCGCATGGCGTCGGCCTGCTCGCGCAGGTTGGCCCGCTCCTCGTCGAGCTTGGCCAGCCGCTCGGCCGACGCCTCGTCTGTCTCGTTCTCGAGGGCCACCCGCTCGATGTCGAGCTGGCGCATGCGCCGCTCCACCACGTCGATCTCGACCGGGACCGAATCGATCTCGATGCGCAGCTTGCTGGCTGCCTCGTCGATGAGGTCGATGGCCTTGTCGGGCAGGAAGCGCCCGGTGACGTAGCGGTCCGACAGCACGGCCGCAGCCACGAGGGCTGCGTCCTGGATGCGGACGCCGTGGTGGACCTCGTAGCGCTCCTTCAGGCCCCGCAGGATGGCGACGGTGTCCTCGGCGCTCGGGGGACCGACGAAGACCGGCTGGAAGCGGCGCTCCAGTGCCGGGTCCTTCTCGATGTGCCTGCGGTACTCGTCGAGGGTGGTGGCGCCGATCATGCGCAGCTCGCCCCGGGCCAGCATGGGCTTGATCATGTTGCCGGCGTCCATGGCGCCCTCGGCGCCGCCGGCCCCCACGATGGTGTGCAACTCGTCGACGAAGGTGATGACCTCGCCGCCGGCGTCGGTGATCTCCTTGAGGACGGCCTTGAAGCGCTCCTCGAACTCACCGCGGTACTTGGCGCCGGCCACCAGCGACCCCAGGTCGAGGGCCACCACCCGGCGGTTCTTCAGGCTCTCGGGGACGTCGCCCTCCACGATGCGGCGGGCCAGGCCCTCGACGATGGCCGTCTTGCCCACGCCGGGCTCGCCGATGACGACGGGGTTGTTCTTGGTGCGCCTGGACAGCACCTGGATGACGCGGCGGATCTCCTCGTCCCGGCCGATGACGGGGTCGAGGCGGCCGCGGCGGGCCTCGGCGGTGAGGTCGCGCCCATACTTCTCCAGCGCCTGATAGGAGGTCTCCGGGTCCTGGCTGGTGACGCGGTGGCTGCCCCGCACCTCCCGCAGCGCCTCGAGCAGGCGCTCCCGGGTGGTTCCGAGGCGCTCGGCCAGCACCAGCAGGAGGTGCTCGGTGGAGACGTACTCGTCGTGGAGGTCGGCGCGGACGACATCGGCCGCCTCGATGGCCTGCTGCAGGGAGCGGCCCGCTGTCGTCTCGGCGCCATAGGCCCTGGGCAGCTTGGCCAGGGCGTCGGTCACCGTGTCGCGCACCGCCAGCGGGGAGATGCCGGCCCGCTCGAGCAGCGGGAGCACCACCCCGTCTGTCTGGCCGAGCAGGGCGGCCAGGAGGTGGTCGGGGGTGGCCTCAGGATTGTTGGCCGAGCGCGCCAGCGCCACGGCGGCATTGACGGCTTCGGTGGTCTTCCGGGTCCAGCGGTTCGGGTCCAATGCCATGGGGCGCGCCTCCGTCGTGCAACGCTCTATCTCGTGCGAACAGAAAACTTATACATGACCTTATCAAGAACGCCCGCGCCGTCGGCGCATTCCCGTCGTCGCACCTAGGTGAACGGCGACACTTAGACGATTCGTGTATCCGGAGCCCGCGTGTGACAGGATGAGGGCGCTTGGGGCAAACCGCAGCGGTCTGCGCGGATCGCCCTTTGCAGGTTGTTCAGAAGAAATCTGGGTATTCACCGTCATAAGGCGCAGTGGGTGCCGTCTCTCCATCGAAGCGTGGGAGCCGGCAGCGCCAGGCATGTCGGTCGTCTTCGGCGAAGGGAAGAGGAAAAAACCTATGAAGCGACGGTTGTCCATCGTAGTGAGCATGTTGCTGGTGGGAATCACCACCGCCATGTTCGCCGGAGGCACTGCACCGGTCGGGGCCCAGGTCCCCGCCGCGCAGGCCAATTACAGCGGGTACAGCACCGGGACGGTGGTGCACGCCGACGCCCTGACGGTCGGCCAGACGCGCGTGGCCGACACCGAACTGGCCTACTCAGGCGCCTCGGTCGCCTCCAAGGGCACCGGCGGCATCACTTTCGGCCCCGGCGCAGCGGCCGGCTCCATCGTCAACGAGCTTGACCAGGTCGTGCAGCCTGCGCTGCCGAACACGACCCTCGACGCGAACCTGAAGGGCGACCGCACCTACGGGCGCGGGTCTGGCCTGGAGATCGGCGTCGCCACCACGGTTGGCGTCGACGTCAACGCCAACCAGCTCCTCCTGGCCCAGCGGGCACTCGCCTCGGCGCCACCCAGCACCGGGCTGATCACCAAGGAGGTCGGGCCGATCAAGATCGACCCCGCCGCCTTCGCCTCGCTGGTCCGTGGCCAGGCCCAGGCCCGGTGGAACGGCGACAGCACCTGCGTCGTCGGCGAGGAGCTCAGCTCCGGCCTCGGCTACGCGGCCGACGCCCAGCTGCTCAACCTCGGTGCCGCCAGCGCCGGCAACGACCCGTTCCCGGGCGCGCTGGTAGCAGTCGACGCCCCCACCCCGGCGCGCTCGGTGTCGCAGTCGAGGTCGATCACCAAGCTGGTCCCACAGACCGATGCCCAGGGCAACAAGATCGGCGACAACTTCGGCCTCATGACCGAGACCCGCATGACGATCGCCCCGATCACCCTGCTGGGCAGCACGCCCACCCCCATCACCATCGAGCTCCTCGGCGAGTGGGTGCTGCGCACCGTCGCCACCGGCCTTCCCGGCCAGGCGCAGGTGTTCTACGGCCCCGGCACCACCAACCTCGACACGCCGGTCCTCAGCATCATCCAGACCGGCATCGTGAACGAGATCCTGAGCCTGCAGGACCTGCTCGGTCCCACCGGCCTCGGGCCCATCGAGATCCCCGGCCTGCTCAACATCGCCATCGGCGAGGATCCCCGCGGCATCGGCGACACCAGCGCCGCCTCGGCGCCCACCAAGGCCGCTGACGGCACCGTCGCCTCCGCCGCTGTCGACGTGGTGCGGGTGCAGCTGCTCGACGGCGTCGGCGCCGTGGCCGGCGCCCTGGTCCCGGGCCTCAGCGCCCTCGACCTGCGGGTCGGCCACATGGAGTCCCGGGCCCAGGTCCCGGCCGGCGGCATCAAGTGCAACCTGCCGGTCTCCAAGACGGCCGACAAGCAGACGGTCAACGCAGGTGAGACCTTCACCTACAACATCACCGTCACCAACCCGTTCGCCGACTGCGACCTCACCAACGTGCGGGTCTTCGACAACATCTCCGGCGGCCCGGGCGTGAAGTGGTCGGTCACCGGCACGAACCCGGCGGCCAGCGCCACCAGTACCAACCAGGTGACGTTCAACGACATCGGGCCGATCGCACCGAAACAGAGCAAATCGGTGACGATCACCATCGCCGTGGCGGCCAACTCGGCCGCCGGCCAGTTCACCGACAACGCCACCGCCACCGGCAATTGCGCCACCGGCTCGGCACAGGGTGGAGCACGGATCACCGTGCCCATCAGCGGTGAGACCACCGTCACCGTCCCGAGCGTCACCGGCGGCCGCGAGCTTCCGGCCACCGGCATCGCGCAGCTCCCGAGGACGGGTTCCACCGGGCCCGCCCTGGCCCTCGCCGGCCTCGCCCTCCTGGGCACCGCAGTGGTGCTGCGCCGCCTCCGGCACGCGGCCACGCAGTAACACGCTGATGCGACGGGCACTGTCCGCGGCAGCGGCGCTGGCGCTGGCGGTCCCGATGCTTCTGGTCCTCGCAGGGGGGTCCGCTTCGGCGGGCCCCCCTGCGTCGTCCCAGCGCTCGGCCCTCATCGTGGGAGTCAGCATGCACAAAGGCGGTCGCCCCGCCAGCCCATTCGGTGGCGCCGGCGACGCGGCCGCCATGAGCGAGGCGCTGCGCCGGGCGGGGTGGTCCGACGACCAGGTCCGGGTCCTCACCGGCACCGCTGCCACCGGTGCCGCCATCCGGGCCGGTATCCAGTGGCTGGCCAGCCGGGCCGGGCCCGATTCCTTCTCGGTGTTCCACTACTCGGGGCACGTCTACCAGCGCACCGGCGACCTCGACCGCGACGGCGAGGACAAGGACGAGTTCCTCGTCCCGTGGGACGCCAGCAGCATCATCTCCGACCGGGAACTGGGCGAGAGCCTCGGCGCCGTGCCCGGGTGGCTGTGGACCAACATCTCCGGCTGCGAGGCGGCCGGGTTCAACGAGGGCGGCAGACTCGAGGGCCCGAAGCGGCTCTTCACCGGCTCCTCCCTCGAGCACGAGAAGTCCTACGAACGCCCCGACTGGAAGCGTTCCGTCTACACCGGCCTGCTCGCCCAGGAGGGCATGATCAACGGCCAGGGCGACGCCAACAGTGACGGAAACGTGTCGATCCAGGAGGCGTTCCGGTACGCCGAGCGGCGGGCGCCGGTCATGACAGCCAACCAGCGCAAGGGCGTCCAGCACCCCTACCTGGCCGGCGGCGACAACACCGAGTGGTTCCTCAAGCCCCCGCCTCCGCTCGCGGCGCCCCCGTCCCCTCCCCCGGGCGTCAGCAAGCCGGGCGGCCCCCAGAAGCTCTGCCTCCTACCCGGACTCTGTCTGTAAGCTGCTGGGCCGACCACGCCCACTTCTTTGTTCACCAGACCACACCACGTGTCGCGTTCTGAACAAAGAAGCGGCGGCAATGTCCGCCAGGGCGGGCAGACGAACCTTCCCTAACGCTTGCGGTAGGGCACCGGGAACCGTGTGACCGGAACGAGGTCGCGGCGATGCTGGCGGTGGGCGAGCTCCACGGCCTGCTCGGCGTCGAGGCGGGCCTGCCACAGGGCCTGGCGGAGCACCTCGTTCTCGTCCTCGAGGGAGATCACCCGGCGCACGCCTTCGAGGTTGAGGCCGGCGGCGGTGAGCTCCTGGATGCGGCGGAGGCGCTCGATGTCGCGTTCGGAGTACCGGCGGCTGCCGCCCACCGTGCGCGACGGGTACACCAGGCCCTTGCGCTCGTAGATGCGCAGTGTCTGGGGGTGGACGCCGGCCAGCTCGGCCGCCACCGAGATGACGTACACGGCGCGTATGCGGGCGTCGGGGGCGGGCGGTGTCATTCGACCCCCAGGTGACGGCGGGGCGAGTCGGTGGTCGCTGCGGCCAACGCCTCGATGGCGGCCCGCTGGTCGTCGGTCAGCGTCTCGGGCACGGCGACCTCGACGGTGGCCAGCAGGTCGCCGGCGGCGGCGCCGTCAGCGCGGGTGCCCCGGCCCTTGACCCGGAAGGTGCGACCGGACCGGGTGCCCGGCGGGATGCGCAGGGTGACGGGCTCGTCGAGGGTGGGGATCTTCACCGTGGTGCCCAGGGCGGCCTCGGCGAAGGTGATGGGTACGGCGAGGGTGATGTCCTTGCCCTTGCGACCGAACAGCTCGTGTGAACCCACCCGCACCACCACGTAGACGTCTCCCGGAGGACCACCATTGTGCCCTGCGCCGCCCCGCCCTTTGAGGACGATGCGCTTGCCATCGTCGATGCCGGCCGGCACCCGCACCTTCACCTGCCGGGGCCGGCGCTCAAGGCCCGAGCCGGCGCACGTCGGGCAGGGCGTCTCCACCCGCATGCCGGTGCCGCCGCACTCGCGGCACGGCTGGCTGAACGAGAACAGGCCCTGGTTCTCCTCCCGCACGCCCCGACCGCCACAGCCCGAGCAGATGACGGGTGACGTGCCGGGCGCCGACCCGGTGCCGCTACATGTCGAGCACGAGGCGTCGCTGGTGACGTTCACCGACGTGATGACACCTTCGACGGCGTCGGCGAACGAGAGGTTGAGGGTGGCCTCCAGGTCGGTACCGCGGGTCGGGCCCGGGCGCGACCGCGTCGGGCCGGCCCGGCCGCGGCCGAACAGTCCGCCGAGGAGGTCGCCCAGGTCATCGACCTTGAACGACGACGAGGTGGTGGTGTACCCACCGCCACCGCGGCCCTGGCCGCCGAACGGGTTCGCGGCCGGGCCGAGGCGGCGGACCTCGTCGTACTCCTTGTGCTTGGCCGGTTCCCCCAGCACGTCGTAGGCGGCCGAGATCTCCTTGAAGCGGTCCTCCGACCCGGGGTTGTGGTCTGGATGGTACTTCTTGGCCAGCCGCCTGTAGGCGCTGGTGATCTCCTTCTCGGTCGCCTTGTCGGCCACGCCGAGAACCTTGTAGTAGTCCTTCTCGTACCACTCGCGTTGCGCCGACATAGGCGGCCCCGCCTAGCCCTTTACCTTCACCATGGCGGGACGGAGGACCCGGCCCTTCCACCGGTAGCCGGCGCGCAGCACCTCGATCACCTCGGGTGCGGGCGAATCGCCGCCCGCTTCATGCTGGACGGCGTCGTGCTCGTTGGGGTCGAACGGCTGGCCGGCGGGGTCGAGGCGATCGAGGCCCGCGCCCTCCAGCACGCCGAGAAGGATGCGGTACACCGGGTCGAGCCCGGCGTCGCTGTCGGCGTGGGCCATGGCCAGGTCGAAGGCGTCGAGGGCGGGCAGCAGCGACTCCACCAGCTTCTCCGCCGCTCGGTCCGACAGCTCGGCGTTCTGGCGCTGGATCCGCTTCTTGTAGTTCTCGAAGTCGGCCTGCAGGCGGCGAAGCGAGTCCAGGTACTCGTTGCGCTGGGCCTCCACTTCGGCCAGCGCAACGATGTCGTGGGCGACGGCCTCGGCCGCCTCCTCGACCTGTGCATCGGCCTCGGTGACCTCGGTGTCAGCGCCGTCGTCGCCGTCGACGCCCAGCATCTCGGCCATCTTGTCGGCCGCCTCCGAGGCCCGGGAGCCGCCCGTGGCCTCAGCGGTGGACCGCTTCGGCGCGGGGGCGTCCGGCGCCCCCGGGCGGTTGACCCACCCGGGGGGCTTCGGAAAGTGGCCGGGGTGGCCCGGACTGGGCGCCACTACTTGTCCTCGTCGACGATCTCGGCGTCGACCACGTCGTCGTCACGGCCGTCGCTGCCGGGCGTGGACGTGCCCTCGGCCGCCGCCTTCTCCTGCGCCGCCTGCTCGTAGAGGCGCTGGGCGAAGGCCTGACTGGCCAGCATGAGGGTGTCGCTGGCCTGGCGGATGGGCTCGGTGTCGGTGCCGGCAAGGGCGGCCTTGAGCTCCTTGAGAGCGGACTCGGTGTTGCTCTTCTCGTCGCCGACGAGCTTCTCGCCCTGCTCCCGCAGCAGCTTCTCGGTCTGGTGGATGAGGGTCTCCGCGTTGTTGCGGATCTCCGCCTCCTCGCGGCGCTGGCGGTCGTCCTCGGCGTGCAGTTCGGCGTCCTTGACCATGCGGGCGATGTCATCCTTGTTGAGCGAGGACTGGCCCGTGATGGTCATGGACTGCTCCTTGGCCGTGGCCCGGTCCTTGGCGGACACGTGCACGATGCCGTTGGCGTCGATGTCGAAGGTGACCTCGATCTGGGGGATGCCCCGGGGCGCCGGAGGCAGGTCGACCAGCTGGAACTTGCCCAGCGTCTTGTTGTACATGGCCATCTCACGCTCGCCCTGGAGGACGTGGATCTCCACCGACGGCTGCATGTCCTCGGCCGTGGTGAACACCTCGGAGCGCTTGGTGGGGATGGTGGTGTTGCGCTCGATGAGCTTGGTCATGATGCCGCCCTTGGTCTCGATGCCGAGCGATAGCGGCGTGACATCGAGGAGGAGGATGTCCTTCACCTCGCCCTTGAGCACGCCGGCCTGCACGCAGGCGCCCACGGCCACGACCTCGTCGGGGTTCACGCCCTTGTGGGGCTCATTGCCGGTGAGGGAGCGCACCAGGTCGACGATGGAGGGCATGCGGGTGGAGCCGCCGACCAGGATGACGTGCTCGATGTCGCCCTTGGTGAGGCCGGCGTCCTTGATGGCCTGCTCGAACGGGCCGCGGCAGCGCTGCACCAGGTCGGACGTGAGCTCTTGGAACTTGGCCCGGGAGAGCTTCAGGTCGAGGTGCTTGGGGCCGTCCTGGGTGGCGGTGACGAACGGCAGGTTGATGGTGGTCTCCTGCACGTTGGACAGCTCGATCTTGGCCTTCTCGGCCGCCTCCTTCAGGCGCTGGAGGGCCATGTTGTCCTTGGACAGGTCGACACCCTCGGTGTCCTTGAACGTCTTGACCAGCCAGTCCATGACCTTCTGGTCCCAGTCGTCGCCGCCCAGTTGGGTGTCGCCGTGGGTGGCCTTGACCTCGAACACCCCCTCGCCGATCTCGAGCACGGACACGTCGAACGTGCCGCCGCCGAGGTCGAACACGAGGATCGTCTGCTCGAGGTTCTCCTTGTCGAGCCCGTAGGCCAGGGCGGCCGCCGTGGGCTCGTTGATGATGCGCAGCACCTCGAGGCCGGCGATGGCGCCCGCCTCCTTGGTGGCGGTGCGCTGCGAGTCGTTGAAGTACGCCGGCACCGTGATGATGGCCTGGGTGACCGTGTCGCCCAGGTAGGACTCCGCGTCGCGCTTGAGCTTCTGGAGGATGCGGGCCGAGATCTCCTGGGCGGTGAACTTCTTCCCGTCGATGTCGATCTTCCAGTTGGTGCCCATATGGCGCTTCACCGACCGGATGGTGCGGTCGGGGTTGGTGATGGCCTGGCGCTTGGCGACCTCGCCCACCAGGACCTCGCCGGACTTGGAGAAGCCGACCACGGACGGGGTGGTGCGGTTGCCCTCGGCATTCGGAATGACGACGGGCTCGCCAGCCTCGAGGACGCTGACGACGGAGTTTGTGGTGCCGAGGTCGATCCCGACGGCCTTGGGCATGTGGTGCCTCCAAAGAGAAAAGTGATCTACGTGGCTGGGTAGGTAACAGTCCGACTCTAGCTAAGTTGAGTGCCTAGTTGTCAACGCGGGCCCGGAGCCGGTTGTTCCCCCGAATGCACAGGGACCGCTAGCGTCCCGAAATGCCCTCGCTCGTCCTGTTGCGCCACGGCCAGAGCACCTGGAACCTGGACAACCGCTTCACCGGCTGGCAGGAGTGTGGGCTGTCGCCCAAGGGCGTGGAGGAAGCCACCCGGGCCGGCCGGCTGCTCGGCTCGGCCGGGGTCGACGTCGACATCCTCCACACCTCCCTCCAGGACCGGGCCATCGCCACCGCCAACCTGGCCCTCGAGCAGTGCTCCCGGGCGTGGGTGCCGGTACGCCGGCACTGGCGGCTCAACGAGCGCCACTACGGCGACCTGGAGGGCCGCAACAAGGCGGAGACGGCCGCACTGCACAGCGCCGAGCAGGTGCAGGTCTGGCGGCGCAGCTATGACGTGCGACCGCCGCAGATCGGCCCCGACGACCCCCGTCACCCGTCCGCCAACCCCCGCTACGCCTCGCTGGCGGCCGATGTGCTGCCGGCGGGCGAGTGCCTGGCCGACGTCGTCGTGCGGATGCTCCCCTACTGGTACGACGCCATCGTCCCCGACCTCAGCGCCGGTGCCGTGGTGCTGGTGGCGGCCCACGGCAACAGCCTGCGGGCGCTGGTGAAGCACCTCAAGGGCATCGCCGACGCCGACATCCCCGCGCTGGAGATCCCCACCGGGGTCCCCTGGCTGTTCGAGCTGGGCCCCGACCTCGCCCCCGTGTCGGACGAACTGCCGGCCTAGCCCGCCCACGCCGGCACGGCGGTGGGACCGCGCGCGGCGTGAACGGAGACCGCGGGTCAGGCGTGGCGGGCCCGGTCCTGCTGCCAGTCCGACACACCCGGCTCCAGCAGGTAGCCGCGGGAACGGACCGTGCGGATCACCAGGGACACCGGCGCCAGCCGGCGACGGAGGCGCAGCACATGGACGTCGAGGGCGTTGCGGCCGGGCGAGCCGTCCGGCCATCCCGCCCGTGCCAGTGCCTCCCGGCTCACGACGGCGCCGAAGCGGTCGAGCAGGGCGGTGGTGAGGCGGGACTCGACCGGGGGCAGGGACACCCAGCCCGACGCGAAACGCAGGACGCCGTCGCGGTCGAGCTCGGGCACGGTGGTGCTGTGCTCCTGGCCGCGACGGGCGAGGGCCCGCACGCGCAGCTTCACGTCCGCCTCCGGCGCCGGCACCCGGATCCAGTCCTCCACGCAGTCCTCCGGCTCGGGCGGGGCCACGCCGTCCTCCACCAGGAGCAGGCGGGCCGCCCGGAGGCGGGCCAGGACGTCGCGGCGCTCCCGCTCCAGGGGCCAGCGGAGCAGCACGACATCGACTTGAGGCGCATCCATCACTGGGAAGGTACGAGACCGACGTTGCGCCCATGTTGCCTGGAGATGAACTCGCGCGGACGTGGCCGAGGACGTCAAAATGCGGATGCGCCCACACGGGACCGGCGGGCGGTACGGTGCATCTTCCCATGGCCCGTGACCCGGCCCGGCGGCTGTCGCCGTCGCACCTCGCCGTCGCCCTGGGGGTGGCCATGGGCGCCGTGGTGGCCCTGTCGGGATTGACCGCCGTCTTCGCCGACGAGCACGACGTCCTGGGCGCCGGCCGGTCGGTGTTCGGGAACGTGCCTGGACCGCTCCGGGCCGTGTTCTACGCAGTGACGGCGGCCGCCGTGGTGTCGGTGGGTGTGCAGTTCGGCCGGCGGGTGCGCAACTGGCAGCGGGGCGGCCCCGAGTCCCGCCCCACCACCCGCGCCAACGCCGGCCGGCGCCTCCGCAGGTTCCGAGACGGCGTAGTGATGAAAACCGTGGCCCGGGACCGGGCCGCCGGCATCATGCACTCGCTCCTGTACTTCCCGTTCCTCGTGCTGTTCGCCGTCACCGTGGTGCTGGAGATCGACCACCTGCTGCCCGAGCGGTTCACCTTCCTGCACGGCGACACGTACCGGGCCTACAGCCTGGTGGGCGACGTGGCCGGCGCCGCGTTCCTGGCCGGCGTGGTGTGGGCATTGGTGCGCCGGTACGGCCGGCGCCACTTCCGCCTGCGCACCAAGACCCGGCCCGAGGACGCCGTGGTGCTCGGGACGTTCCTCCTCATCGCCGTCACCGGCCCGCTGGTGGAGGGCATGCGCATCGCGTTGGATGGGCGTCCGGGGTTCGAGCGCTGGTCGGTTGTGGGCTGGCCTCTGTCGGCCCTGTTCGACGGGATGTCCGCCGGCGCCCTGTCGACCGCCCACCAGGTGGCGTGGGTCGTGCACGTGCTCGGGTTCCTCGCCTTCCTCGTGCTGCTGCCCGAGACCAAGTTGCGCCACATGGTGACGTCGCCGCTCAACCTGTACCTGTCCGACCGCGACCGCCCCAAGGGCGCCATGAGGCCCATGCCGGACCTCGCCACCACCGACCTCGAGCGCTTCGGCGCCGCCACGGTGGAGGACTTCACCTGGAAGCAGCTGCTCGACACCGACGCCTGCACGGTGTGCGGCCGCTGCACCGAAGTGTGCCCGGCCCAGCTCACCGGCAAGCCCCTCGACCCGCGCGAGATCGTGCTGAAGGTTGGCCAGGTGATGGCGGAGAGCGCCCCCGGCGCCGGCGGGCCGGTGTCGCCGGTGGTCGGCCACGAGCCGTCGCTCACCGTCAGTGCGTCGGACATGTTCGCCCGGGTCACGGCCGAGGAGCTGTGGGCGTGCACCTCGTGCCGGGCGTGCGACGAGGTGTGCCCGGTCGACATCGAGATCCTCGACAAGATCCTCGACATGCGGCGCTACCTCACCCTGATGGAGTCGGCGTTCCCACCGGAGCTCGGCAAGACGTTCCGCGCCATGGAGAACAGCGCCAACCCGTGGGCCATGGACCAGTCCAGCCGGGGCTCGTGGGCCGACGCCCTACCCGAGGGCGTGCCGGTGGTCGACGCGTCCGGGCCGTTCGACCACGAGTACCTCTACTGGGTCGGCTGCGCCGGTTCCTTCGACGACCGCAACCGCAAGGTCACCGTCGCCACCGCCACCCTCCTGCACCGGGCCGGCGTCGACTTCGCCATCCTCGGCCCGATGGAGCGCTGCACCGGCGACCCGGCCCGGCGCACGGGCAACGAATACCTGTTCCAGATGCTGGCGGGCGAGAACGTGGCCACCCTCAACGGGATGGGCGTGCGCAAAATCGTCACCCAGTGCCCCCACTGCTTCAACACGCTCGCCAACGAGTACCCCCAGCTGGGCGGCACCTACGAGGTCGTGCACCACAGCCAGCTGCTCGAGTCGCTGCTGGCCGACGGCCGGCTCGACCTCGGCGACGCCCGCCTCGACGAGAAGGTCACCTACCACGACTCCTGCTATCTCGGCCGTCACAACGACGTCTACGACGCCCCCCGCCGGGTCATCGGCTCGCTCAAGGGGATCGAGATCGTGGAGATGGGCCGCAACCGGGCGGACGGCATGTGCTGCGGCGCCGGAGGCGGGCGCATGTGGATGGAGGAGCACACCGGCAAGAAGGTGGGCACCGAGCGGGCCGAGCAGGCGCTCGCCACCGGCGCCACCCGGGTCGCCACCGCCTGCCCCTTCTGCGCAGTGATGATCGACGACGGCGTCAAGGAGGCAGGCCGGGAGGACGTGGTGGTGCAGGACATCTCCGTCCACCTGCTGGAGGCGATCCGGCGGGGCGAGGCCGCCGGCTGAGGCTTCTTTTCTCGTTTCCCCACACTGGGTGTGGCCAACTGAGAAAAGAAGGCCCTAGCTAGCCGGTGCGGAAATTCTCCGAGTAGCGGCTCGGCGTGGGGCCGCGCTGGCCCTGGTACTTGGACCCGGCGGCGGCCGACCCGTAGGGATTGTCCGCCGGCGTGGTCATGCGCAGGAAGCTGATCTGGCCGATCTTCATGCCCGGGTAGATCGTGATCGGCAGGTTGGCCACGTTGGACAATTCGAGGGTGAGGTGGCCGTCGAAGCCGGCGTCGACGAAGCCGGCGGTCGAGTGGATCAGCAGCCCCAGGCGGCCCAGGCTCGACTTGCCCTCCAAGCGGGCCACCAGGTCGTCGGGCAGCCGCACCCGCTCCGACGTCGACCCGAGGACGAACTCACCGGGGTGAAGGATGAATGCCTCGTCCTCGAGCATCTCGACCAGCTCGGTGAGGTTCTCCTGGTCCTCCTTCACGTCGATGACCCGCATGGTGTGGTTGCGGAACACCCGGAAGTAGCGGTCGACATGGAGGTCGACGGAGGACGGCTGGATGCAGCCCGGCTCCAGCGGCTCGATCACGATCCTGCCGGCGTCGAGCTCCTCGCGGATCGTTCTGTCGGAGAGGATCATGACGGCTGCCACGTTACCTGGAGCGATAAGACGCCAGTCGGGAGGAGGCCGCCCCTGGCCTGCCTGGCGCTCCAGCTCGCCCACCCGCGCCTGGAGCTGCTCGTTCGCATCACACAGCTCGACCACCCGGGCCCCGAGCCGTTCGTTCTGTTCGCGCAGGACGCGGATCGTCTCCGCCTGCGCTGCCACCAACGCCTCCAGCTCGCCGATGCGGGCCTCGTAGGCCTCGATCCGAGCGGCGTCGTCTTGCACAGACGTACTTTCGCGACCACCCCGCGCGACTCCTGCAAACCCGCCGAGATTTCTTGCCGCCGCCCCTCAGCAGGGATCAGGGACGCGAACAGTTACGGCCGAACGGAGCGTTGTAGAGCGAGCCGAGCGAGCTGCTGGTCGCGTAGTCCAGCTTGCCGTCGGGCCGCAGCCACCCGAAGGGCGCCGCCAGCCCGGGTGACCCCCAGATCGGCGTGTTGCCAATGGCGTAGGGCAGGACGAACAGGGTGACGCCGGGGGGCACGTCGTAGCCCGGGTCCTCGCACGGCGTGGCCGCCGGAAGGTTGAGCTTGATCTCGGTGCCGCAGGCATAGTTCCAGTAGGTGCCGCAGCCGATGCTCGGGCGGTGGACGCTGAGCCACGCTCCGTCCCGGAACTGCTCGACCGAGATGTAGAGGTCCGGCGTGTCCTTGCAGTCGTGGACGGTGAAGGCGCTGAAGCGGCCCTCGTGGTCGACGTCGACGGTGCGGAAGCAGTCCTTGCGTGGACACCGCCAGGCTGGTCACCCGGGCGGCCACCTCCCCGGGGGCGTGACTGCCGCGCCCAGGCCTGTCGTCGTCAGCGCGGCCACGGTGAGAGTCTCGGCGCCCCCTCCGTGCGCCGTCCGCCGATCCTGGCAAATCGGGCAGCTGGCGGCGGCTGTCCGCAAACCCCGGAGTGGCCCGCCGAGCCCTTTGGTAGCTTGCGGGCTATACATCTGCGGGCGTAGTTCAGAGGCAGAACATCAGCTTCCCAAGCTGAGAACGCGAGTTCGATTCTCGTCGCCCGCTCTCCGCAAAAGCCCTGCTCAGGGGTGGTTTCTGCGCCTCGCCGGTGGTCCCAGAATGGGCGCTCCGGGGCCGTGGGCCACAAACGGGCCACAACGAAATGGCCTGGGCCACGATTTCCCGCCGCCTCGGCGTCGACACGGAGGGCGAACTGGTGGCGTCCAGCCGCGATCAGGCGGCCAGACGAGCGTGCCGCGAATGTTCAGGTTCAGGAGCCATTCGCGAGGGCGTCGGCGCCGGGGGTGCAGTAGGCAGCGAGGTGCGCCTCGAGCTCCGGGATGAGCGGGCCGGGAAGGACCACGGTGCGCACGCCGGCCGCAGTCTTGGGCGGACCGACCACCAGCGTGCCGTCGCTGACTTACTGGCGCTGCTCAACCACGGTGACCGTGCGGTGAAGCAGGTGAGGCTCGCATCGGACGCCCGTAGGTTGACGCCCAGAAGTGAAAATCTGAGCGGCGGCATCGGGGCGCCTGGCCTGCCGGGCCAAGGGTTCATGTGACATGAACCGACCAGGCAGGTCTACCGCGCCGTGGCTCCGGCGGAGTATGGAATCGTCCTGCCGGCGAAATGAACCGCGGGTCGGTGCCGCCGCGACAAGCCGTGCACACTCCGGTAGGTACAGCGCAGCGGCCGAGAAGGGACCACCATGGCGTCAGTGGAGCGCAGCGATGCAGAGCTGCTGATCGCGGTCGCCGGCGGCGACCGCGAGGCGCTGCGCCTGCTCCACGACCGCCACGCGCCGTGGATCCGCTCCCGCCTGCGGCGCCGGTGCGCCGACGACGACATCGTCCTTGACGCCCTCCAGGACACGTTCGTGGCCGTGTGGCGGGGCGCCGCCCGCTTCGACGGCAGGGGAGAACCGGCGGCGTGGATGTGGGGCATCGCCATCCGCCGCCTCATAGGCGTGCTGCGCAGCCGGCGGCGCTGGGCGCCCGTCGCCTTCCGGAGCGACGACGGGCAGGACGGGCAGGTGGTCGACGCCGCCGAGCAGGTGCTGCTGGGGGTGGAGCACGGCGAACTGGGGGTCGCCCTGCGCCAGCTCTCGCCCGAGTTGAGGGCGGTCGTACAGGCCACCGTGATCGACGGGCTCACGACGCGCGAGGCCGGGCGGCTGCTCGGCATCCCGTCCGGGACGGTGAAGACCCGCATGATGCGGGCCAAGGCCCAGTTACGAGTGGCTCTCGCATGAACGGCCCGGGGAGGACGACCAATGGCGGCGCGGGAGGCCGGTCCATCCGACAACGCACTGTGCGCCATCCCGAAGGGAGGGTCCCCCAGTGACCAACTCGCTGGCAGGCCAACACGACAGGAGGGTGGGCCGATGACCGCATGGCACGTTCCCGATGAGATCCTCACCCGGTTCGCCACCGAGCCGGCCGACCTCGACGATGTCACCGCCTCGTCGGTGGAGACCCACATCACCGGCTGCGCGGCATGCCGCGCCTCGGTGGCCGCCGAGGCCGACCCGGTCGCCCTCGACCGGTCGTGGCAGGCGGTGGTTGACGCCGTCGACCGGCCCCGCCGGGGCGTGGTCGAGCGGCTCCTGGCCCGGCTCGTGCCCGAGGAGACGGCACGCCTGGTCGCCGCCACCCCGGCGCTGCGGGTGGCGTGGCTGGCCGCGGTGGCGGCCATGATCGCCGTCGCAGTCGCCGTCAGCCGCACCACGGGCTCGCCGGCACCGTTCCTCATGTTGGCCCCGCTGGTCCCGCTCGGTGGCGTGGCCGCCACCTTCAGGCCCGAGGCCGACCCCGGCGGCGAGACGGGCGCGGCCGCGCCGATGGCGAGCACCGGACTGCTGCTGCGGCGGGCCCAGGCGGTGGTGGCCACGTCGATGCTCGTGCTGGGCGCCGGCGCCGTGGCCCTTCCCGACCTCGGACCGGCGGCGGCGGCGTGGTGCCTGCCCTCCCTGCTCCTCACGGTCGCCGCGCTGGCGGCGTCCACGTGGGTCGACCCGCAGCGCGCCATCGCCGCCGCTGGCCTGGGCTGGATCTTCGCCTTGTTGGTCGCCTCCCATGGCGGCCGCACTGCCGGCTCGCTGGCCGACACCGCCCTGTTCGGCGCCTCAGGGCAGGCGGCCTTCGCCGTGCTGGCCGCGCTGGCGACAAGCGTGGTGGTCGCCCGCCGGCGCCACTTCTCCTACCTGGAGGTCCGATGAATACCACCAACGTGCGGGTGCGCCAGGTGGCGCGACGGTTCGGGTCGACGGTTGCCCTCGCCGGCGTCGACCTCGACCTCGGGCCGGGGGTCACCGGCCTCCTCGGGCCCAACGGCGCCGGGAAGACCACCCTGCTGCGGATCCTCGCCACCGTCGCAGCACCCGACTCGGGGACGGTCGAGGTGCTCGGCCACGATCCCGGAACGGCCGACGGGCGCCTGGCCATCCGCCGCCGGCTCGGGTACCTGCCCCAAGAGCCCGGCTTCCATCGCGCCTTCACTGCCTTCGAGTTCGTCGACTACGTGGCCATCCTCAAGGAGTGGGGCGATCGCCGCACCCGCCACGACGAGGTACGCCGGGTGCTCGCCCTCGTCGGGCTCGAGCCGGTGCTGCACAAGCGCATCAGCGCCCTGTCCGGCGGGATGCGCCGGCGGGTCGGCATCGCCCAGGCGCTGCTCGGCACGCCCGACCTGCTCGTGCTGGACGAGCCCACCGCAGGCCTCGACCCCGAGCAGCGGTTGCGCTTCCGAGAGCTGCTGGGTTCCCAGCCGACCGCCACCGTGCTGCTGTCCACCCACCAGACCGACGACGTGGCCGCCCTTTGCCACCACGTGGTGGCGCTGACGGCGGGCGCCGTGCGCTTCGCAGGGGCTCCCCGGGACCTGGCCCGGCTGGCAGACGGGCGGGTGTGGGTGGCCGACCACCGCCAGGCCGGCGCCGGACTGGCCTGGGTCACCGCCGAGGGCGCCGTGCGCCACGTGGGCGACCCCCCGGCCGGCGCCGACCTGGTGGCGCCCACCATCGAGGACGGCTACCTCCTCCTCACGGGCGCGTTCGCCGACGCCCCGGCCGCCTGACGTGCGCCGCTTCTCGGGGTCTGCGGTGGTCATCGTCGGCGTCTTCGCCGCCTCCACCCTGCTGTTCGGCGGCGTGCGCGGCGGCGGGCGCCTGGTGCTCGTCCTCGTGCCGGTGGCGGCGCTGCTGGTCGTGACGTTACGGGGGACGCGGGTCGGCACCGTGCCCGAGTTGGACTGGGGTCGCGCATCGGCTGCCCCGACCACCGTCGCGGCCGTGGGGCTCCCGCCCGGGGTGGCGGTGACCGCCGCTCCCCGGTCGCCGTCGTCCCCCCGCCGCCTGGCGGTCGCCCTGGCCCGGGTCGAGTCCGCTCGGTTCCCGGTCGACCTCTGGTTCGGGGCCGGCGTCGGCTTCTGCTTCATCATGCTGGTGCTGCTCGGCTGGGTCGGGGCGCCCAACGACGTCAACCGGCCGTGGCGCCTCGTCTTCGCGGACCTGACGGTGATGGCCCACCCGATGGCCGGCATGGCCGTGGTCGCCGCCCATCGGGCCGTCACCCGCGCCCGGCGCGACGGCGCCGACGAGCTCTTCGACGCCTGCCCGCTGGACCAGGCCACCCGCACCGCCGGGCACCTCCTCACCGCCTGGGTGCCGGCGGCCGCCCTGGCCGTGTTCTGCGCCGCGTTCGTGAGCCTGACGGCGGTGCGGGCGGGGGCGGTGTACGGGCCCATCGACGGCGGCGCCCTCGGCGACGTGGCCGCCGCCCTCGCCCTCGGGGCGGGCGGCGCCGCGCTCGGCGTCGCTCTGGGCCGGTGGGCGCCGTGGCGGCTCGTCCCCATGGTGGCAGTGGCCCTGCTCCTGTTCCCGATCGTCGGCCTGGGCAACATCGGCGAGCCGCACTGGAGCAATGCCCGCCAGGTGTCCACGTGGCCCCGCTACCCGACCCACGACCTGCTCTTCACCATCCGGCCGGTGTGGTGGCACCTGGCCTGGCTGGTGGCCCTCGTCACCCTGGTTTCCTTGCTGGCGGTCGCCCGCCACGGCGGCCGGCGCACGGTGGCCGTCCTCGGGGTCGTCGCCCTGGTGGCGGCGGGTGCCGGCTTCGCCCAGACCCGGCCCGTCTCCCAGGCCGGCGCGACACGGCTGGCCTCCCTCGTGGCCGAGCCCGAGCGCCACCAGTCGTGCCTCGACGCCGGGCGGGTCAGCGTGTGCGCCTACCGCGAGTACGGCGCCTATGCCCGGGCCATGATCGCCGAGGTGGCCCCGGTGATGGCCGCCACGCCCGAGGCGGAGGGGCCGGTGGTCCACCGCCAGGTCTTCGACGGCACCCTCGCCAACCTCGGGCCCGAGGTCGCCCGGGCCCTGGGCGGGCGGGGCGTGGGCGGCCGGGACGCTCTCCCCCTCGGGTTCCGGCTCAGCGGGTCGGCACGGACGGCGGCCCGCATGACCACCGCGTTCGCCGCCGTGGGCCTTCCCGTCCGCCCTCGGGCCGGCGACCTCCCCACGGTGGTCGCCGGGCAGGGGCGCGGCGTGGTCGCCCTCTGGCTGGCGGCCCGGGGGCTCACGCCCGATGACGCCCGCACCCTGGCCAGTGCATACGACCCGTGGTCCGGCCACGTGCCCGACGACGCCCCGCCCCCGACCGCGCAGGACCGGGGCATGGCGTGGCCCGGGTGCGACCTGGGCGCGTCACCCGTGGCCTGGGCGCCCGAGGACCTGACCGCCGCCCGGGCCGTGCTGGCGCTCCCCGAGGCCACAGTCCGCCGCGTCCTCCACACCCGGTGGGCCGATCTCACCGACGCCTCCACCACCACCGACGACCTCCTCGTCGCCCTGGGCCTGGCCCCCATCGGCCCGGTCACCGCGGTCACGGCCGAGCCGATGCCGTGCACGGCCTGACGAGGCACGCCGGGCGGGCGAACCGGGAGGCGGTGGCGGTCACCGCCCGCACCGTGCCGCTGGCGGTGGCGGCCCTCGGGATCATGGCGGCGCTCCCGGCGCTCGTCACCCGCGCCCGGGGTGGCAGCGACCTCACCTTGGCCCTGCAGGCGGCCGCCCTCTTCGCCGGCGCGGGCGCCGGCTTCGCCGCCGACGACCAGGCGGCCAACATCCTCGCCCCGTCACCGACCCCGCTCGTCGCCCGCCGGGCCTTGCGGGCGGTGGGCGTGGCTCTGGTCCTCATGGCCGGCTTCGGATCGGCGCTGGTGCTGGCAGCGACGGCCGGCGGGCCGCCCGTCGCCCTGGCCGGCCCGCTGGCCGTGCTGGTGGCAGCGGCGGGAACGGCCGCCGCCCTGGCCTCGGCCGCCGCCGGCGACGGGCCGATGGCCCCGGGCGTGTCGAGCGCCCTGGGCGCCGTGCTCGCCCTCGCCACCCTCAGCTCCGTGGCCGAGCGGTGGTCGTGGATCCCCAGCCTGGCCCGGCCCGAGTTCGACCGGCGCTGGCTGTTCGTGGCCGGCGCCGGCGCGCTCGTGGCCCTCGTCCGCTCACGAGACCCGGCCCGCCGCCGCTGGTAGGGCGTAGGGAGCACGGGCCGGCGCAGCACAACGGCAACGCGGTGGTCGTGGCCCGGCCGCCGCCTCTTCTTCGCCTACCAGAAGCTCCGCGACATGGACGCCTCCGGGCTTCCCAACCCGCTCCGCTGAGACTCTTCAGAGAGGTTGAGCGGGAGTGACGTCGCGACCTAAACCCGCGAGAGACCCACCTGTCGTTCGTCCCGCCAGTCGATCCGAAGGCACGGGAGGCTCAACCTCGGGCCGGGCGATGAGACGGCCCAGGGCGGCGGCGATGGCGGCGTCGCGGTCCCGGGTGGCGTGCTGGTAGCGCAAGGCGGCGGCCGGCGAGGCGTGGCCCATCCGGTGCATCAGCTCCCGGGTGCTGGCGCCCGAGGCAGCGGTGAGAGTGTTGGCGACGTGGCGGAGGTCGTGAAAATGGAGGTGCGGGAGGTCGAGCGTGCGGCGGGCGGCCGCCCACTTCGCCTGCCACACGGCGTCGCGCAGCGGGCCGCCCTTCTCGCCGGTGAACACGAGGGCGTCGGCGCCGGGGGCGCAGAAGGTGGCGAGGTGCGCCTCGAGCTCGGGGATGAGCGGGCCGGGAAGGGCTACGGAGCGCACGCCTGCGGCCGTCTTGGGCGGACCGACCACCAGCGTGCCGTCGCGCAGCTGCTGGCGTGCTCGACGACGGTGACAGTGCGGTCCAGCAGGTCGACGCGGGCCCGGGTAAGCCCGAACAGCTCGCCCCGCCGCAGACCGGTGAAGGCGGCGGTGAGCACCAGCGCCCGGTAGCGCGGCTCCACGGTGTCGGCCAACTCCCAGACCTGTTCCACGGTGACGACCTGGCGCTCGGGCGCCCGCTCGACGCCGGCACCGGTGATCACGCACGGGTTCTTGGCGATGAGCACGTCGGCCGTCGCTGTGGCCAGCACGGCGTGGAGGAGCCGGTACGCCTTGGCCACCGTGGACGGGCCCGGCTGGCCGGTCCGCAACATGCCGGCGTACCAGCGACGAACGACCGACGGCGTGATCCTGGCCAGCTCCACGCCCGCAAGCCCCGGGAGCACGTGCAGGCGGAGGAGGCCCTCGTACAGCTCCCGCGTCCTGGGCCGGAGCTGTGGTCGCTCACCCAGCCACGCCTTGGCGTAGTCGCCCAGCAGGAGGCGGCCCCGGGCCGGGTCGACCCATGCCGCCCTGCTCTGGTCGGCCATGGCCAGAGCGATGGCCCGGTCGGCGTCCGCCTTGGTGGCGAAGGTGCCGACCGACGTCAGGCGACCGCTGACCGGGTCGCGCACCCGGGCCTGCCAGCGACCGGACGGCCGCTGCCGCACACTCCCCGATGTCCTTCGACGCGCCATGCCTCGGCTCCCCCTGCCAGCACGGCTGGCATCTCGGGTGGAAAGGCACGGCCGTGACAAGCGGGCCGGCGACGCTGGCGGAGATGGTACGTCGGGTCTGCGTCAGCCTCGCCGGCTGTTGTCCAGCCAGGTCTCGACGTCGGCCGGATCGAAGCGCAGCAGGAAGCCGAGCTTGACATGAGGGATGCGGCGCTCGGCCACCAGCCGGCGCACGTAGCGATGGTTCACGCCCAGGCGGGCGGCGACGGCGGGCAGGTCGATGAGGGGCGGGCGGGTCGGCATGGTCCTCCTTTGTCGATGGTCACCCCACAGAGGCCCCCGTGGCCACGAGATCTCGCGAGGAACATCGGCGTCATCGCCGCCGGGCCCTTCCCGGCGGCCGGCGGCCGTCCAACCGCTGGAGGTTGCGCACCGCCCGCGCTACCGGGTCCTCCTCGTCAACCGCCCGTTCCGGCGGGTCCGATCCGGGAGCCGCCGGGTCAGCGTGGCCGGAGGGTGGATCGAGAGAAGGCTCCGCCGGGCCGGTGGCGCCGGCCGCCAGGTCGTGCGCCGGCTCCACCGAAGTGTTGCAGCCGGGGGCCGAGGCCTCCGCCCCCTCCGGCGCAGGCTCCGTCGGGCCGATGCGGCGAGTGGCCGCGTCGACCGGCCCCCGGGCAGGCGGCGGCGAGGTGCTGCGCCTGACGGTCGCCGACAGGGCGCGGGCCAGCCGGGCCTGCGTTTCGAGCGCGGTGCCGGCGTTGGCCGGCCGGGCGATGACGGCTGCGAAGGCCTCCTCGGGGTCGGCCAGGCCGGTGGCGTCCAACATCAGTCCGACGTTGCGGCCCCGGCCCCGCGTCATGCCCACATAGACGCCCGCCCGGCTGCTCGACGGCTCCACCACGCAGATGCCGTGGTCAGTGGTGTCGCCCTGGATGCCGTAGCCGGTGACGGCCCAGCCCAGCTCCACGTGCCGGGCGGCGTAGCCGGCCAGCAGCCGGGCCCGCCCGCGCGTCGGATGGGACACGACCAGCGAGCCATCGTCTCCCACCACCTCCACGTCCCAGGTGTGGCGGTTGCGCACGGCGTGTCCGGCCTCGGTGACCGTGCGGTCGTTGCGCCGGGTGGCGACCCGGTCGCCGGCGAAGACCTGGGTGCCGTCGGCGAGGGTGAGCGACGGCCCCGCCCGGCGGGGGTTGCGCCGGCGCTGGATGGCGACGTTGATGTCCCGGGCCGTTCCGGCCGAGGCGGTGGTGATGGCCACGGTGTTGCCGGCGCCGGCCTGGACCTCCTGGATGCGGGCCACGCGGTCGGCCACCAGTGCGGGATGGACCGTGTCGAGGCGGCCGTGGGCGGCGTAGGCGGCGGCTGCCGCCCGCTCCCCCCGCCGGAGGGCCAGGCTGGCGGTGGCCTGCCAGCTGTCGTCGAAGCGCCGCACGGCGTCCAGCTGGTGGGCGCCCACCCGCTCGCACCACAGCTCGAACATCCCACCACGCCCGACCGCCGGTAGCTGGGCCGGGTCGCCCACGCACACGAGGCGCCAGCCGTTGCGCTCGACCAGGCCCACCAGGGCGTCGAGGTCGTCGGTGCTCGCCATTCCGGCTTCATCCAAGACGACCGAGGTGCCGGCCAGAAGCGGCCGAACGCCCGGACGTGCGTGGTCGGCGAGCAGCTTGGCCAGAGTGATCGTCGGCCAGCCCGTCTCGGCACCGAGCACGTCGGCTGCCTTGCCCGACGGTGCCAGCCCGATCACCGGGCGATCCTGGGCGGCAAGGAGGCGGGCGGCGGTGCCGAGGGTGGTGGTCTTGCCGGAGCCGGCCGGGCCCACCACCAGCACCAGGCGTTCCTCGCCGGCCACCGCCTCGGCCGAAGCTGCCTGGGCCTCGTCGCCCTCGGGCGCCGGTCCGGCCGGCGGTGTGGCGGCAGAGCGGGCCCAGTCCAGTAGCCGGGTTTCCTGGTCGAGGATGGCGGCGGTGGTGAGATGGCGGTCGGTGACGTGCTCGGTGACCGGTCGCCCGTCCCGGCGGCGGGGCACGCCGGACGGCACCTCGGGCTGCAGCTCGATACAGCGCGCGGCGGCCAGCGCGGTCAGTTCGTCGACCAGGTCCACCAAATCCTCGGCCGAGGCCGCGCAGCCGGCAGGGAGCAAGGTGGCGATCTGCCCGCTCAGGTCGCCATGCAGCCAGGTGGAGGACCCGGCCGCCACCCGGGCCAGGACCTCGGCCACGATGGTGTCCCGGTCGACGACGGCCATCCCCGGCAACTCCGCGGCAGTGGTGGACAGAGTGAGGCCTTCCACGCCGGCCGCTGCGGCCTGGCGGCGCCAGTCGGCCCGGAGGGCCTCGGCGTCACCCACGGGCAGCTTGGCCGGCCGGCTCTCCAGCGCCGCCCGCCGCTCCAGGCGGTAGAGGGTGCGTGCGTCGGGCTCGGCGCCGTCGTGGGCCTCGACCCAGTCGGCGACCAAGTCGCCAAGGCGCTGCTTCACCTGGGCGGCCCGGGCCGAGAACACCTTGAGCAGCTCGGCAGGCACGCCGTCGATGTCGGCGTGGCCGTTGGTGACGGCGCCCCAGGCCACGCCCAGGCGGGCGGTGAGCTCGGAGCGGAGGGCCGAGGCGTAGATCCAGCCGATCGAGCGCTGCTGGTGCTTCAAGAACCCGGCGTCGAGGGAGAGCCACTTGCCGGTGGGGTCCTGCACCTTGGCCACCACGATGGCGTGGGTGTGGAGCTGGGGATCGGCACTGCGGCTGGTGTGCTGGCGGAACACCGCCACCGCCACGCCTTGCGTGTCGACCTGGTGGACGCCGTCTCGGCCCCGGCGGGTGACCGCCCCATGGCGGGCGAACCACTCCAGGGCGGCGTCGGCGGCGGTGTCGTGGGCAGCGGCCACTTCGGCGCGTACGAAGGGGTCATCGGCCAGAGCCCACAGCACCGACACCGACTTCGAGGCCGAGAAGCAGGCATCGAAAGCTCGGGCCGAGTCGGCCCCGTAGCCCCGGCCCAGGGCGGCGCCTGTGACCGGGTGGCGGGCCAGCAGCAGCGCCTCCAGTTCCTCGGGCCTCACCTCTGCACCAAGGCCGAGCGCCGCCCGGCCGGCGCCCCACCACCGCCCCGGTGGCTCGGCCGGGTCGAGGTAGTAGTCGACCGGGCCCCGGCTGATCCCGTCGCGGCGCGCCTGGTCCGCGGCCAGGCCGGCGTAGTAGTCGACCATGGCCTTCACGCCGTGGGCGCGGGCCTTGATGGTCGTCACGCGCATCACGGCCGGCGTCCCGCCCGGCCCAATGCACCCGTCTGTTGATGTGGCAGTTTCGGTTCGATACAGAACAAGGCCGGTGGTGGTTCTGTATCTCGCGAGGAATTTCAGTCCGTTGAGGCCCTTCGCCGGGTTGCCTCCTCCAGGTCATCGTCGGCGACAGCCGTAGACTTGGTGGTGGTGGTGGTGGTGTCGGAGCCCGTTCACCCGAACCCGAGCAGCGGTCTCGAGTTCCCGGCCGAGGAGATGCTCCGGCGCGCTCGCCCGCTCCCGCCCCACGACAAGATGGTGATCGACGACCTCACGGACGAGGAGGGCGCCGCCTTCCTCACCGCGCTGGAGGCGTGACGGCCCCTGCCGGGCGAGGCCCGATCGTCATCGACTTCTACGGCACCGTCGATCTAGCCTCCTCCCCTCGGCGGCCGTCACTCGTCGGCAAATAGATGTCGCAGAAATCGGTCAGGTCCATCGAGGAACGTCTTCGTCAGTTGAACGACGTCCGTGTCCTCGTAGGCGACCCTTGCAATGCCGTCCGGCTGCAACTGGTAGATCCATGCACCAGGGAAGGCGAGCAGAATCGGCGAGTGCGTGGCGATGACGAACTGCGAGCCGTCTTCCACCAAGTCGTGCATGGCGCGCATCAACTTGAGCTGTCCCAACACCGAGAGAGCCGACTCCGGCTCGTCCATCAAGACGAAGGCGCCAGGTCGGATCTGTCGACGTACTGCGTCGAGAAACGACTCGCCATGTGAACGTTCGTGGTAGCCGTCGATGCCGACGCCCTCGTACGCAGATGCAGTGTTGTAGAACGTTTCGGCGCGGAGGAAGAACGCCGCGCTGGGGCGACGCTGCCAGACCAGCTCGAGATGGCTATGCAGGTTCGACTCGGTGGATCGGGTGGAAAAGGTCAAGTTCTGGCTACCGCCCTCGGCGTTGAGACCCGAACGGACTGCCACCGCCTCGACCAGCGTCGACTTCCCTGTCCCGTTCTCACCGACGAAGAACGTCACGCTCGGTCCGACGTCCAATTGATCGAGAGCCGCGATCGCCGGAATCGAGAACGGGTACACGCCCGACCCAGTTCCCGCGCCAGTGCAGCGGATCTCCTTGAGCCGACCCGGGCCGTGGTTCCGCTTCTTGCTCACGCAACGCATCTTGCCCGAGCACGTGGAGTGGATGCCGATACCCAACTACACCGTCCACCCCCAACTCCTGCCAACGCGGCCGCTCTGCCTGCCGTCGCCGGGCCGCCGCTGCGCCGCCACCATAAGCCTGCGCGAGCCGGCGTCAGTCCGTGGCCCCCGTGCCGAAGCGGGCGTCGAAGGCTTCCCACTCCTCGATCGCCAGCGTGGCGGCGCCCCGGTGGAAGGTGACCGTAAACCTGTTGAGGAAGCCGGACTGGCCGAGGACGAGCGCAAAGGGAGCCTTCCATCCCGGCACGAAGCCGACGTCGCACCGCCAAGAGACGTACTCCTCGCCGACGTCCGGCCCGTAGAGCCGCGTCTCGACCTCGGTGAAGCGAACCTCGGCGGTCTGGCCGCCGATTCCGATCAGCGCGACATCGGCGCTGGCTGCGATGTCCACGCCGGCTAGGTCGGCGAGCCATTCGGCGGCGAGGACGTTCTCGGCGCCGGTGTCGACCAGGCCGATACGCGGCGCCGTCACAAGGTCGGCGCCGACGAGGCTCACGGGCACGACCGGCCGGAGCACCTCATGGTTCCGCCACGGGTGCCTCTCGGCCGTATACGGGTACAGCCAGGGGAACGACGCCGGCACCGGCCCGGGGTCAGTGGCCGCCGACGAACAGCGGCTCGTCTTCGGTGGGCGCCCGCATGGTGGCCACGTGCTTGAGGCCCTGGGCCCGGATCTGTGCCTCGAGTTCCTGTGGGGTGTCGGCCACCAGGACGACCTCGTCGGTGCGCATGTCGATGGCGACGTGCTTGCCCGGGTAGCGATCGAGGTGCCAGTAGCGCGGCATGTCTCCATGATGCCAGCCGGGTGGCGTCGGCACCGCCGATGTCCGTTTCGGGCCACGAACGGGCCACAACGAGTGGCCCATGGCGGTCAGTGGCGGTAACCGGAGGACAACCGAAATAGCGGCTGACCTGCCAGTTTATGAATTACACGCTTGTCGAAAAGGGACCCCGGTCAGCTTCCCAAGCTGAGAACGCGAGTTCGATTCTCGTCGCCCGCTCTCCGTATACAGGCAGGTCAGGGCGGTGAAACCCCCCCCCCGGCTCGTCTCCGAAGTGGCCGCCACATTCAACATTCATTCAACATCGGCCCCTCGGACAGTCCCCTTAGGGCGGTCTCTGGAACCGGCTGAGCGCGCCGGGTGAACGACGGCTAGACGGGGTGAACGGACCGGGCGCAGCCCGGCGCGAGCTCGTTGCTGGTCAGGCCCCCGCCTTGGGCGGCGAGGCCGAGCATCTGATTGAGCCAGCCTGGCTGCGGCCGAACGACTCCATCAGGCAACGGACCTCCCCGTCACACAGGCCGTAGTAGACGAGGGTGAGAAGCTTGGCGGGCGCCCGCCACCCGCCCGATGTTGCGTCCCCGCCGCTCGGCCACCCGGTGGTGGTAGAACCGCACTGCCGTGGCGCCTCGCTGGCGGGCCACCGCCTCCACTGCCGCCCAGCGCGATCCCTGCTCGGAGATGTGGCCCCGGTGCACCGTCGTGCCGGACTCGCAGCGCGTCGGGGTCAGCCCGGCCCACGAGCACAGGTGGCGGCGGGAGGCGAAGCGGGAGACGTCGCCGATCTCGGCCACGAACACCGCCCCCAGCACCGGGCTCAAGGCACAGGTCCACTCCGCCAGAACATCCGTCCGGCTGAGCGAGCCGTGTCGATCAGTCCCCACCGCCGGGCGGTGAGCGACGCCGAACTCACTGGCGAATCATCTATCCACGAACCGCCTGCACCAACAGTCCCGTGCCGGCGAGACGCCGAGTCGAAGGGCATCTACGGCGCGCCGACGATCCACGCCCAGCTTCGCGAGGAGGGCGTCCACTGCGGCCGCAGTCGAGTGGCCCGCCTGATGGTCCGTGCCGGTCTCGCCGGCCGCTGTCCGGGCCGGTGGCGGAAGACGATCCCCGACCCCGAAGCTGGTGATCTTCCACAGCGACCGCCGTCAAGAGCCTTTTTGTGTGGATTGCTCTCTCCGAAGAACGGGTAGAGGCCGTGGCCGGCGCGCTTGGAGCCGTCGGATCCCGACAAGAGAGGCCCACGAACTCATGCGGAGAACCCTTTTATTCGCCGCGGCAGCATTCATCGCCCCGCTCGTCACCATGGCACCGGCGGGCGCTGCGCCGCCCGACACACAAGATGGGACGAAGGGCAGGGTGTCGATCGATGTCGTCGGCCTGACGTCGACCGTGGGGACACCGAGTCGTGCGCCGACGCTGGTCCCGACCACCGGGCTGGACATACCTGTCACCCAGGGATCTGACTTCAGCTTTTCGTCGATCGAGTGCAGCAGCGGTCCCGCTGTCGTCCGCCAGCTTGATGGGACCACCCGTCCGCCAGTGGCATGGGACCGGGTCCGGGGTTGTCAGCGTTGGCAAGCTGATGATGCCTGTGGTCCCCGGCGGGGTCAAGCGGGGCGTTCGGTCGGCCGGGTGGCTCTGGTCGTGCTGAACGACCCGATACCGCTCCGGCCCCGCCGTCACTGTGACGCCTGACGGCTCAGCCTCCGGCGATGGCGTGATGTTGGTCGCTCCCGTTGTCGACTCCGCCAGCCGTCACTGTGACGCCTGTCAACGCCGCCGTTATCCCGCAGCCCGTCGTTCAACTAATCCAGCACCGGGCTCCGTCGGGACGAGGGTCTACTCCACGGCGGCTCCGCCTGCCCGTCGGCGCGGATTGAGCAGTCCGGCGATCTGACCGGCGAGGTGATCGGCGGACGGTCGGCCGAGCTCGGACGCGACCACCACGGTGTTCTCTGCCCGTCGCAGCTGCACCCGCCAGATGCGCCCGGTGGGCCTTCCGTAGTCCGACGTCGGTTCGTGGTCGACCTCGACGACGAGCCCACCGACGCCCCGGCGCACCCCGCCCGGTCGGCATCCTGGCGAGCAGTAGATCCGGGGGCGGCCTCGTCCCTCGTTGCGCGCAACCGGCTCGTCGCAGTCGGCCGCCGCGCAGGTGAGGACGTCGCCGGTCGGCCCGCTCATGGCTTGCGGCCCGGGGCGGCACCGGGCCGCTTGTTGGGCCGGTAGGACTTGCCCACCATGGCGACGTGATGCGCCGTGTTGACCACCCGGTCGAGGATCGACTCGGCCACCACCGGGTTCGGGAACAGCGAGTACCAGTCCGAGGCCTGGCGGTTGGCGGTGAAGATGGTGGAGCGCGAGGCCCGTTCGGTGACGAGCTCGTAGAGGTCGTCGGCCTGGGAGACGGTGAAGTCCCGCATGGCGAAGTCATCGAGTATCAGCACCGCCGGGCGCGACCAGCGCCGCAGTCTGCTCTCCCAGCTCCGGTCGGCATGTCCGCCGGCGAGGTCGGCCAGCAGGCGGGAGGTCTTGGTGAACAGCGCGGCGTGGCCCCGCCGACAGGCGTGGTGGCCGAGGGCCTGGGCGACCATGGTCTTGCCCACGCCGACCGGCCCGTGGAGGATGACCGACTCGCCCGCCTCCACAAAGCGCAGGGTGGCCAGGTCCCTGATGAGGGCGGCCGGCACCTTGGGGTTGTAGGCGAAGTCGTAGTCCTCGATGGCGCAGGTCTGTTCGAAGTGCGCCGCCCGCACCCGGCGGATGATGCCGGCCGCATCCCGCCGAGACAGCTCGTCCTCGCACAGGGTCTGCAGGAACTCGACGTGGCCGAGTTCGCCGGCGTGCGCCTGGGCGAGGCGGGCCTCGATGGTCTCGAGCATCCCTGACAACGACAGGGAGCGCAGCGTGGCTTCGAGTTGATGGGTCTTGGTCATCCGGCCGCCGCGCCTTCGCCCAGATGCTCGAACAGACCGGTGCGGCCGTGCAGGTGTGCCGGCGCCGTCGGAGCGGTGGGCTCGACCTCGCCGTCATGCTCGGTGCCGGCGGCCAGGATGCCCTTGACCGTGCGGTAGCCGGGATCGCCGACGGCGATGGCGCGGCGGCACGCGGCGTCGAGGCGGGCAGCGCCGTACTTGTCGGCCAGTCCCACCACCCCCTGGGCCGCACGCAGGCGGTGCAGGGCCTGGTTCTCCAACAACGAGTTGACCAGCTCCGACACCGCCGATCCCAGTTCCGCCGCCCGGCGCCGGCACCACACCGGGGTGCGCATGAAGAAGGCGATCTTGTCGGGTGGGTAGTCGGCGTTGTCGGTCCGCTTGCCTCGCTCCGCCCGGGGCCAGGTCTTGACCAGGTCGCCGTCGTCGAAGAACTCGACGCTGCGATCGCCCTCCCGGGCGTCAAGGCGTTTGCCGATGAGGCGCCACGGGACGGAGTAGATGGTGTGGCCAACCTTGGCGTGGCAGTCGACACCGACCTTGGGGTTCGACCACGAGGCCAGCTCGAACACCTGGCGGGGCAGGGCCATCAGCACAGGCGCCTCCAGCGCCTCGAAGATCGACAGCGGCGACGCCCCGTCCAGCGAGCGGTGCGAGCGCACGCCGGCCACCTCCGCGCACCACGCCGCCGCCCCTGCCTGCATGTCGGCCACGTTGGCCCACTGCCGTCCCCGCCAGTAGGAGTCGCGCACGTAGGGCATGGGCCGCTCGACGCGTGGCTTGGCATGACCCGTCGATTGCGCCTGATCGGGCGGCTGGACAACAACGGGTGCGAATCACGCACCCGTTCCACCCGCTTGCTGGTCGGGAGTTCGACCTGATGGTGCGCAAGAACAACTGGGCCGAGGACCGAGTCTTCTTCTTCGGCGACGACGGCCAGCTTCGCAGTGTTCCCGCCGGCTGGACCGACGTCGACCCCGAGGACCCCTTCGTCGTCATGTCCGCCGGACGCTGCGCCCTGCGGGTCGATGACCTGCTGGCGCTGGCCTCGCTTCTGGAAGGGCTCCGCTGTCCGCCCTCGTCAGCGGTGTAAGGCCAACTACGCCCTAATCGTAATGCCAATTACGCCGTGGAGTGAGAGGCCCGGGGCGACTTCGGCGCCGAAGCGGCTGAGATCGGCTGCTAGCGCTGGGATTTCTCGAACAGGTACTTGACTGCTCAGACAGTATGGGCATAATGGTACTTACACACATGTAAGTACCGGAGGTGAGGGCCGATGGCCAGAGCTCGTAGGGACCCGAAGGAGGAGGCGCTGCGGGACGCCCGTGCGCTGAACCCTCGCCCCGAGGCGGTGACCGACGCCGAGTTCGCGGCCTCGGAGTTCCTCGACGCCCGGGATCTGGTCCAGGTCCGCTACGAGATGGTGCGCCGTGTCCGGCTGGGCGACGACAACGTGTCGGCCAGCGCGGCGGCGTTCGGCTTCTCCCGCCCGAGCTGGTACGCGGCAGCGGCGGCCCTCGACGCCGAGGGTCTCCCCGGGCTGTTGCGGGCCCGGCCCGGCCCTCGCCGGGCCCACAAGCTCAGCGACGAGGTGGTCGCCGTCCTGCGGGCCGCTCTGGCCGAGGACCCGACGCTGCGGACGGGGGATCTGGTGGAGCGGGTGGCGCAGGACTTCGGGTTGGCGGTGCATCCCCGGTCCATCGAGCGGGCGCTGGCGCGTCCGCCACGGCCCAAAAGCGACTGACGGCGATGCCCGTCGCAGTGACACCGACGATCTCACGAGCCGCTATGAGTCCCTCCGCTCCGTGGCCGTGGCCGAGGGCCCAGCTCGCGCCGGGCTCGGGGCGGCGCTGGTTGTGTCCCACGGCATGGCCGCATGGATGCGGGGCTGGCGGGCGTGCGCACCGGTCCAGCCGTCGCCCGCGGCACCGGCCAGCTCCGGACCGCCGGCCGGGGTCGTCGGGGTGCTGGCGGCCATGGCGCTCGCCTGTGCGGGGGCGTAGGTGATGGGCGAGCACGCGGCCGAGAAGGTGAGCGCCGACCACCTGCGCCGGGGCGCCTATCTCTACGTGCGCCAGAGCACGCTTCGCCAGGTCATAGAGAACACGACCTCCACCGACCGCCAGTACGCGCTGCGCCAGCGGGCGGTGGCGCTCGGCTGGGCCATCGACCAGGTCGTGGTCATCGACGAGGACCTCGGGCGTTCGGGGGCCAGCGCCGAGGGACGCACGGGATTCCAGCGCCTGGTTGCCGACGTCGGGATGGGCAAGGCCGGGGTGGTGATCGGCCTGGAGGTGTCACGCCTGGCCCGCAACAACGCCGACTGGCAACGGCTGCTGGAGATCTGCGCGTTGAGCGAGACGCTGATCCTCGACGAGGACGGCCTCTATGACCCTTGCGCCTTCAACGACCGGATGCTGCTCGGACTGAAGGGCACGCTGTCGGAGGCGGAGCTGCACTTCCTCACCGCCCGCCTGCGCGGCGGCCAGCTCACCAAGGCCCGCAGCGGCGAGCTGGTCATGCCGCTTCCGGTCGGCCTCGTCTACAACTCCTCGACCAAGGTGGTCCTCGACCCCGACCAGGGCGTGCGTGATGCGGTCGCCCACCTCTTCGCCACCTTCGCCCGCACCGGCACGGCCACGGCCACGGTCAAGGTGTTCGCGGCGGAGGAGCTGTTGTTCCCCTCCCGGATCCAGAAGGGACCGAACAAGGGCACCCTGGGCTGGTTTCCGCTTCGCCACCACCGGGTCCTGGCCGTCCTGCACAACCCCCGCTACGCCGGCGCCTTCGCCTATGGCCGGCGCCGCCAGCGCCGTGGTCCCGACGGGCGCACCCGTCACAGCCTCCAGCCCCGGGAGGCGTGGACGGCGCTGATCCCCGACGCCCATGCCGGCTACATCACCTGGGCCACCTACGAGGAGAACCTGGCCCGCCTGGCCGAGTGCGCCCAGGCGCACGGGGCGCAGCGCCGGGCCAGCCCGCCCCGGGAGGGGCCGGCGTTGCTGCAGGGCCTGGTGCTGTGCGGGCGCTGCGGAGGACGCATGACGGTGCGCTATCACCACCGCCGGGGTGAGACCCTGCCCGAGTATCGCTGCCAGCGGGAGGGGATCGAAAACGGCACGCCGGCGTGTTCGGTGGTGGCCGGCGCGGGCGTCGATGCCGCTGTCGGCGAGCTGCTGCTGGCCACCGTCACGCCGGTCGCCCTCGAGGTCGCCCTGGCGGTGCAGTCCGAACTCGAGGGCAGGGCGGCCGAGGCGGACGGCCTACGCCGCCAGCATGTGGAACGGGCTCGCCACGGAGCCGAGCAGGCCCGGCGTCGCTACCTGGCCGTCGATCCCGACAACCGACTGGTGGCCGCCAACCTCGAGGCCGACTGGAACGAGGCGCTGCGGTCCCTCACCCGGGCCCAGGAGGACTACGAGCGCCAGAGCGCCAGGGCGGTTCCGCTCGGCGACTCCGACAAGGCCCGCATCGCCGCGCTGGCATCGGACTTCCCGGCCCTGTGGTCCGATCCGCGCACCCCCCAGCGGGAGCGCAAGCGCATGGTCCGCCTCCTCGTCGCCGACGTCACCCTCGTGCGCGACCACGACATCGTCGTGCACGTTCGCCTCAAGGGCGGCCAGACCGAGAGCCTGCATGTCGCCGTCGGGCTGAGCGCGCCTGAGGCCCGGCGCACGCCGGCCGCCGTCATCGCCGAGGTCGACCGCCTCCTCGACGACCACACCGAACGCGGCGTCGCCGATGCGCTCAACGAGGCCGGCATCGTGTCGGGCACGGGCCAGGCGTTCCATGCCGGCATGGTTCGCCACATCCGCGTCAACCACGGGATCACCGGGCGCGAGCAGCGCCTCGCCGCCCGGGGCCTGGTTCCCCTGGAAGAGGCAGCCGCCCGGATGGCCGTGTGCACGAGCACCGTCAAGAAGTGGCACCACGAGGGCCGCATCAAAGGAGAGCCCGTCAACGACAAGGGCTCGTGCTACTACCGGGTGCCGGCCGTTCCGCCCCGCCACAAGGTCGGACGACCGCCAAAGAGCAGGGCAAACGGCGAAACCGGTGTCGCAACCAACCCAGGAGGTGCAGTGTGAAACACAGCCCTTGTCCTTGGGCTTGAGGGCCCGGGCCGGATCGACCAGGCAGCCGTAGTGGGCTGCCAGCTCGGCGTAGGAGCGG